>NZ_CP024081.1:4902329-4905325 GCF_003033885.1 Pseudomonas rhizophila | reverse complement strand
ACCAATCCAGGTCGTTGCCTTTGTCGAGGATCACCTGCAGCGCACCGACACCGATGATCAGCGTGATCAACCCCACGTAATCCATTGGCTGGTGGCTGGTGACCACCGGCCGCGCCTTCAGTTGCTGGCGCACCACCATCACGGCGAAGATCCCGATGGGCACGTTGATGAAGAAGATCCACGGCCAGCTGTAGCTGTCAGTGATCKGAATAAGATTTGCGCATATCCAAACACCTCAGATTTGGGCGCCATCATAGCGCCCGATTGAAGTGTCCAAAATCATTAGGCCAGTTCAGCAGGCTCGCGATAGCGGTGCATCAGCCACCTATTTTTATCTGATACACCGCCTTCGCGAGCAAGCCCGCTCCCACAGGAGGATTTGCGGTGATTGGGCAATTGCGCTCGCCACAGGTGCGACAATCAGGCCTGCCGGAATCTGACTCACAGGTTTACAATCGATGCTCCCGATCAGGAGTAACCCTGTGCTGACTCATCTCGATTCCCAAGGTCGCGCCAACATGGTCGATGTGACCGACAAGGCCGTGACGTTCCGTGAAGCCACGGCCGAAGCCTTTGTGCGCATGCTGCCCGAAACACTGCAGATGATCGTCAGCGGTGGTCATCCCAAAGGCGATGTGTTCGCCGTTGCGCGCATTGCCGGCATTCAGGCGGCGAAAAAAACCAGTGACCTGATTCCGCTCTGCCATCCGCTGATGCTCACCAGCGTCAAGGTCGAGCTCAATGCCGAAGGCGAGGACCGGGTGCGCATCGTTGCCCGTTGCAAACTGTCGGGGCAGACCGGCGTGGAGATGGAAGCCCTCACCGCCGCCAGTGTTGCTGCGCTGACCATCTACGA
Organism: Pseudomonas rhizophila; assembly: GCF_003033885.1. Lineage (NCBI taxonomy): Bacteria > Pseudomonadati > Pseudomonadota > Gammaproteobacteria > Pseudomonadales > Pseudomonadaceae > Pseudomonas > Pseudomonas rhizophila. The sequence continues at coordinate 4,904,469 of NZ_CP024081.1, read as the reverse complement.
CATGTGCAAGGCCGTGGATCGGGGCATGACCATTGAAGGCGTGCGGGTGCTGGAGAAACTCGGCGGCAAGAGCGGCCACTTCCAGGCGGATGCACCATGAAAATTACCGTGAAGTTCTTTGCGCGTTATCGCGAAGCGTTGGGCGTTGATTCGCAGAAGGTCGAGGGCGATTTCTCCACGGTGGACGACGTGCGGATACTGTTGGCCGCGCGTGAAGGTTTCGATGTCTTGAAAGAACAAAACCTGATGTGCGCCCGCAACGAAGACCTGTGCCAGCTCGACGAGCCGCTGGTCGATGGTGACGAAGTGGCATTCTTTCCCACCGTGACCGGAGGCTGAGCCATGGCGATTCGGGTGCAAGCCGATCCGTTCGACCCGGGCGTCGAAGTCAACGCGATGCACGCGGCCAATGTTGGCGTGGGGGCGGTGGTGAGTTTTGTCGGCTACGTGCGTGACTTCAATGACGGCCTTGATGTGTCCGGGATGTTCCTGGAGCACTACCCGGGCATGACTGAAAAAGCCTTGGGCAAGATCGTCGCCGAGGCCGAGCAGCGCTGGCCGTTGCTCAAGCTGGAGGTCCTGCATCGCATCGGTGCCCTGGAGCCGGGCGAACCGATCGTCTTCGTGGCGGCCGCCAGTGCCCATCGCCAGGCGGCATTCGACGCCTGCGCCTTTGTAATGGACTACCTCAAGACCCGTGCGCCGTTCTGGAAAAAGGAAAACACCGCCGATGGCCCGCGCTGGGTCGAAGGGCGTGACAGTGATCATGCGGCGGCGGATCGCTGGAAGCGGTAGATAGCCTGTTGCTGATTCATTGCCTGCCAACCGCTATCGCGAGCAGGCTCGCTCCCACAAGGGATCCAGGTTGTACACAGTATTCGTGTTCGACGCAGGCCTCCTGTGGGAGCGAGCCTGCTCGCGATGAGGCCATTAGCCTCCCATCACTTTTCGCGGTTGCCCCAATTGACGATATGTACATTAAAGTCCAGTATGGATTTATAAGTACATAAAATCCGTCGCTTCACCTTTCTCTGCCAAAACCAACAACAAACCCGCGAGAGATCGATCATGAAAAAGCTCCCCCTCATCACCGGCCTGGCCTTGAGCCTGCTGGCCTCCAGCAGTCTGTTCGCCGCCGAGAAGACTTTGCGTATCGGCATCGAAGCGGCGTATCCGCCGTTTGCTTCCAAGACCTCCGAAGGAAAGATCGAGGGATTTGACTATGACATTGGCAATGCGCTGTGCGCGCAGATGAAGGTCAAGTGCCAGTGGATCGAAAGTGAGTTTGACGGGCTGATTCCGTCGCTCAAGGTGAAGAAAATCGACATGGCGCTGTCGTCCATGACCATCACCGAAGAGCGCAAGAAGTCGGTGGATTTTACTCACAAGTACTACTTCACCTCGTCGCGGCTGGTCATGAAGGAGGGCGCTGTGGTCGATGATCAGTACGCCAGTCTCAAAGGCAAGACCGTGGGTGTGCAACGGGCGACCACCACCGACCGCTTCGCTACGGAGGTCTTCGAACCCAAGGGCGTGACAGTCAAGCGCTACAGCAACAACGAAGAAATCTACATGGACCTGGCGTCCGGTCGACTGGACGCGATATTCGCTGACACCATCCCGCTGGAGGATTTTCTGTCGATGCCCCGGGGCAAGGGCTACGCGTTTGTCGGGCCGGAGCTCAAGGACCCGAAATACGTCGGTGAAGGCGCGGGTATCGCGGTGCGCAAGGGCAATACCCAATTGGTGTCGGACTTGAACAAGGCCATCGACGGGATTCGGGCCAGTGGGGAGTATCAGAAGATTCAGGCCAAGTATTTCAAGTCGGATATCTATGGCGACTGATTGATCGTTATCGCGAGCAGGCTGAACTGGCCTAATGATTTTGGACACTTCAATCGGGCGCTATGATGGCGCCCAAATCTGAGGTGTTTGGATATGCGCAAATCTTATTCCAGTGAGTTCAAGCTCAAGGCTGCCAGCATGGTGCTGGACGAGGGCCAGTCCGTTCCCGAAGTCTGTGCCAGCCTGGATATTGGCCCTACCGCCTTGCGCCGTTGGGTCGACCAGGTTCGCAAAGAGCGCTTGGGTTCGACCCCCGAGGGGGCTAAGGCGATTACCGCCGATCAGCGAGAGATTC
>NZ_CP024081.1:4427918-4528287 GCF_003033885.1 Pseudomonas rhizophila | reverse complement strand
CTCGCGATTAGCGGTGCTATTTGACGACGTAGACCTTGCGTACATAAACGCTGCTGTCCCAGGCGCAGGGTGCATCCAGGGGGACGAATACGGTATCGCCGGCGTTGACCGTCAGGTCGTTTCCGTCGGCTGTCTGCAGGGTGACGCTGCCTTCGATCAGGTGCATCAGTTCATGCAGCTTGTGAGGCCTGGTCCGGCGGGTGTACGGCGTTGAGTCCCAGATCCCAATGCGCAGGTTGGTCGCTTTTTCGACAAACAGATTGTGCGAGCGACATTGCGGGGGTGGGCTGAGCAGTATTGCGTCGTCGGGGGCCGCCGAAGGCGAGAGCATCGTGTGCGTCGGGAGTGCTGTCAGCCCGGGCTCGCTGGCATTCACGCGCTGGGTATCGGCACAGAAGGCCCAGAAAGACTCGGGTTGCGCGTCGATCTCAACCGCCGTACCACGGGCGATCACCGCACTTTCACCGGCGCTGAGGCGCAGCGTTTGTGCCTGGCTGCGCAGTTCAACGCCTCCGGCATGCACCACGATCATTTCGCTGAAGGGATACTGGTCGCTACTGAACCGACCGCTGGCCCGGACGACACCAGCGGCGATGCCATCCGCCCCGGCATAAGCGATGAGCCTGTCGAACGGATCATTGGCCCCCAATGAGCCTGGGGTGAACGAGGTTGAGGCGGGGCTGCCGTCGGCATGCGCCAACAGCACTGCAGTGGGTTCGGGCATGAACATGATTCTCCAAAAAAGACCTGGATAAGCGATGGGATTTGTCAGCCAACGGCCTGGGTCACCAGCACGAACTGCCGCACTGAGCCGGTCGCTTGCGGGGGCGTGCCACGAGCCATCTGGGCGACGGTGTCGACCTGCTTGAGGCCCGCTTCTTCGAGCCAGGGGCCCAGCCCCGTGTCGGAAGGAATGTCGATCCGAACGAATGCATCCGGCACCCGTGCCAGCAACACGGCGATCAGATGCCGGGCCTGTTCAGGGTTCTGCGCGATGACCGGACCGATGCAACGGCCACGACCGAAGGGGCGCAGCAGGGCGAAAGCGCACAACTGGCCGTCCCGCTCAATACCCACTGCATGCTCAACGACATCGAACAGATCGGTGAGCACGGCCTGACGGTCCAGGCCACTTCCCGCATTGGCCAGTCTGATCATTTGAGCGTGATCGGCTTCGGTCAGCGCGCGGCAGCGTTCGTCGTCGGCCAACCCCTGCGGTACAGGCGGTAAAGCCAGGCCCTGATGTTGCTGGATATGCCCAAAGTCAACGAATCCCTGGCTGGCATACAGCGGGGCACCGGCCAGCGTCGCATTGAGGATGGCAGTACGCGAGCCGCACGCTTCAATGGCCAGTTCCATCAGTTTGCGACCGATCCCCTGGCCCTGGTATTCGTCATCGACGATCACCAGGCCGATGGTGGCGTAGTCTCCCTGGGCACAGGTGAATGCAGTGCCGATCAAGCGGCCCTGATCCTCAACGACAAAACCTTGGGCGACGCGCTGCAGCATCGCCCAGTCCTCCAGACGATGAGGCCATTTCAACTGCACGGATAAGGCGTGTGCCGAGGGGACATCGGTGGCGGTCATGGCACGATAGACGTAGTCAGGGCGTTTCGAAGTGGACATGGCAGATCACCATTGAGAGAGGGTGTAAACGGTCGGATTTATCCGCGGGTGATGCTTGTATCTCACCTGCAAGCAGGCCTGACAAGGGTCGCAAAACGATTCGGCAGGTTCCTTCTGCAACGCCTCTTGCGGCCACATTTCTTGCTCAAATCAGCGGCCGGGCCAGCAGTAAATACCGGATGGTTTTTTGCTCGATGCACCTCGTCACGCACGGTTCAGTAGCTGCGCTCACGGTCCACCAGGCCAAGCATCGTTTCGCCCCGTTGGTGGCGGCGAATATTGTCCAATAACACGCCAAACGCACTCTCGGGTTGAGTCATCGCTGCGATATGGGGCGTCAATATTATTTGCCGATGGTTCCAGAACGGATGATCCGGCGCGGCCGGTTCCTGTTCCAGTACGTCGAGCACCGCCGCGCTCAGCTGGCCGCTGGCAAGCGCTTCAAGCAAATGCGCTTCTACCAGATGCCCTCCGCGGCCCATGTTGACCAGGGCCGCGCCCCTGGGCAGGTGTTGGAACAACTGACGGTTGAGAATTCCCTTGGTTTGTTCGGTCAGCGGCAAGACACACAGCACAATATCGCATTGGCTGAGGAAGGCCGGCAGTTGCCCGGTTCCGGCAAAGCACTCCACTCCATCAATGTGATGTTCACTGCGCGCCCAGCCCGACAAGGCGAAACCAAAGGGCTTCAAGGTGTTGAGTATGTGACGGGCCTGCAACCCCAGGCCCATGACCCCGACCCGGCGCTGCTGCGCAGGCACCAACCGGTGTGCTTGCCAGCACCGCTCGGTCTGTTGCTGGCGATAGCGCACCATGTCGCGGTGCAAGCTGAGTACGGCGAAACTGGCGTATTCGCACATGCCCTGACTGATGCCGGGGTCGAGCAATCGCACCACCGGCAGCGTCGCCGGCAAGCGCCCCAGATCCAGTTGATCGACCCCCGCCGACAAGGCGAACAGCACTTTAAGGTTGGGCAACACGGTTTCGATATCGTCCGGTGCCTGCCAGGCCGCCAGGTAACGAATATCCCGAGGATCGCCGATGTCCGGCCAGGCACGCCATTGGATATCCGGGGCATGTTTGGCGAACAGACGCTGCCATTGTTCGCCGCGGACCGGGTCAGCTTTATACAGCAGGGCCATGGGGCATTTCTCGCATGTAAAAGGGAAGTATCAAGCATGCCTCAATGTCAGAGCAGGATCTGTCGAAAGGGCCTGTGCAGCAGCACGAGGCTGCGTTGCAAGGCACCTCTGCCGGTAGATTCCATGGTGCGAGGCGCCCTTGGAGGATTCTGCTGTTTGTCGGGGTGTAAACAGTCGATCCGAATTTCTCAACGACCAAGTTCGGCTTAGACAATCGTGTCGAACGCTTAACCTGTGAACACACCGCAGCCGCTTCCTGGTTGCGAGGCTCACGATGGGAAATGCCATGAACAGTAAAGTCGAAGAAACCCCAAGTCTGCTCCGTCAGCGTGATCAGTTCGTGCCACGTGGACTGGTCACTGCCCATCCGCTGGTGATCGACCGGGCCCAGGGCACGGAGTTGTGGGACGTGGACGGCAAGCGCTACCTGGACTTCGTCGGCGGCATCGGTGTGCTGAACATCGGCCACAATCACCCCAAGGTGGTCGCGGCGGTGCAAGCCCAACTGCAAAAAGTCACCCATGCCTGTTTCCAGGTCGTGGCCTACCAGCCTTATCTGGACTTGGCCAAGCGCCTGTGCGAAATGATCGGGGGTGAGCAAGCCTATAAGGCGGCGTTCTTTACCTCAGGCGCCGAAGCCGTAGAAAACGCGGTGAAGATCGCCCGAGCCTACACTCAGCGCTCGGCGGTGATCGCCTTTCGCGGCGGCTTCCATGGCCGGACGTTGCTGGGTACCACGCTCACCGGCATGAGCCAGCCTTATAAACAGAATTTCGGGCCGTTCGCGCCGGAGGTCTTTCATACGCCCTATCCGAATGCCTATCGGGGTGTCACCAGCGAAATGGCGCTCCAGGCGCTGGACGAACTGTTGGCGACTCAAGTGGCACCTGAGCGGGTCGCAGCAATCATCATCGAGCCGGTGCAAGGCGACGGCGGTTTCCTCTCGGCGCCCGTCGAGTTCCTCCAAAGCCTGCGCGCGCTGACGGAAAAACACGGCATTGTGCTGATTCTTGATGAGATCCAGACCGGGTTTGGTCGCACCGGTAAATGGTTCGGCTTCCAGCATGCCGGCATCCAGCCAGACCTGGTCACCGTCGCCAAAAGCCTCGCCGGCGGCTTGCCGCTGTCGGGTGTGGTCGGCAAGGCCGAAATCATGGATGCGCCACTGCCTGGTGGACTGGGCGGTACCTATGGCGGTAACGCGCTGTCGTGCGCGGCGGCGCTGGCGGTGATTGACGCTTACGAGCAGGAACACCTGTTGGCCCGTGGCGAAGCCCTGGGCGAGCGTCTGCGTCAGGGGCTGTTACGTCTGCAAACCCGCTACCCGCGCATTGGCGACGTGCGTGGCAGCGGCTTCATGCTGGCGATCGAACTGATCAAGGATGACCTGGCGCGCACCCCGGATGCCGACCTCAACCAGCGCTTGATCGACGAAGCCCGGGCCGGTGGATTGCTGGTTATCAAGTGCGGAGTGTACCGCAACGTATTGCGCTTCCTTGCCCCTCTGGTGACCAGCGAGGCGCAGGTCGATGAGGCCTTGCAGATTCTCGACGCTGCGCTGGCACGGGTCATGGGCTGAAGGCCTGGTGTTCATGGCGTTTGCCAGGGCAAGCGCCAATGCAAATCAAAGGAGCGTGGATCGGTGGGACATCAGCGGAGGCTTTACCCATGAGGTTGACTGAGTATCGGGCATTGTTGATCGACTGCGATGAGGTCCTGGTGGATCGGGACTCCGCCATCTGGACGGCGCTGCAGCCACTGTTGGAAAACCACGGCGAATCGCCGGAAAAAAACCAGGTGCTGGCCGAGTTCGATGAGGTACTGCAAGCGCTGTATCCGCGCTTCGGCGAGTTGGGCTTCAGCGGTTTGCTGTGTTTCGCCCACCGTCAGTTGGCCGAGCGCTGGAAACTCAAGGTCAGTTGGGAGGAGGGCATGAGCTTCGCCCGCTCGGCCGCCGCCTGGACGTTGTTCGAGGATGCGCCGGGGGCGATGCTCTATCTGCGCAAGTTCTATCGCCTGCTCGTATTGGGCGACCGCGATGCAGAAGACCGGGGTGCGTTGTGCGAGCGCCTGGGCATCGAGCCGGAGGATTTTATTTCACTGGCCAGTGACCCTTTGCACGATACCGTTTGGCTCAAGGCCAACGACCTCGATGCGCAGGCTATTCTTCAAGTGACCCGACCTGGCGCCCGTCCCGCCAAGGTTGGGGCGGTTTGCCTGATCTGTCGCAACCCCGACAACCCGCCCAAGCCGTGCGCGGGCCAGTATTGCATCAACAGCATGGCCGATCTGGTGGCTCAGCATCAGCTGTCTTTACGGTGCTGATTTTGTTAGAAGATTGTCTTACAAATGGCAGACAGAGGTAGGTGATGGAAGGTGTAGCGAAACTGGACCGGATCGACATCAGCATTCTGGTAGAGCTTCAAAAAGACGGTCGCATGACCAACGTCAGCCTGGCCGATGCCGTTGGCTTGTCCGCCAGCCCATGCCTGCAACGGGTCAAACGGCTCGAGTCGTTGGGGTATATCTCCAGCTACAAGGCCCATTTGAACCTGGCCAAGATTACCGACTCGGTGACGGTCTTCACCGAAATCACCTTGAGCGACCATAAGCGCGAGGACTTCGCCAAATTCGAGTCCAACATCCGCCTGGTGGATGAAGTGCTCGAATGTCACCTGATCAGCGGTGGCTACGATTACCTGGTGCGCTTCATGACCCGCAGCATCCAGGATTACCAGGATGTGATGGAAAGCCTGCTGGACAAGAACATCGGCATCTCCAAATACTTCAGCTACATCGTCATCAAGTCGCCTGTGCGCAAGGACGAGATTCCGTTGCGCAAACTGTTGCGGCACTGATTCAAAGGAAAAGGGGCCCCGTCATCCAGCGCTGTCCTCACTGGCGTGAATCAACGCACTCACCCGTCGGCCCAGGTCAGTCAAGCTGAAAGGTTTGGCCAGTACGTGGGTCGTGGTGTCGACCGAAACCAGATTTTTCCCCTCGGCAAATCCGGTGATGAACAACACTTTCAGCGAGGGATATCTGGCCTTCATTTCATTCGCCAGGCTGATGCCATTCATGGTTCCCGGCAGGCCGATATCTGTCAGCAATAAATCGATATGCTCGGTCTTATCGGCCTGCTTGAGGGCAGAGACGCTGTCCAGCGCATCGATGACGTGATAGCCGGTTTCAGTCAGGAATTCCGAGACCAACTGGCGAATCGCCGCTTCGTCATCCACCACCAGAATGGTTTCGTTGGCGCCGGGCTGCAAGGGTGCGGTGTCATCCAGATGCGCGCTTTTCACCCTGATGGGGGACTGGCTGACAACCGGAAAATACATTGTCACGGTCGTGCCCACGCCGACGCTGCTCTGAATCTTCACCTGCCCTCCGGATTGCTGGGCAAACCCGTAGATCATCGACAGGCCCAGGCCGGATCCTTCGCCAATGCGCTTGGTGGTGAAGAACGGATCGAATACCCGAGACAGGATGTCGGCGCTGATCCCCGTGCCCGAGTCGGTGACCGAGATCGCCACATATGGGCCCGGCGGCATCATTTTTTCGCTGGAAGATGTCGCGTCGATAACGCAGCGTTGCACGTCAAGTTTCAAGGTTCCGCCACCGGGCATCGCATCCCGGGCATTGATGGCCAGATTGAGCAGAGCGTTCTCCAGTCCATTGGGGTCGCATTTGATCGGATCATGCCCCCTGAAAGCGCATTCGACATGAATGCTCGGGCCCACGGAGCGTCGGATCATTTCTTCCAGGCCGGCCACCACTTTGCGCGGTTCGAGAACTTCCGGTTCTAGCGACTGCTGCCTGGAAAATGCCAGCAGGCGCTGGGTCAGTGCGGCGGCGCGTGTCGCTGAGGTCAGGGCGACGGAGTTGTAGCGAGACAGTTCGTCGTAGCGTTGACGGTCGATGTGCCGTTGCATCAGCTCAAGGCTGCCACTGATGCCAGCCAGCAGGTTGTTGAAGTCGTGGGCAATACCCCCCGTCAGTTGGCCTACCGCTTCCATCTTCTGACTTTGCCGCAGTTTCGACTCGGCCAGCGCACGCTCCTGTTGTTCGGCTTCAAGCTGCTGGGTACGGGTTGCAATCCGGTCTTCGAGCAGGTCGTTCCAGTCCCTGAGCGCCGCCTCCAGTTGCACCCGCTCGTTGATGTCTTCGACGGTGCCATACCAGCGCTCGCATCGTCCCTCGGGATCCAGGCTACAAAACGCGCGGATTCTGAACCATCGATATTCCCCCGTGGATTTTCGCAACTGGATCTGTGCGTCGAAGGGTTGCAAACTCGCCAGCGACTGATTCCACAACCGGGCAAATGATATGCGGTCATCGGGGTGCGTTGCGTTCAGCCACTGGCGCCCGAGTGTCTGCTCAGGCGACCGTGCGGTGTATTCATACCAGCGTTGATCCAGTGATGTCACCGCGCCATGGCTGTCGGCCGTCCAGGGCCAGAGTGGATTAAGCTGCGCGGCGATTCGATAGTGTCTTTCGCTTTCACGCAATTTTTCTTCAGTCAGGCGCATGGCCTGCATGGTTTTGGCGCGTTTCAACGCCGCACCCAGCAGGTTGCTGTAGACGCGCAGAAAGTCGATGTCGCTCTCGCTAAACTGCCGGGGGCTGCGGCTGTCGACTTCGAAGATGCCGAAGGGCCGCGTCTCGGTGGCGCCGTATACCAGCACATTGACGAACGCCTGGACGCCGTTGCGCGTTTGGAAGTCGTGATAGTGAAAGCGTGTTTCTGTCGCAATGTCCGTGGAAATGACGGCGCCGCCGGAGTCCAGGGAATACCGTTCCGGTGTGCCTTCCAGTGCCTGAACCCGGACTTCGCCGACGACCCCCGGCAACCAGCCCACACCGTTGCGCACGAGGAAAGTGAGCCCGTCGTCTTCCAGCGACATGAACTTCGCCAAATGGGTTTCCAGTGCTTCACCGACCAGACGACACGCCTCGTCGAGGATGTGTTCAAAATCGTCTGAAACCAGGGCCAGCTCGCCGAACTCGGCAAGTACCTTGCGTTGACGTAATAAAGTGTCTTCGATTGTCATGTGGATCACCCTTGGTACGTCTTGAATATCCGAGGGTTGCAGGACGGCTAGGTTCACATGAATTGATAAGCGTGCCGACCACAAGCCGTTTGACGTGAGAGGCGTAGAACGCAAAAGCCCTTCCTGAGAAGGGCTCTGCAAGGTGGGCGCAGAATCTGGGCGCCCCTGGACAAAGGTGGGAGCGAGCCTGCTCGCGATGGCGCTAGGTCGCCTGGCCGGGGTCGTGAATGTTCCGACGCTATCGCGAGCAGGCTCGCTCCCACACAGGTCATGCAGTGCATGTCATTGTTTTATTCCTGAAGAAACGTCAGCAGATCCTGGTTCAGCCGGTCCTTGTGTGTATCGGTCAGGCCATGGGGCGCGCCGGGGTAGACGATCAGACGTGCACCCTTGATCAGCGCCGCCGAGGCCCGACCGGAAGCATCAATGGGAACAATCTGATCATCGTCTCCATGAACGACCAGCGTCGGCACATCGAACTTCTTCAGGTCGTCGCGAAAATCGGTCGCCGAGAACGCCGCGATCGATTCATAGGTGTTCTTGCTGCCCGCCTGCATGCCCTGCACCCAGAACGACTGGATCAGCCCTTGGGATGGCTTGGCACCCTCGCGGTTGAAACCGAAGAAAGGACCGGAAGCGATGTCCAGGTAAAGCTGTGAGCGGTTCTCCAGGGACGCCTTGCGCAGCCCGTCGAACACCTCGATGGGCAGACCGCCGGGGTTGGTTTGGGTCTTGAGCATCAGCGGTGGGACGGCGGAAACCAGCACGGCCTTCTTCACTCGGCCCGTACCATGGCGACCGATATAGCGAGCCACTTCGCCGCCACCGGTCGAGAAACCCACCAGGGTGACATCCTTCAAGTCCAACGCTTCAATCACCGCCGCCAGATCGTCGGCGTAGTGATCCATATCGTTGCCTTCCCACGGCTGGCTGGAGCGGCCATGACCGCGACGGTCGTGGGCAACGACGCGATAACCCTTCGAGGCGAGGAACATCATCTGCGCTTCCCAGCTGTCGGCGTTCAGCGGCCAGCCGTGACTGAAGGTGACTACCTGGCCATCCCGTGGACCCCAATCCTTGTAGTACAGCTGCACGCCATCCCGGGTGGTGATGTAGCTGGCGGACTGAATCACGCTGCCGACGGCGGACATGCTCGCAGCGGTCTGGGCGGGGGAGGCAGCTTCGGCGCTGAGGGTTGCCAGTGCCAGTGTCGCGATGGCCATGGTGCGGTTGAGTGTGTTCATCGTCTCTCTCCATAGGGGTCGGTTTGACCTGTCGCGACCGCCGTCGATCGCGTTGGTGGGCAGATTAGAGAGAGAGGCTGCTACCGAGAACCGCTGCGCTATCGATAGCTGCTATACGCATAACCGATGGTTGCGGCGCGCTTGGATGGACCCCCTACGCTGGAGCACTCAAGCGGGCTCCAGTTCCGCGCTGAGATAGACCTGGCGGCGCAGCCATTGATGGCCGGCATCCTTGTTATTGCGCGGGTGCCAGGCCAGCACCAGGCGCAGCGCAGACAGCTCGAGGGGTGGTTCGAACAGGTCCAACCGGTCGCGGTACTGGCAGAGGAAGCGCGAGGGCAGTGTGCACAGGGTATCGGTGGACGCAACGAGCAGCGGCGCCAGTGCGTAATTCTGAATGGAGAAGGCGACGTTGCGAACCTGGTTGATCTCCACCAGTGCCTCGTCGACCACCCCGGCAAAACGCCCGCCTTCCGAGGACACGAGCACATGATCAAGGGCGCAAAACGTCTCGAGATCAAGTGGTCCCGTGCCGCGAGGATGGCCCTTGCGCTGGGCGGTCAGGAAGCCATCCTCCCAAAGAGGTCGCTGCATGAGGTCGTCGCGAAGCGCGCCTGGCACGGTGATCAGAAGATCGATCTGGCCTTGCTCAAGACGCTCGAACACGTCGCGTGGGGGATGGATGAACGCCAGCTTTGCATGCTTTGCCTCATGCTTCAGACGGGCGCAGAGATCCGGCGCCAGAACGGCCGCCGGCGTTTCGAACAAGGCGATGACGAAGGTGCGGGTCGTGGTGGCCGGATCGAAACGTTCCGGTTGACTGACCAGGCGTTTGAGCCCTTCGAGCACTTGCAGCAACTCTTGCTCCAGTGCCTGCGCCCGGGGCGTGGGGACCACGCCACGACCGTTCGCCGCCGGGACGAACAACGGATCCGCCAGGATATCCCGCAGACGCGCCAGCCGTGCCGACAGAGCCGGTTGGCTGATGCCCAACTGGGCAGCGGCACGCGTGACATTGCGCTCTTGCAGCAGCGCCTTGAGTGCCAGCAGCAACGCTCCGTCGAAATCCGTGTAGTTCATCTTCATCTCCCGATCAGCGCCATCAGACAGGCTGCTGTGCGGGCATGAAATCAAACAAGGTGCCGGTTTGTATAGCGTTGCGCAGGTGGGAGCGAGCCTGCTCGCGAAAGCGGAGTGTCAGTCAGCGCCGATGGGGAATGTGCCGCCGCCATCGCGAGCAGGCTCGCTCCCACCCTTGATCACCGCCAGCCGCAGAATCTTCATTCACCGCAGATCCCCTGTGGGAGCGAGCTTGCTCGCGAAATCGGTGTATCAGTCAGCAAAGATGTTGAATGTGCCGCCGCCATCGCGAGCAGGCTCGCTCCCACCCTTGATCACCGCCAGCCGCAGAATCTTCATTCGTCGCAAATCCCCTGTGGGAGCGAGCTTGCTCGCGAAAGCGGAGTGTCCGTCAGCGCCGATGGGGAATGTGCCGCCGCCATCGCGAGCAGGCTCGCTCCCACCCTTGATCACCGCCAGCCGCAGAATCTTCATTCACCGCAGATCCCCTGTGGGAGCGAGCCTGCTCGCGAAAGCGGTGTATCAGTCAGCAAAGATGTTGAATGTGCCGCCGCCATCGCGAGCAAGCTCGCTCCCACCCTTGATCACCGCCAGCCGCAGAATCTTCATTCACCGCAGATCCCCTGTGGGAGCGAGCTTGCTCGCGAAAGCGGTGTGTCAGTCAGCAAAGATGTGGGATGTGCCTACGCCTTCGCGAGCAAGCTCGCTCCCACCCTTGATCACCGCCAGCCGCAGAGTCTTCATTCACCGCAAATCCCCTGTGGGAGCGAGCTTGCTCGCGAAAGCGGTGTGTCAGTCAGCGCCGATGGGGAATGTGCCACCGCCATCGCGAGCAGGCTCGCTCCCACAAGATCAAGCGTTTCAGTCGCGATTGCGATACTGGGCCGGCACCCACTCATACTTTCCGGCTTCGCGTCGAATATGGCCGATACCGGGGAAGGGCAAATGCGCGACCGCAGACAGGCGCATTTCATCGGCTGAGGTTTCGAACTGACGCAGCCGCTGGGCTCGTGCGTTGTCCTGATTGACGTCAAAACTGATGGTCACCTCGGGCCGGGCGAACTGGATCAGGCCGACGTGCAGGATATCCCCCCAGAAATCGAGGCTTTGGCCCTGACTCTCGACCCTGTAGAAGCTATGGCCCGGCGTGTGGCCCGGTGTCGGGATGGCGGTGATGCCGGGGAGGAGGGTGGTCTTTGCGGTGAACGTCTTGACCTTGCCCGCCTCAAGGTAGGGGCCAATCGTCTTGCGCGCTTCTTCCAGGTGCTTGGGTTGGAGTCCGCTGCTCAGGTTGGCCGGATCCAGGAAGAAATCCACATCGGCCTGACCCACGTGAATGGTCGCGTTGGGGAATAGCATCTGCCCATCCCGCGTCAGCCCGCCGGAATGATCGGTGTGAATGTGGGTGATCAGAATGTCGCTGATCTGCTCCGGCCGATAGCCAGCGGCGGCCAGGCTCTGGGGCAGTTTGCCGGCTACATTGCCGAAAAGTTCGCCGGCGCCTGTATCCACCAGTACCAGATGAGAAGCGGTGTCGATTACGTAGGCGTTGATCGAGGTTTCCACCGGGTTACGGACGAAGCCATTCTGCAACAGCGCGTCTATTTGCCCGGTGCTGATGCCCCGCAGCAGCGGGTGAAGATTAAGCGGTAGCGTACCGTCGCTCAGTGCGGTGACCTGTACCTCACCCACTTGGAATCGATAGACGCCCGGCAGCTGGGATTTGTGTGATCGCGAGGCTTCTATTGGCGTTGCGGTGGAAGTCAGGGGGTAGATCGCAGCCGTGAGAAAAAGGGCAGCTAGCAATGTTGTGCGATGGAGAATGGATTGGGTGTGCATGGCAGGAATCCTGGGCAGCGCGAACCTCATTGATCGCTGGAGCAAAGATAAGGCGACGGCGGGACGGGGGGAACGCCTGCCTCGGTTATACGACGCATCGTTGTGGCTGATGGCTGGGCGCAGTGACGCGCTTGGGTGAGCCCGTGGCGAGGGGATTTATCTCCGCTGAAGGGGGCGCACCAACTGTTTGGTGCGTGTTTAAGGCTATGCTTATCAGGTCCCCCATAAACACCAGGCTGCCCATCAGGAGAACCCGTGAAACAATCGACACCTGTCGCAGCGCTGCTCTGTCTGCTGCTCGGTACTGGCGTTGCCAGGGCCGAGCCGTATCAGGTGGTCACCGAAGAATGGGCCCCGTACAACTATCAGGAGAACAACCAGCTCACCGGCATGACCACTGAAATCGTGCGAGCCATCATGGCACTGACCGGGGATGACTTCGAGGTGCTGCTGCAGCCCAGCATGCGCGCCACCCAGGTACTGAGGACCCGAAGCAAGACCATCATGTTCTCGCTGTTTCGCACGGCGGAGCGCGAGCCGTTGTACAAGTGGGTCGGGCCGATCGTGGAAGAGTCCATTCATGCCTATCAGTTGGCCAGTACGCCGCCGGTGAATTCCCTGGAACAACTGCTGCACGCCCCGCAGATCACCACGCGACATGCCGGCCTGGTGCCGCAGATGCTGCAGTCGCTGGGCTTCAACAACCTGGACAAAAGTGCAACCGAGAGCAAGCTGCTCTACCGCATGCTGCTCGCCGGGCGGACCAAGATCATCGTAGGTGACACCGATGCCGGGGTGGCTTACTACAGCCGCCAGTTGAATATCGCACCGGGCACACTGCGCAAAATCCCCATCGAACTCTATCGGTCATCGCTGTACATCGCCTTCAGCCTTGACTCTGACGATGAGGTGGTGGCCGCGTGGGCCAAGGCTTTGGAGCAGTTGCGGCGCTCAGGGGAGGTGGAGCGGATTCAGCGGCGGTATGAGCGGCCCGTCGGGCAATAAGGGCGATGGCGATGTCGCCTGGCCGTTGGGCCGACAAGTTGTGGTGCAGTTGTTGGTGACCACCGATCAGAGGCTCGCGGCCCTCCACCTGCGAGAGAAAGAACCGCTCCCCGATCAGCTCTCCCACCACTGCCAGCACCAGTGGTAGGCGACATACCGCCTGAACCTTCGCATCGTCGTCCAGCATCGAGTAACGCCAGTCCAAGCCACGCGGCACTGGCCACTGGTCCGACGGTTTCACCCCGGCATCGAACACGGCACGCAGGCCATCCAGCCACTCGGCCGGGATCGCTTGGCGGACAGGGCATAGCCGTCCTGATGCAATTGTTTGCGGTCGATCATGGCGTTCTCGGTTTCCTTGTGAGGCATGAAACGTCTGCTCCCGTGCACCCTCGTTGTGCCGGGCGAACAACCTTTCCTCCACCCAAACCCCTCAAAGCAACCTTTAAATGCCAGAATCTCTTTACCAGATGGTTTTGGAGATCACCATGCTTCACGCATTTGAACAACGGCTCGACCCTTTTCCGCCCGACGAGGCACCTCCGCCACCTGAAGGTCTGGCGCGGTTCCTGTGGGCCTGCACGCGGGGCGCTCGCGGTTACATTCTCGCGCTCGCGCTGCTCAGTGCCGCTGTGTCGATTTACGAAGCCTGGCTGTTTTCTTTTCTCGGGCAGGTCGTGGACATGCTATCGATCTGGCAGGCAGGCGGCGATGCGGCCAGGCAGGAAAGTCGCGTGCTGTGGGGCATCGGCGTGGTGCTGGTGACCAGCATTGGGCTGGTAGCGATGCGCACGATGGTGCAGCACCAAATATTGGCGATCAACCTGCCGTTGCGGCTGCGCTGGGATTTTCATCGGCTGATGTTGCGGCAAAGCCTTTCGTTCTTCTCCGATGAGTTCTCCGGCCGGGTCACCACCAAGGTGATGCAGACGGCGCTGTCGGTGCGCGAGGTGTTATTCACCATTATCGAGATCGCTCCGGGGATCGGGGTGTACTTCATTGCGATCATCGCGTTGGCCGGCGGCTTTGATCTGAAGCTGATGCTGCCGTTCATTGTCTGGGTGGCGTTGTTCGGTCTTGCCATGCGCTACTTCGTACCCCGCCTTGAGAAAGTAGGGCAGGAGCAGGCCCATGCGCGGTCATCAATGACCGGGCGTATCTCAGACGCCTACACCAACATCACCACGGTAAAGCTGTTCTCCCATTCCAAACGTGAAGCCCACTTCGCGCGCGCTGCCATGGAGGATTTCAAGCAGACCGGCTTTCGCCAGATGCGCCTGGTCAGCCAGTTCGAGATCGTCAATCAGGCATTGGTGGTCGGGTTGATCATGGGGGCAGGCGGTTATGCCCTATGGCTATGGCACCAAGGTCAAGTGGGCGCGGGTGCGGTGGCGGCGATTATTGCCATGGCGTTGCGCATCAATGGCATGTCGCACTGGATCATGTGGCAAATGACCTCGCTGTTCGAGAGCATCGGCACCGTGCAGGATGGCATGGCGACCCTGGCCTGCGGCCCCAAGGTGCAGGATGCCCCGGACGCCAGGGAGCTGGTCACCACGGGCGGCGCGGTGACTTTCGACAATGTGAGCTTCAATTACAACGGCGAACGCCAGGTGCTCGATGGCCTGAGCCTGAGCATTCGCCCGGGCGAAAAGATCGGGCTGGTGGGCCGCTCCGGTGCCGGTAAATCCACGCTGATCAACCTGCTGCTGCGCTTTTACGACGTGGACAAGGGTGAGATTCGCATCGACGGGCAGAACATCGCGCACGTCACCCAGGACAGTCTGCGCAGCGCCATCGGCATGGTGACTCAGGACACTTCGCTGCTGCACCGCTCCATTCGCGACAACATCGCCTATGGACGCCCCGATGCCACCGACGAGCAAATCCGCAGCGCCGCGGCCAGTGCCCAAGCCGATGGGTTCATCAGCCAACTGAGCGACAAGCAAGGCCACAGCGGCTACGACACCCTGGTGGGCGAGCGGGGTATCAAGCTTTCGGGCGGCCAGCGTCAACGCGTCGCCATTGCCCGGGTAATGCTCAAAAATGCCCCGATCCTGCTGCTTGACGAGGCCACCAGCGCCCTGGATTCAGAGGTCGAAGTCGCCATCCAGGAAAGCCTCGATGAAATGATGCAGGGCAAGACCGTGATCGCCATCGCCCATCGATTGTCCACGATTGCGGCGATGGACAGGCTGATCGTCATGGATGATGGACGCATCATCGAACAAGGCACCCACACCGAATTGCTCGGGAAAAACGGCACCTATGCGCGGTTGTGGCATCACCAGAGTGGCGGATTTCTGGGGGAGGATCAGGGCGTGGCTGAGGCGGTGGAGTAGGCATGGGGGTGTAAATGCAGCCAGGTCTGGTACCCCAGTGCAACTCCGACCTGGCCGACCGCCTGCTTTTTGAACCGTTTCCCGGTTACTGCTCAAGCATCAAACCACGCCAAAAGATGATCGGCTTTTCTACCCGTGCGGGTTCCGGTGGCACTGCTCTTCTATGGACTTGTCGTGCGCTGGCGGCTCCTCTGGTTCAGGCGCCGCAGTCGGGTACTTGGCGGTATGCACATCATCTACTGACATCTTTTGTCGTGCGCTTATTTGATTGTTATGGTGACTTTGCCTTTTGATCTGCCCTGCTCGACGTAGCGCAACGCCTCTGCGGTCGATGCAAAAGGGAAGGAGCGATCGATGACCGGTTTGATGACCCCAGCCTCGATAAGCGAGGTGATTTTCTGCAGTTGTATCCCGTTGGCTCGCATGAACAAAAACGCATAGCTCACCCCATGTCTGCGGGCTTTTCTGCGAATACCGCTGCTCAGCAGGCGCATGACTTGCCCCAGCACCCAAGACAGGCCTTGCTCTTGGGCAAATTGCACGGTCGGCGGCCCTGAAAGGGAAATGAGCTGTCCACCAGGCTTGAGCACCTTGATCGATTTCTCCAGTACATCGGCGCCGAGGCTGTTCAACACCACGTCGAAATCGCGCAACTCCTTTGCAAAATCCTGCTGTTTGTAATCGATGACCACATCCGCCCCGAGTGCTTTCACCCATTGAACATTCGCCGTACTGGTGGTGGTCGCAACGAAGGCGCCAAGGTGTTTGGCGAGCTGGATAGCAAACGTGCCGACGCCACCGGATCCAGCATGAATCAACACCTTCTGGCCTTTTTTCAGCTGGGCGGTCTCAACCAGCACCTGCCAGGCCGTCAAAGCCGCCAAGGGGATGGCAGCCGCTTCGGCCATGTCGAGATTCGAGGGTTTCAGCGCGAGCGCGTTTTCGTCCACGGCGATCAGTTCAGCAAACGTCCCGATCCGGGCCTCTGGAGGACGTGCATAGACTTCGTCTCCTGGCTTGAATCGCTTCACCGCCGAACCCGTGCTAACAACCACTCCGGCCAGGTCATTGCCCAATACCAATGGAAACGTATAGGGCAGGATCAGTTTGAATTCCCCCGTTCTGATCTTCGAGTCCAACGGGTTCACGCTGGTTGCATGCACCTGAACCAGAACGTCATGCACACCGACCACAGGGTCGGGCACTTCGCCAATCATTCCGTTCTGCTTGCCGTAGCGGTCGATAAAAAATGCCTTCATGTTGCAGCTGCTCTTGTCGGGGGAATGAGAGTGGGGCGAGGCCGACCTGTCGGCATGGGTCAGTCTTGAGTCAAATAGCGCTGCGCCACGGCGGACTGCCTGATCTGCGACAAAAGACCCTGACGCGCGGTTTGCAGGGCATCCCAGCGCTCGCCTTCATGCAGCGGAGGAATGGTCACCGGCTCGCGACGGTCGAAGCCCACCAGGGCGGCATCGACCAGATCACCCACTTCCATGATTTCGCTCAAAGTGTTGATGTCGATACCGGCGCGATCCCAAATCTCCGTGCGGGTGGCTGCGGGCAGTACGGCTTGCACATAGACACCCTGAGGCGACAGTTCCAGGCTCAAGCCTTGGGACAGGAACAGCACGAACGCCTTGGTCGCACCGTAGACCGTCATGCCGAACTCAGGCGCCAGACCCACCACCGAGCCGATGTTGATGATCGCGCCTTCACCTGCTTTGGCCAAGCGCGGCGCGATGGCGCTGGCGAGCCGCACCAGTGCGGTGGTGTTGAGGGCTACCAGTTGTGCAACGCTGTCGGTGCTTTGCTCGATGAAGGTGCCGGACTGTGCGGCGCCGGCATTGTTGACGAGGATGCCGATGCGCGCATCATCCCGCAGGCGCGCTTCGACGCTGTGCAGGTCAGTGAGTTGAGTCAGGTCGGCCTGAAGCACTTCAACGGCGACGTTGTGCTCGCCACGCAACTTCGCGGCGAGCGTTTCCAGGCGCGAGTGATCGCGGGCGACCAACACCAGATCATGTCCGCGTTGGGCGAAACGCTCAGCGTAAACCGCGCCAATGCCGGTGGACGCGCCAGTGATGAGAACGGTAGGGCGAGTAGTCATGATGTCAGCTCTTTGTGAGAAACATGGATTGGGATTGATGCATGAGAAAAAGTCAGGCTCGATCAGCCAGTGCCTGGGCCAAGGTATAGGCGGTAAACAGATTCAGGTCGCTCATGGGAGGTTGTTCCGTGTCCGTTGGTAACTGGTCTGATCGCTGGAAATTATGATGATGATCGAAATCTAAACTGTCAACGGTTTTGATTATGATCAACATCAATGTATGATCAGTCGATGAATTTCCAGCGGTAACGAGGTATCGAAACATGCGCGTGACCAAAGCCCAGGCCCAGGCAAATCGGGAGCACATCGTCGAAACAGCCTCAGTCGTATTTCGCGAGCGCGGTTTTGACGGGGTCGGCGTGGCCGACCTGATGGCCGCCGCCGGCTTCACCCATGGCGGTTTCTACAAACATTTCGGTTCGAAGGCTGACCTGATGGCCGAAGCCTCGGCGAAGAGTCTTGAGCAGTCACTGATCGGCGTCGACGCATTGAGCGTGAAGGACTTCATTGATGTGTATGTGTCGCGGGACCATCGCGACGGGCGCGCCACGGGTTGCACCATGGCAGCGTTGTGCGGTGACGCGGCACGTCAGTCGGACGATTTGAAGGCGGCATTCGCTGAAGGCATCGAGCGCATGTTGCAAACACTCGGCGAAAAATACCCGACCGGGCCGGATGCGGCGCCGGGTGAGGCGAGGGGGAAAATGATCGACCTGCTGGCGCACGCGGTCGGCGCGATCATGCTATCGCGCGCCTGTCCTGACGACTCGGCGCTGGCCGATGAAATTCTGGCGGTGTGTCATGCGCAAATGATTGCATCTTTACCTAGGCGAGCGTAGACCGAAGCCAAAATCCAAAGGCTCGAACCGCTCACTCGTGGCCATACGAACATTACGCAGGCCCACGGTTTCCAAGTGTGAAGCGTACAACTGCTCCGAAAAATAACTGATCAAAATCGAACGACGGTGCGAACCCACCGAGTTCAGGCTGCCCGCATGCACCAAGTCCACATCGAACACCAGGATGTCACCGGCGCAACCTGAAAGCTGTACGGAGCGTGATTCGTTGGTGAAATCGAATGGCGGCGCTCCCGGCTCGGGCCGATGGCTGCCAGGCACGATACGCGTCGCGCCGTTCTCAGGGCCATAGTCGTCAAAAAAAGCCAGGGCCATGGCAATGTCGCCTGGCCGTTGGGCCGACAAGTCGCGGTGCAGCGGTTGATGGCCGCCACCGGCAAGAGGCTCGCGCCCCTCCACCTGCGACAGAAAGAACCGCTCCCCGATCAACTCCCCCGCGACCGCCAGCACCTGGGGCAGACGACACACAGCCTGAACCTTCGCATCATCGTCCAACAGCGAATGACGCCAGTCCATGCCACGCGGAACGGGCCATTGGTCCGACGGCCTCACACCAGCATCGAACGCGGCACGCAGGTCTTCCAGCCATTCGGTTGGGATCGCTTGACGGAGCAGAGCGTACCCATTTCGATGGAGTTGATCGCGGTCAGTCATGGTTTTCTCGACTTCCTTGTGCGCACGTTTGCAAGGCTAGTATTCAAAGCAAAGTTGGACCACCCGACACTGCAAAATCGAAAGTGACCAGAGACAAACCCGGAAGGTTTGCAGTTATCATCTGACCACCATCCAAGAAAAGGACTTCACCGATGAAGCGTCTGTTCGTCTGCACCCTCCTTGCACTGGCCGTCGTCGGCTACGCCAAAGCCAACCAGAGCACCTTCGAAGAAACCAATCAGTGCTCGGAAGATATCGATTGCCAAGGGGATTTCATTTGCAAAAACGGCCTATGCGATCTTCCTGAACCCCAACAAAGCCTCGTTGCAAAACCCACCGTCACGACTCAAATCGCGCCCCCAGCCCCCCCCGGCGTTGCCTATGAACCCTTGCCCGTCAGTGCCGAGCGTGCCGGGCCTTTCACGACCCAGACCCAAGGGACGGGGACCGCGCTGAATTATCAAACGCGCGCTGGGGTGGTGAATGTCATGGAGGCAATTGTCGAGGAGGCTGAGTACACCGGTTATGTGGCGATTGAAAAGGCTTATACGTTTGGGCCGAGCCGGTATGTGGTGGCTGTTTCCACGGGGGAGGGTGGGAATGCTTGTCCGGCGTCTACTTATGTTTTTAGTTTTGATGCCAAGGTCGAGCGTGTTGATGGGAAGCGGGAGGTGGCTGGGTGTTCTGAGTTGGTTGAGGTTGTGGTGGAGGGGAATAGGTTGACGGTTAAGAAAGAGGGGGGTGGGACTGTTGTTTTTAATGGGGTTGTGGAGTAGATCGGTGGGTATGCCGTGAATGATTTGTCTATTGGAAAAAGGGGGCGAATTTATTTGCTTGAAAATAATTTCGTCCCCTTATTGGTGGGGCGCAACATGGGACTGCCGGCATGATGAGACCGCATCATTCTTGGCGAATCAAAAGGTAACCACTCGCAAATTCAGCGGGGCCACCCAGAAGTGTCTTGTCTGATTGCTTCTCTGACTCCGCGAAGACCTCGAAAAAACGTTCAGCAGGATCAAAACCTCCGACCACCCGGCGGGTGAAGTAGTTGAAGCCTTCTTGCACCACATGGATGCTCGGCGAGTCGATGGCTGGGCGCTTATGAAGGGTGTGGCCGAGATAGATAGGAGGAGGGTCGAACGGAATGTTTTGGGAGGGTTCTCGACGAGCACTTCCGTGCTGCTGCTTCTTCAGAATGATGGATACAGCACGATCTAGGCAATAGCGGGCGTTTGAGTCAGTACCGTTGCTTGTTCCAAACGACACATCATAGGTAATCGACCAGCCTTGATTTCGGCCCATGCGGAAAACACTAGGTGTCAGCCGTTGCAAATTGTGAAGCTCCACAGTGTGGATTCCCAATTCCATTGCTTGCAAGCGCCAGTTCTGTTGGTCTATTTGCACATAGTCCGTTGGCACTTTTACATTCTTTTCAATCCACTCGGAGTTTCGAGTCCAGATTGGAGCCCGCCATCCACCACGTGCAGCAGAAGAGAGAATTCCTTCCTGTTTCTTATCATCGTAATCACGCCATCCATAGATACTGTATTCCTCCTCAAACTCAACAAAAATAGCTTTCCGTGTTTCGATTAAAGCGTCGAGGTAACGCCGTTCCTTGATAGCCTGCTCAGCTGCCTTGAGAAATATTTTTGACTCAGCGTCATGGAGCAGATTCGCAATGAACAAATCGCGAAGTGTTTGACCCAAGACTGCCAGCGTCATTGAAGAGATCGCCTCCTGTGCAGCGGCGTAATATGTTCGCACCATAGCTGGCTCAGCAAGCTGTGCGTAGTGCTTGACCAGGACTCTCTGTTTGTTAAGCGCCTTAAGCGTTCCTGACCGGGGGACGGTGACACCGGCAGCCTTCAACTCACCAAGGAGTTCATCGAAGCTCTTTCGCTCAAGATTTTTTTCGTCGTCGATGCCTCGTTCGAGAAGTAGTGCGTACAGGACTGCTTCTAGAACATCTTGAAGAACTATTAAGCCTGTGGAAGCCAGGTATCGATCCTCGGTCGAACACAGCGGATCTGCCTGCTCCAACAGAGTTCGGGCAACTATAAGGGAATGCAGAGTTGATTCGAGCATACGATTCCTGTAGTGGAGTTTGTAGGTCCATGGCCCGGTATACGATGGGTTGCCCGTGCAGATCCCATCTGCCTGATAAGCAAAAAATGGGCGCTTTAGGCGCCCGTCGTTCGATCAGCTTTCAACCTGCGCCTGCAGCCGCCGACCAATCACCTCCAGTAAATCACACCCATCGCGCAACGGAATCACCAAAAGCTGCGCGAAGTCCGAAAGCACCACCGTGTCACTGGCAATTTCAGAGCGAAATGCGATGTTTTCCAATACCTGAGTCACCACACGAATGCGGTAATCAGCGGTTGCATGCAGGACATCCAGCGGGGCTTGAGTATCAATGAGGAGGGAAGCAGGGGTGCAGTCGATGCCGGTGATGGGGACGTACCTTTCCATGTTTAAAACTCCGATCTGATGAGGTTTTTAACCACTCAATCGTCGCCAAACAATTGGGTGGCAGTTGTACGCAGGTTGGCGAACCGGGATCGAAAACCGGCAGACCCGAAGGCCTCCCACGCACAACTGCCGTAACGGGCAGCCGTGCAAGTGTGCCAAAGCCTTCGCAAAAAACGCAGTACTTTCGCACTCGATCCACAGGTCGCCAAACCTGATCGCCATTGAGCGATGGGCATCACTATAGGTTTTGTCGGATTGGGCGGGGAAGGTGATGGGTTCCGAAAGCCTCGTAGGAGTTGCGATCGTTTGTTGCCGGAGGGATCTGACATGGTCGAATCGATTTATTCAAAATCATCGACAGGTCAATCGAGGTGTTAGTTTTAGGTCGGCTTCGCCGACCAGCGGGGATAAATCCCCTCGCCACAGGGAGGGCGGTGCAGCTAGCCCTCGAACTCCGTTTGCAGCATCCCCAAAAACGCCTCCCTGGCAGGATGCCGACCGGTGTTTTCATGCCAATAAAAAAGGTTATCGATCCCCGCCAGCTCGGGAAATTCATACCCCGTCCAACCAGCCCCCTGGCGGTATTGCTCATAGATCCCACGGGGCACCAGCGAGACACCTGCACCTGCACTGACGCAGCCGACGATGGCGCCGTAGCTGGAGATGCTGATGATCGGCTGCGTTTGCTCATGGCGTAGCAGCCATTGCTCCAGCGCCAAGCGGTACGGACAGCCCGTGGGCCACATGAAGATCGCTTTGCCTCGCAAATCTGCCGCACTGCGCAGTGGACCGTGAGACTCGGAGGCGATGAGCACCAGGTCTTCGCGGTACATCACGGCTCGTTTGAGTCCAGGTCGCTCCATGTCCACCGCTACGATCACGCCATCGAGCCGGTGATGCTGGACATCGTCCAGCAGCTGAGCCCAGGTGCCCGTGCTCAGTTCCAGGGATACTTGCGGGTACTGCGCGTGGTATTTGGCCAGCAGCTGGGGCAGACGCCCCGTGGCGCTGGACTCGATCGCGCCAATGCGCAACGGGCCGCTCGGCGTGCTGTCAGGGGCTATTGCGCGGCGGGCTTCTTCTGTCAGGTTCAGTATTTTTGTCGCGTACCCCACAAACACTTCACCCGCCGGGCTGACTCGCAGTCCGCGACCTTCGCGGAAGAACAACGGCGTGCCGAGCTCCCGCTCCAAGGATTTGAGGCGTGCGGTGATGTTGGACGGCACACAGTGCAGCACTTCAGCGGCACGGGCGATGCTGCCGGTGTCGCAGACCGTCTTGAGCATGCGCAGTTGGGACAGTTCCATAGCTCACCCAAAGTGAATAGTAGGTTGAGTTTAAGTCACTTGTGCTGATGTGAGGTGGTTTCGATACTTCGAGGCAAATCGGCAGACGCTCAATGGGGCAGGGACTTCTAAATGGAAACGCGTTGTGTGTCGTTCGACGGTTCCTCCAGCAAACCCGGTGCGAGAATTATCCTCGCGACGATGTTCGTGATTTTTTGCTGGGCCTATTCTCCGATTGGCATTCGCATCGGCTTGCAGGCTTACGATCCGGGTCACTTGGCGCTGATGCGGTTTCTCATCGCTTCGGTGTTCATGGCCCTGGTCGCGATGGTCAAGGGTATTTCCCGGCCGCGTCTCAGGGACCTGCCATTGCTGGCGGTGCTGGGTTTCTTCGCTGTGAGCTTGCACCACATTGCGCTCAATTACGGTCAGCGTGGTGTCAGTGCCGGGGCCGCCAGTGTGCTCGCCCAGTCCACGCCTTTGTTCAGCGCTTTACTCGCACATTTTTTCTTCAAGGACAGAGTCAGTGGTTGGCAGTGGGGGTGCGTAGTGTGCGGCTTGTTTGGCGCTGCCGTGGTCGTGGCGGGGGATCGTGGCTTGGGTGATATAAACGCCCATGGACTATTGATCCTGCTGGCGGCGCTCTCCTGGAGTCTGTATTTCTCTCTCCAGAAACGTCATGCCTATCGATACGATGGATTGACCATGGTTTGCTACACCGTCTGGTCGGGCACAGTCCTGCTATTTATTTTCGCGCCGGGCCTGCTAATTGAAGCACAACACGCTTCTGTTTCGGTGAACCTGGCGGTGCTGATATTGGGTATTTTTCCCAGCGCGCTGGCGTACCTCGCATGGGCTTACGTGCTGGCGCATAGCAATGTAAGCCGCGCCTCCATGGCGCTTTACCTGATACCGCCCACCGCGATGTTGATGGCTTCTTTGGTGCTGGCCGAGCGCCCGTCAGTGATGGTGGTGGTTGGGGCGGTTATCGTGTTGACGAGCGTGCTGGCGTTGAATCTTGAGCCGGTGAAGGGGGCAAATGCCAGCTGATTCTGTAGTGGTTGTAGGCAATGACGTCGGAGGGTTGCGAAAGGCAACTCCAGCCTGACGAACCGTTGCCATGGCGAAAACGAGAGTCGTCGGCTGACTTCACAACGGTCGTGAGGCACGGTTCTACGCGTTCTGTCTGATCCGTATTTTTCTGTTAAAGCTGCCGCTGTAATCAACCCAGTTCCCACCTCAGAATAGCCAGGCGGTTTGCCTATCAAACCGCCCGTGTAGCGCAGTTTTCTGCTCCAGGAGTGCTCATGACGAAGATGGCGATTTTTTTGGGTGGTTTTTTGGCACTGACCCTTTTGATTGGCGTGCTGGCGACGATTTCGCCGGTGTAGACACAAGCCCGCAGACAAGGTGGTCCTGTAGCAAAGGAATGCTTCAGCGGAATACTGAAGCAAACCCGGTCGCTTTTTGTGGCGAGGGGATTTATCCCCGTTGTGGGAGCAAAGCTTGCTCGCGAAGCAGGCGCCTCGGTTGCTGAAAGATTGCATCGCCTGCATCGCGGGCAAGCCTTGCTCCCACAATGAGTTCTGTGTGGATCGGGGAGCAGTTCTCAGCGCCTACCGATGCAAAATCACCTGCGCAATCTCCTGCAACCCCATCACCCGCTGTGCGGCGTTGAGTTTGATCGCTTCCTTGGGCATGCCGAAGACCACGCAGCTGGCTTCGTCCTGGGCCACGGTGCTGCTGCCGGCGTCGAGCATTTCTTTCAGGCCGCGGGCGCCGTCATCGCCCATGCCGGTCATGATGATGCCGGTGGCGTTGCGGCCGGCGAATTTGGCCACTGAGCGAAACAGCACGTCCACCGATGGGCGGTGGCGGTTGACCAGGGGGCCATCCACCACTTGTACGTGATAGAACGCGCCGCTGCGGGTCACCATCATGTGTTTGCCGCCTGGGGCGATGAGGGCCAGGCCTGGGTGGATGCGGTCGTTGTTGCGGGCTTCGCGTACTTCGATCTGGCACAGGCTGTTGAGTCGGGCGGCAAACGAGGCGGTGAATTTTTCCGGCATGTGCTGGACGATGACGATCCCTGGGCACACCCGTGGCAAGGCGGTCAGCACCGCTTCCAGGGCCTGGGTGCCGCCGGTGGACGTGCCGAGGGCGACGATGCGTTCGGTGGTCTGGGTCATGGCATGGCCGTTGGCGGCCGGCAGCATGGCGTCGGCGGTGAGTTTGGTGGCTGGGGTCAGCGGCGCTGGGGCAGGGCGTTTGCCCAGGTTTTTGACGTTGACCTGGGCGGCGGCGCGGATGGCTGATATCAACTCCGGTGCCGACTCCAGCAGGAAATTCTTCAAGCCGCTGGTGGGCTTGGTGATGATTTCCACCGCGCCGGCGGCCATGGCTTGCAAGGTGGTTTCGGCGCCCCTAGGCGTCAGGGACGAGCAGATCACCACCGGCGTGGGACGCTCGCTCATGATTTTCTTCAAGAAGGTGATGCCGTCCATGCGCGGCATCTCCACATCCAGCACGATTACGTCGGGCCACTCCCGGGCCAGTTTGTCCATGGCGAAAATCGGATCGGACGCCGCACCCATCACATGAATGTCCGGCGTGTCGCTGAGGATCGCCAGCAGTACCTGGCGAACCACGGCAGAGTCATCCACCAGCAGTACATTTATCTTTTTTGACATGGTTAATGCCGGGTCCTTATCGGTTGATGCCTGACCCACACGTCGCCGCTGCACAGGTCAAAGATGATGCTTCGGTAGCCCGTGCTGCCCATGTCCTGGGCGATCAGGTCCAGGCGGTACAGCGCGGCCATTTCCAGCGCTGCGTTGACGTTCATCCGCGCCACGTCGCCGAACGGCACCTGGCGTTGCAGCTCCGGGAACATTTCGCCGCCGCCGAACAGCTTGAGCTGGTAATCCTCGGGTTCGGTGCGATGGGCCTTTGCCTGGCGGACGAACAGTTCGATGGCTTCGTCGGCGTACATGCCGTTCAGCGCCGTGGAGCAGCGCGCCCGGCTGGGCAACATGTAATGGCACATGCCGCCGATCTTGCGCTCCGGATGCCACAGGGTGACGGCCACGCAAGAGCCGAGAATGGTGCGCAGGCGAGTCGGGCTGGTGGCGAAACGAAACTCGCCGGGCGCCAGATACACCTCGGGCATTTGCTTGAGCGCGGCGCTCATGGCTTGCGATAAATCGAAGGTGCCACCAGTTTCAACGCATCGGATACGCCGTTGAGGCTTTCGGAGTGGCTCACGATGAAATACCCGCCGGACTTGAGCCGCGGGAGCAACCTGGCGACCACTTTGCTTTTGGTGGGTTGGTCGAAATAGATCATGACGTTGCGCAGGAAGATGACATCGAACTCGCCCAGCTCCGGCAAGGTGTCGTTGAGGTTGACCTGGATGAAGTTGACCCGGCTGCGCAACGCCCGGTCGATGAGGAATGTGCCTTGCTGGCTGCCGGTGCCCTTCAGGCAATATTTCACCAGCAACGGTTGGGGCAGGGTACGGGCGCGTTCCATGGGGTAATGTCCGGAACGGGCCTTGGCCAGTACCTGGCTGCTGATGTCTGAACCGATGATTTCCCAAGGTGTGGTGCCCAGTCCTTCGGCCAGGGTCATGGCCAGGCTGTAGGGCTCTTCACCCGAGGAACTGGCGGCGCTCCACAGGCGGAAGGTTTTACCCGGCGTTGCATGGGGCAGCACATGTTCGCGCAGGAAATCGAAGTGCTTGGGCTCGCGGAAAAAGTAGGTTTCGTTGGTGGTGAGCAGGTCCAGCGCCACCTGCAATTCCTCGGTGCGCTGGCCGCTCATGATCAGCTTGAAATACTCGCCATAACTGCCCAGCTCATAGTGCTTGAGGCGCTTGAACAACCGCCCGGCCACCAAGGCCTTCTTGGCCGGTGACAGGTTGATGCCCGCGGCTTGATACAGCCAGGCTTGAAACTGGCTGAACTCACGGTCATTGAGCGCCAATGAGTTCACAGTGCGTTCCTTGCAGGTGTCTGCGTTCATTGGTTTTCAGCTTCCAGCGCGGCAGGGCTGGCCTGGGCCAGCTGCGACATTTCATCGATGGACAGCACTCGGTCCACCTCCAGTACGATCACGAACTTGCCGTCGACCTTGGCCATGCCGCTGATGAAATCGGCGCGGATCTTCGCCCCGAAACTCGGTGGCGGTTCGATCTGCGAAGCCGGGATCTCCAGCACCGCCGACACCGTGTCCACCAGCAGGCCGATGTCCTGGGCGGGGCCGTCCTCGGTGTTGGCCTCGATGATCACCACGCACGAACGCCGGGTGATCGCCGAGTTCTGTCGGCCGAACCGGGCCGACAGGTCCACCACCGGCACGACCGCGCCGCGCAGGTTGATCACCCCGCGTACGAAGGCCGGCATCATCGGCACCACCGTCAGGTTGCCGTACTCGATGATTTCCTTGATGCACAGGATGCCGATGGCAAACATCTCCGTGCCGAGCATAAACGTCAGGTATTGCGCTTCTTCCTCAACCGCGATGGCGGCTTGACGTGTGGTCGCGATGGCGCCCATGCCTTTTCTCCTTTTAAGCGAAGCCCGTAGGGCCGGACCGTCAGAACCGGGTGAATTCGGATTCGTCTGGCGCGCTGGCCATGTTGTAGGCAAATGCCTTGGGCATCACCGCCGCGGGCGCACGGGCTGTCTTGCGACTGGACGGACCTGGCGTGTTGTCCACCTTCAGTGGCTGGCTGGCCGATTTGGCTGGTGCGTCCAAGGTGAAGAAGCTCATGGCCTGTTGCAGCTGTTCGGCCTGGCTGCTCATCTCTTCTGCGGTGGCAGCCAATTCTTCGCTGCTGGAAGCATTCTGCTGGGTCACCTGGTTGAGCTGGGTCATGGCTGTGTTGATCTGCGCCACGCCGGCGGCCTGTTCTTCGGACGCGGCGCTGATTTCCTGCACCAGGTCCGAGGTCTTGTTGATGGACGGGACCATTTCGTTGAGCAGATGCCCGGCCTTCTCGGCCATGTCGACGCTGCTGGACGACAGCTCGCCGATCTCCTGGGCCGCCACCTGGCTGCGTTCAGCCAGTTTGCGCACCTCGGCGGCGACGACCGCGAAGCCTTTGCCGTGCTCACCGGCGCGGGCCGCTTCGATTGCAGCGTTGAGCGCCAGCAGGTTGGTCTGGTAGGCGATGTCGTCGATGATGCTGATGCGTTGGGCGATTTTCTTCATCGCCACCACGGTCTGCTGCACCGATTCACCGCCGTCGGTGGCTTCCTTGGCGGCTTTGCTGGCCATGCCGTCGGTGACCTTGGCGTTCTCGGTGTTCTGGTTGATGCTGGCGCTCATTTGTTCGATGGAGGCGCTGGTTTCTTCGACGCTGGCCGCCTGCTCGCTGGTGGCCTGGCTCATGGATTGCGCGGTGGCGCTGACTTCTTCGGAGGCGCTGGCCAGGTTGTCGGCGGCGTTGCGCACTTCACCGATGATATGGGACAGCTTGCCCACCATGTTTTGCATGGCGTTGAGCACCATGCCGGTTTCGTCCTTGGAGCCGCTTTCGATTTTCGCGTTCAGGTTGCCTTCGGCCAGTTGCTCGGCAACCAAGGCCGCCTGTTTCAGGGGGCGGGAAATGATCCGGGAAATGAACAGTGCCAGGCCCAGGCCCACCAGCAGGGCGGCAACCAGCACGGCGATGATCGACAGACGCGCATTCTCATACAGTTCCGTACCATGGGCGCTGGCCACGTCGGCCCCGGCGGCATTGAGCTCAACCAGTTTCTGCAGGTCGGCGGTCACCAGGTCGAAATGACGTTTGGATTCGCCCTTGAGCAACGTCTGGGCTTCGTTGAGCAGATTTTGTCGGGACAGTGCGAACAGGTCTTTGCTAACGGCCAGGTACGCGGCCCAGTCACTGCGGGCAGTGTCGAACAGCTGGCGATCTTCGGCACTGGACAGCAGTTTTTCATAGGTCGCCAGACGCGTTTCGAAACCCTGCTTGGCTTCGTCCGCTTCTTTTTCGATGGCCGTGCGCTCCTGCTCGGAGTCAGCGGAAATGTGGCGATTTTCCTTGAGGCGATAGTTCGCCGCGTAGAAGCGCATCCCCGAGGCGGCGCGCATCGAAGTCATCCAGTTTTCGCGGATCTCGATGGTTGTGCCGTTGACCTCGTTGAGTTGGATAATCGAGAACACCCCCATGACGGCGGTCAACGCGAGTACCACCAGAAACGAGGTGATCAGTTTGGTGGCGATTCTAAGATCGTAGAACCATTTCATTGGGAAGTACCTCTCCATGGAATTGCTAAAGCGTCAGCGAGCAGTGGCTTGTTGTGATTGAGTCGAGGTGTAGCGGTTGTCTATTTGGGCGATCTGCGTGAGCAGCGCCGGCACGTCGAGAATCAATGCCACGGCGCCGCTGCCCAGGATCGTCGAGCCGCTGATGCCGCGCAGCGCGCCGAACAACTTGCCCAGGGGTTTGATCACGGTCTGGAATTCACCGAGCAGGTCATCCACCACCAGCCCGGCCTTGAGTTCGGCGTAGCGCACTACCACCACGTTCTGCCGGCGCGAGGCCGGGCCTTCGTGGTTGAAGTGATCGCGCAGGTACACCAGCGGCAGCACTTCGCCGCGCAGGTCGAGGTAGCCTTGTTCGCGGCTGCAAACCCCGTCGTCCTCGCTCAGCTCGATGCATTCCTGAACCATGTCCAGGGGAATGACGTACGTGGACTGGCCGATGCCCACCAGAAAGCCATTGATGATCGCCAGCGTCAGCGGCAGGCGGATGCGCACCACGGTGCCCTGGCCCGGTTGGCTGTCCAGATCGACAGTGCCGCGCAGCAGGGTAATGTTGCGCTTGACCACATCCATGCCGACGCCACGCCCGGAAAGGTTGGTGACGGCCTGGGCGGTGGAGAAACCCGGCTCGAAGATCAGGTTGTAGATTTCCTGGTCGGTGGGGCTGGCGCCAAGGGCAACCAGACCACGTTCCTGGGCTTTTTCCAGGATCCGGTCACGGTTCAGGCCGGCGCCGTCGTCGGCGATTTCCAGCACGATGCTGCCTGAGTCGTGATAGGCATTGAGGTGCAGATGACCTTTGGCCGGTTTACCGGCCGCCAGCCGCGCCTCAGCGGTTTCGATGCCGTGGTCCATGGCGTTGCGCAACAGGTGCATGAGCGGGTCACCGATTTTTTCCACCACGGTTTTATCCAGCTCGGTCTCCGCACCGCTGATGATCAGGTCAATGTCCTTGCCCAGTTCCTGGCTGACATCGCGCACCACCCGGCGGAACCGGTTGAAGGTTTCACCGATGGGGATCATGCGCAGACGCAAGGCGCCGTCGAGAATTTCTTCCACCAGGCCGGACACCGTTGAAGTCGATTCCTGCAACGAGTCGTCGTTGCAGTGGCGGGCCAGCAGGCTGGCGCCGGCGCTGGCGATGACCAGTTCGCCCACTAGGTTGATCAACTCGTCGAGCTTGTCGGCGTTGACCCGCACATAGGCGCCGTCCTTGGCCTTGCCGTCGCTGGTCGCCGGTTGCTTGTCGGGCGAGACCTGAGCGGGCATGCGCGCAGCCGAACGCTGGTCCGGCATCAGTTCGCCGGTGGTGACCATTGCCGTGTTGGGGTCAGCCTGCTCTTGGGTGGTGGCAACCAGTCCGGTGTTCGTCTGCGGCACGGGGTCATCAATGGCGACGATCTGGATCTGGCAATCTTCGCGCACGAAATCGAAGACTTCGTTGATCGCCCCGTGGCCGGCAGCCGAACTGAACTCAATGTCGAACCCCAGGTAGCAGGACTCGGCATCCCAGGTTTCGGCCGAGGGCATTACGTCGGTCAGCGTGGTGATGTGGATGATCTCACCGAGGGTTTGCAGGTAACGCAGAAATGACAGCGGGTCCATGCCGTTGCGGAACACCTCCGGGCCAAAACGCAGGGCAATATGCCAGAGGCGCGTTTCGGCGGGCGCTTGTGTGTCGCTTGCTTCGGCGGGCTTCGGGGCTTCGGCAGGCGAGGGCGCCTGATATTCCTGAAGGATCTGGCACAGCTCCATTTCCCGGGCCAGGGCCGGGGGCGCCAGTTTCGCGCCCTGGTTGGCCACCACATTGATCAGCTCCAGCATGTGATCACTGGACTTGAGCAGCACGGCGATCAGGCCGGCGTCCACTTCGACGCTGCCATTGCGCAACCGATCGAGTACGTCTTCGACGATGTGGGTGAAACTGACGATGGGTTCCAGGCCGAACAGCCCGGCCGAGCCCTTGATCGTATGGGCCGCCCGGAAGATCGCGCCGATAGCATCATCGTCGCCCGGGTCGCTTTCCAGTTGCAGCAGGGACTCTTCCATCGCCTGCAACTGTTCCCGTGCCTCGACGATGAACGTTTGTTGTGCCTGATCGAGATTGATGCTCACGCTCATATCCTTTGTCGTGTCCGACGTGTTGCGAGGTCTCTATACAACCAGGTTGCACAGGGCGAGTGTTTCCGTGACGGCCTTGCTGTGGCCCGTTATCTCCAGGCGGGTACCGGCCTTGGGAGCCTCGCGCTGGACCATCATCAGCAGTTGCAGGCCGGCGCCGTCCATTTCCGTGATCTGCGACAGATCCAGCGCCATGCGCGGCGTCGCCCCCAGGCGCGGCAGCAACTGCGCGGCGAGGTCGGCGGCGGTGTAGATCGTCAGCTCTCCGTCGATCTGCACCTGCGCGGTGTCGTCCTGTGTTTCGTACAGCAAGGGCATTTCACTCTCCGCGAATCAAGGAAGAATCAGCTTGGACACCGCCGCCAGCATCTGCGCCGGCTGGAACGGCTTGACCACCCAGGCCTTGGCACCCGCCGCCTGGCCCTCGAGTTTTTTCGACTCCTGGGATTCGGTGGTGAGCATGATGATCGGCGTGAACTTGTAGCTGGCCAGCTTCTTGACCTCCTTGACGAAGGTGATGCCGTCCATGTTCGGCATGTTCACGTCACTGATGATCAGGTGCACCTTCTGGCCATTGAGCTTGCCCAGTGCATCCTTGCCATCGCTGGCCTCGATCACGTCGTAGCCGGCACTTTTCAACGCGATGCCGACGACCTGCCGGACGCTCGCGGAGTCGTCGACAACCAATACACTTTTAGCCATGAACGGCTCTCCTAGAAGAAGGTTATTTCCTGTGAATTCTGTTGCGCGCCCGATTCGCCGTGGTGGTTGCGGCGTTGTTCTTCGGTGGCGTAAGTGGTTTCCATGCGCGCCAGCCATTGGCGGGCATCGATGGAAACGGCCTGGTCGGGCGACTGACTGGCCTGCTGCATATGCACATGCAGGTCCTCGATGTTGTCGCGCACGTGGCTGAGAATCTGGCTGACCCGATCCTGGAATTGCAGGTTGACCAGCACTTCGGTGAGCTCGTCGCGAATACCGAAGCTTTCCTGCTGCAGCAGGTCGGCCGATTCGGCCAGCCGCCCGGTGACGCTCTTGAAGCGTTCCAGCACGCGCTGGATGCTGTCCTCGGAGACGGTGACCGACTGGCTGTCCTGATCCGCGCCGCTGGAGGCGGCCTGGACCAGTTGAGTGATGGCGCTATTGATGATGTCGACCTTGGCCGACATCTGCTGGCCAGTCTCGCTGGACTTGCTCGACAGGCTGCGCACGGCGTCGGCCACCACCGCAAAACCGCGCCCGGCTTCGCCCGCACGGGCGGCTTCGATGGCGGCGTTGAGGGCCAGCAAGTTGGTTTGCGCGGCAATGGCCGCGACATCGGCGGCCATGGTTCGCAGCTCGCCGGTGTAGGCGGTGAGGTTACGCACCTGGGCCAGGGTTTCATCGCGGCTGGCCTGGGTGGCTTTCAGGGAGTCGATGACCTGGACCAGCTCACCTTCGCTTTGGGCCAGCACCTGCACGGCGCCGCCACTGCTGTTGCCGGCCAGCTCACCGGCGGCCAGTTGCGAAGCTTGCACGGTATCTTCCAGGCGTGAAGAGATGCCGGTGAAGCGATTGGTCAGCGAGACGATCGCGGTTTCGGTCTGCTGCCGGGAGCTTTCCACCTGCTTGGCCCAGATCGGCATGGCACCGAGGATGACTTCGTTGAGTTGCGCGCTGGCCTTATGGTTCAAGTGGTCGGCGGCGTGTAGCGCGTGATGGGCAATGGCGGCGGCGACGGCTCTGTCGATCTGCTGGTGCTGGGCGCGGGCAGCCCACACGCCGACCCCGGCGCCAATGGCCAGGAGCACGGCACACAACCCCAGGTTTTGTGTACTTGGGCCGTTGAGAACCAACAGGCCGACGCTCGCGATCAGGGCCACAAACAAGCTGGACCAAAGGATGCGCGGCGGAGTTTGGGAATGGGAATGACCGTGTGAATACGACGTCATGGTTCGGTCCTTGAACAGTGTTGCTAACAGGTTATTTACGAATAACTGGTTATCTGCGACCCCACCCCGGACTTTAAGACCGGTCGTCCGATTCCTGCATGGCCGAGGGCGTTGACCTGCCCAGTGAGTGGCACTGTGCTATCTGAGATTAGACGCAGTCGCTGAAATGTCGAGGCGCCCTGACGAACAGATGAGTCGCCCACAACCCCTTGCGCCTTGCTCCCACAGATTCCCTCACCACCATCCGGGAATAAGCTAAATTACCCCGCATCGGATTTTGAACCTGCCATCACGAGCCCTCATGCCCACCCAGCCTCTCTGGAAAATCTACCT
The DNA here is from genome assembly GCF_003033885.1 of Pseudomonas rhizophila. Classification (NCBI taxonomy): domain Bacteria; kingdom Pseudomonadati; phylum Pseudomonadota; class Gammaproteobacteria; order Pseudomonadales; family Pseudomonadaceae; genus Pseudomonas; species Pseudomonas rhizophila. The sequence goes on along the minus strand of NZ_CP024081.1, from coordinate 4,494,921 downwards.
TCTGTTCCTGGCCCCCATGGTCCTGTCCAATTTCCTGCAATCGATGTCCGGCACGCTCAATAGCATCTACATCGGCCAGATGCTCGGCACCCAGGCATTGGCGGCGGTATCAGGCATGTTTCCCATCCTGTTTTTCTTTATCGCGCTGGTGATTGGCCTGGGCGCGGGAGCGGGGGTGTTGATCGGGCAGGCTTACGGCGCCGGGGAAACCGGCACGGTGAAGGCGATTGCCGGTACCACGTTGCTGCTGGCGGCGATCATCGGGCTGGTGGCGGCGGTGCTCGGCACCGTGTTCGCGCGCCAGGCGCTGCAGGGGCTGGGGACGCCGGCCGATGTGCTGGAGGACGCGGTGTCCTATGCCCGGGTGATGATGTGGATCCTGCCGATACTGCTGGTGTTCGTGGTGTTTACCCAGTTGCTGCGCGGGGTGAGCGATACGCTGTCGCCCATGCTGGCCTTGCTGGTGTCCACCAGCGTCGGGCTGCTGCTGACGCCGGCGCTGATTCGCGGCTGGCTGGGGCTGCCGCAGATGGGCATCGAGAGCGCGGCGCTGGCGGGGCTGGTGGGTACGGCGTCGGCCATGGTCATGCTCGCGTGGCGCCTGAACCGTCGCGAGCACGCCCTGGCGCCGGACCGGGCGTTGTTCGCGGCGATGCGCCTGGACATGGACATCCTCGGCAAGGTGCTGCGCATCGGCCTGCCCACGGGGTTGCAGATGGTGGTGATCTCACTGTCGGAGCTGGTGATCCTGGCGCTGGTCAATGGCCACGGGTCCCAGGCCACGGCCGCCTATGGCGCGGTGACGCAGATCGTCAATTACGTGCAGTTCCCGGCGTTGTCGATTGCCATCACCGCCTCGATCCTCGGCGCCCAGGCCATCGGTGCCGGGCGTCTGGAGCGTCTGGGGCCGATCCTGCGCACCGGCCTGTTGATCAACGTCTGGCTCACCGGTGGGCTGGTGGTCTTGGGATATCTGTTGTCTCACTGGCTGCTGGGGCTGTTCATCACCGACCCGGCGGCGCGAATCCAGGCCGAACATCTGCTGCACATCATGCTCTGGAGCCTGCTGGTCTTCGGCTTCCAGGCGGTGGTCGGCGGCATCATGCGCGCCAGCGGCACGGTGCTGATGCCGGTGGCGATTTCGATCTTCTGCATCGTCGGCGTTCAGCTGCCAGTGGCCTACCTGCTGGACGCGCAGTTCGGCCTGCAAGGGGTATGGATGGCGTTTCCGGTGGCTTACTTGAGCATGCTGGTGTTGCAGACCCTGTACTACAAGATGGTCTGGCAGCATCAGCGGATTGAGCGGTTGGTGTAGCGCTGCGCTTTCTGACACAACAAAAAACCTGTGGGAGCGAGCCTGCTCGCGATAGCGTCGGCACATTCGGCATCGATGCGCGCTGACCCACCGCCATCGCGAGCAGGCTCGCTCCCACAGGGATTCGGTGCCTGGCGATGTTACAGTGGCCGGCATTCTCCTACCGCCATCACCGAGGATTTCGATGTCTGCCCGCCCGCCCTCCAGTGTTTCCTATCGCGCCTTCCTCTTCGACATGGACGGCACGCTGCTCAATTCCATCGCCGCGGCCGAGCGGATCTGGACGCGCTGGGCCCTTCGTCACGGTGTGGAGGTGGCGAGCTTTCTGCCGACCATCCACGGCGTGCGCGCCATCGACACCATTGCCCGCCAGCGCCTGCCAGGGGTAGATGCCCTGGCCGAGGCCGAGCAGATTACCCGCGAAGAAATCGAAGACGTGGAAGGTGTGGTGCCGGTGCCCGGCGCTACAGCATTTCTCAACAGCCTGCCGCCCCTGCAATGGGCCATCGTCACCTCGGCGCCCATGGCGCTGGCCTTGCGGCGCATGGAAGCGGCCGGCATTCCACGTCCGGCGGTGATGGTCACCGCCGAGGATGTGAGCGACGGCAAACCCAATCCGGCCTGTTATCGACTGGCAGCGGAGCGCCTGCAAGTCGCCGCCCAGGACTGCCTGGTGTTCGAGGATGCCGAAGCGGGTATCAAGGCCGGCGAGGCGGCGGGAGCGGATGTGTGGGTGGTGACGGCGACGCATACGCATCCGGTGGCCACCCCCCATCCGCTGATCAAGGATTACCGTGGGCTTGGCCTTGAGGTGGATGAGGCCGGACGGATGCGACTGAACCCGACGCTGTGATCGCAGCAGACCCCCTGTGGGAGCGAGCCTGCTCGCGATAGCGTCGGCACATTCAGCAATGATGCAATCTGATCGGCCGCCATCGCGAGCAGGCTCGCTCCCACAGTTGGATCTGTGGTGATCGTTGAATCGGTCAGGTCACCACGCGATAGCACGGTTCATACGCCGCGCCGCCCGGCAGTTTCATGCGGTGCTGGGCGACGAAGGCCTGGAGCAGCCGGTCGAGGGGTTCCATGATGGCGGCATCGCCGTGGATCTCGTAAGGACCGTGTTCTTCGATCAGGCGGATACCCTTGTCCTTGACGTTACCGGCCACGATCCCCGAGAACGCCCGGCGCAAGTTGGCGGCCAGTTCGTGGGCGGGCAGGTCGCGCCTCAGGCCCAGGCTGGCCATGTTGGCGTGGGTCGGGTCGAACGGGCGCTGGAAGCCTTCGTCGATTTTCAGCAACCAGTTGAAGTGGAAGGCGTCGTTGCGTTCGCGGCGGAACTGTTTGACCGCCTTGAGCCCTTGGGTCATCTGCCGAGCCACTTCGGCCGGGTCGTCGATGATGATCTGGTAGTGCTTCTGCGCAGCCTCGCCCAGGGTCGCACCGACAAAGGCATGCAGTTGATCAAGGTACGGCGCGGCGCTCTTGGGCCCGGTCAGAACAACCGGGAAGGGCAGGTCCTGGTTGGCCGGGTGCATCAGGATACCCAGCAAGTAGAGGAACTCTTCCGCCGTACCGGCGCCGCCCGGGAAGATGATGATGCCGTGGCCCACGCGCACGAAAGCTTCCAGGCGCTTCTCGATGTCCGGCAGGATCACCAGCTCATTGACGATCGGGTTCGGCGCTTCGGCGGCGATGATGCCAGGCTCCGTCAGCCCCAGGTAACGGCCGCCGTGGATACGCTGTTTGGCGTGGGCGATGGTGGCGCCTTTCATCGGGCCTTTCATCACGCCCGGGCCGCAGCCGGTGCAGATGTCCAGGCTGCGCAGGCCCAGTTCGTGGCCGACTTTTTTGGTGTATTTGTATTCTTCGGTGTTGATCGAGTGGCCGCCCCAGCACACGACGATTTTTGGCTCCACCCCAGGGCGCAATGTGCGGGCGTTGCGCAGCAGGTGGAAGACGTAGTCGCTGATGCCCTGGGAGGAGCTGAGGTCGATGCGCTGGCTGTCCAGTTCGTTCTCGGTGTAGACGATATCGCGCAGGGCGCTGAACAGCATCTCGCGGGTGCTGGCGATCATCTCGCCATCGACGAAGGCGTCGGCCGGGGCGTTCAGCAGTTCCAGGCGTACGCCGCGGTCTTGCTGGTGAATACGGATCTCGAAGTCTTTGTAGGCTTCCAGGATGGTCTTGGCGTTATCGACATGGGCGCCGGTGTTGAGAATGGCCAGGGCGCACTGGCGGAAGAGGGTATAGATACTGCCGGAACCGGCTTCACTCAGTTGCTGGACTTCGCGCTGGGACAAAGTCTCCAGGCTGCCCTTCGGGCTGACCGAGGCGTTGATTACATGTCTTTGATTCATTCAGCTTTCCTTGAAAACGATGCCGTACTCACAACGACGGCATCTTGAAAAAAACGTCCACGCAGAAAGATCGCACGATCCTTGCGGTATCGCCATGGACTTTGATCCGGATCCTTCGGGTCGGTTGCAACACAAAATGAGCTCCAGCATAGCTAAATCCACCGGGCAGGCGATAATGCGGGACTTTTTTTACCCCGCACAAGGAAATTGCACCGCGATGTTCGAGCTCAAGCCGTGGGACGCCGAAGTCTACCGACGCCAGACCCGACGCAGTACCCTCATCGTCGCCGTGACGTTCCTGGCACTGGCGATGCTGTTGTCCAGCCTTTCGGTGATGCTGTTCGGCACACCCGGGGGGGATAATTTTCGCTTCAATCTCGGCGGGGTGATTGCCGCGGTGTTGGTGATGGTCGCCTTGATGCGTCTGTATTTCTGGTCGCAGCCGTGGATGGCCGCGGCGGTGTACGGCTGGCAGCTCAAGCGCAGCCTGATGAGCATCACCAATGTGATGCACCAGGTGAAGGCCGGTGTGCAGGCCCAGGACGTGGCGGCCATGAAGCTGCTACGGTTTTATCATCTGGGATTGACGCAGATGCATCAACTGGACGCCAACTCCAGCGCCCAGGGCTCACTCGCCCGAGAGGCTGATGAGCATCTGACAAGGATGCAGTCGCTCAATCTCGACAGCGAGCAAGCTCGGCTGGACCCGATCTGGATCGACATGGTGAAAAAGGCTTATAGCGGACGCTGATCGACGCCTCAGGGCAATGACAGATTAAGCGCCGGAGCGCAGCAGGCGTGCGCCCCAGCGATTTTCCAGGTTACGATTTTCTGCCCGCGCCTTGGTTGCGGTCAGTTCCTTTGCGGCCCGCCTCAGTGCCTTTCTGACGATCACTTGCAACGTTACCGCCCGACGCATGGCCGCCTTTCTTGCCGGCTTCCGATGCTTTTTCCCGATCATTTGCGAAGTTGCCTTGGTTTTTGTTTCCACTACTGGCCATTTCGAGCATCCTCATTTTGGTTACGCGAGCAACGAGCCTCGCATAATTTGTGAAAGGAAATGGCCGGCAAAAGTTTAATGAAAACACTTCGTCAGATGACGAACGGCACGCACTGACCGCACGGGGTCACTGGTCCTCGCCACCACTGATTTTCCAATGCTTGGCATCCACCGGGAAAACCACTTGCTCGACCCGGTGCGCGATGCCGAAGGCCAAAGAGTTTTCGGCCGGGATGACCCGTTCTTCGGCGCAAAGACATTTGAAAATGTCCAACTGAGTGGCGGCGCCGGCGGTTTCCTTCACGTAGATTTCCACGTACCGCGCCACGTCGTTGTCCAGGCTGGACAGGTATTCCCGCAAACGCGAGTGATCCACCGACTTCTGGCCGAAATACCAGTTCATAGGGTGAATCAGAAAACGCGAGTGAGGCGTGGTGGTGCGGTCGCTGGCGGCCAAGTACATGATGATGCCCATGGACTCGATATTGCCGGCATTCACGGCACGCACCGGCACCGGAAGGGATTTGATGAAGGTGTAGAGGGTAAAGCCGAAGTTGGTACTGCCACCGATCGTCGAGAGATTGAGCATCAGTGAGTCGGCGCCTTTTTCAATGGCATCCAGGCAGTTGTCCCGGAAGCGCTCGGTCGTTCCCTGATCGATCTGGCAATGAAAATGGACAATGTGTTCGGACATTTCAAACTCCTGTCGACTTCCCGTTGAACGGTCTGCGCAGCGGTGGCGCCGTACAGTTGGGAGTTCGCAGGTGCGCGGATGTTCCTCGTCTGAGGCCGGATGTTGGCGTTCGAGCAGGTGTGGTTCGCCGGGTTCAGCACGCTTCGGCAGTTTGGGCCATGCGTTGCAGGAACATCGCCAGCGCGGCTTCCTCCTCGCTGAGGCCTTTGCGGACCCGGGGGTTGGGCAGCTCCCTCAGCGAACCCAGCAGGAAACCCTCCACCACGGCGGGATGGATGTAGCATTTACGACAGACGGAGGGGGTATTGCCCAGTTGCCGGGCAACCTGCCTGACCATCTCGGCGAGGTGTTTTTTTGCCTCGCTCTCGGTTTCCCAGCACAGCAGTCGCAGCCCCGCCAGAGCCGCCGCGCTGCCGGCCCAGGTGCGGTAGTCCTTGGCGGTGAAGTCCGCGCCGGTGAGGCTCTTGAGGTAGGCGTTGATGTCGGACGAGCTGACGGAGTGGCGTTCGCCGTTGTCGTCCAGGTACTGAAACAGGTTCTGCCCTGGAATCTCCTGGCAACGCTTGATGATCCGCGCCAGACGCCGGTCTTTCACGGTGATCTGGTGTTCGACGCCGCTCTTGCCACGGAATTGGAAGGCAATTGCGCTGCCATTGACCTCGACGTGCTTGCTGCGCAGGGTGGTCAGGCCGTAGGAGCGGTTGTCCCGGGCATACTGGGTGTTGCCGACCCGGATCAGGGTGACGTCCAGCAACGTGATAACCGTGGCCATGACCTTGTCGCGGCTGAATCCGGGCGTGGCCAGGATCTGCTCCAGGCGTTTGCGCAAGCGCGGCAGGGTACGGCCGAACTCCAGCATTCGGGAGTATTTGTCGGCATCGCGCACTTCCCGCCAGCGCGGGTGATAGCGGTACTGCTTACGCCCACGAGCGTCCCGACCGGTGGCCTGGAGATGGCCGCGCGGGTCGGTGCAGATCCATACATCGGTGTAGGCCGGCGGTACGGCCAAGGCGTTGATGCGCTGGATTTCGGCCGCATCGGTGATCCGCTGGCCCTGAGGATCGAAATAGCAGAACTTGCCCCGCAACTTTTTGCGGGAGATACCAGGGGCGGTGTCATCGACATAATGCAGATCGGCCGGCAGCGCATCCGGCGGCAGGGTGTCGGGCATGAAAGAATCCTTGGCAGCAAATCCGGGGCCTGTGAGTGATTGACCGCAGCCTGTGACGGTCGTGCCAAGTTTCTGAGGTGGCCCGCAACACCCACGAATCAGGGTTGGACCGCCGGACCTGTGGGAGCGAGCTTGCTCGCGATAGCGTCAGATCAGTTCACACCCATGTTGACTGAACCACCGCCATCGCGAGCAGGCTCGCTCCCACAAGGGATTTGTCTGGGGCGATACCCTACGCCAACACCGCCACCGCCTTGATCTGCGCCCACAGCAATTGTCCCGGATGAAGCTTGAGCTGATCGCGGGAGTAACGGGTGATGCGCGCCAACAGCGGCGTGCCAGCAGCCTCCAGCCGAATCAACACATGGGCGGCGTTGTCGGCAGCCAGTTCGCTGACCACGGTAACGGGCAAACGGTTGAGGATGCTGGTCTGGGCATCGTTCGCCAGGCTGAGGCTGACGTCACGGGCCTGGACCTTGAAGCGCAACGGCTGTCCGACGGCCAGAGGCGTGTGGGCGACACGCACGTTCAAGAGGCTGTCGGGCAGTGTCAGGGACAGCAGTTGATAGGCTGCGTCATAACCGCTGACCTTGCCCTGGACCACCACGCCCGCGTCATCGCCCAATGCCAGTGGCAGGTCGAGTCGCGCCAGTGTTTCGCCAATCGGCCCGCTGGCCAGCACGCGACCGGCCTCCAGCAACACGATGTGGTCGGCCAGGCGCGCCACTTCGTCCTGCGAGTGGCTGACGTACAGCACTGGGATGTCCAGCTCATCGTGCAGGCGTTGCAGGTAAGGCAGGATTTCGTTCTTGCGCCGGGTATCCAGGGCGGCCAGGGGCTCGTCCATCAGCAGCAGTCGCGGGCTGGTCAACAGGGCTCGGGCGATGCCGACCCGCTGGCGTTCACCGCCGGACAGGTTGTGTGGCTGTCGATCGAGCAAGTGACCAATGCCCAGCAGTTCGGTGGCCTGGTCCATGTCCACCCGTCGTTGCGCCGGTGCGATGCGCTTGAGGCCGAACGCCAGATTAGCCTGCACGGACAGATGCGCGAACAGGCTCGCCTCCTGGAACACGTACCCCAGCGCCCGTTGATGGGGCGGCACGAACACCCCGCGCTCGCTGTCCTGCCAGACTTCGCCGTTGACCTCGATGAAACCCCGGGTCGGCCGTTCCAGCCCGGCGATGCAGCGCAGGCAGGTGGTCTTGCCGGAACCGGACTGGCCGTACAGCGCGGTCACGCCACGGCCCGGCAGTTGCACATCCAGGTCCAGGGAGAAGTCTCCATGGTCGAGCTGAAAACGCGCTTGAATCATCGATCAGCTCCAGCCGGCCCGGGTTCGGCGGCTGGAATACAACGCCAGCAGCACAAGAAATGAAAACACCAGCATTGCCGCCGCCAGCCAATGAGCCTGGGCGTACTCCAGGGCTTCGACATGGTCGTAGATCTGCACCGACACCACGCGGGTCTTTTCGGGGATGTTGCCGCCGATCATCAGCACCACGCCGAATTCGCCGACGGTGTGGGCAAAGCCGAGGATTGCCGCAGTGATGAAACCGGGGCGGGCCAAGGGCAGGATGACACTGAAAAACGTATCCCAGGGACCGGCCCGCAAAGTGGCCGCCACTTCCAGGGGACGACTGCCGATAGCGGAGAATGCGTTCTGCAATGGCTGCACCACAAACGGCATGGAGTAGATCACCGAGCCGATCACCAGCCCGGTGAAACTGAAGGTGAGGGTGCCCAGCCCGACGGCCTGGGTGAATTGACCGATCCAGCCGTTGGGGCCCAGGGCGAGCAACAGGTAAAAGCCGATCACCGTGGGTGGCAGCACCAATGGCAGGGCCACCACCGCGCCCACCGGCCCGCGTAGCCAGGACTGGGTACGTGACAGCCACAGGGCGATGGGCGTGCCGATCAGCAGCAGGATCACTGTGGTCAGCGAGGCCAGTTTCAGGGTCAGCCAAATGGCGGCGTAGTCGGCACTGGTCAGTGGCATTTAGCGTTGATAACCGTAGGCTTGGATGATGGCGGTGGCTTTCGGGCCTCTGAGGTAATCCATGAACGCCGAGGCGGCGGCGTTGTTTCGCCCTTTGTTGAGGATCACCGCGTCCTGTTTGATCGGGTCATGCAGCTCGGCGGGGACGATCCATGCCGAACCGCTGGCCACCTTGCCGTCCTTGTACACCTGGGACAAGGCCACGAAGCCGAGTTCTGCGTTGCCGGTAGAAACGAACTGATAAGCCTGGGTGATGTTCTGGCCCTCGACGAGCTTGCCTTTGACTTGCCCGGTCAACCCCAGTTTGTCCAGCACTTGGGTGGCGGCCAAACCGTAGGGCGCGGTTTTCGGGTTGGCGATGGACAGGTGCTGGAAGCCGTTGTCCTTGAGCACCTGGCCCTGGCTGTCGACATAACCGTCCTTGGCCGACCACAGCGCCAGCGTGCCGACCGCATAGGTGAAGCGCGAACCCTTCACGGTGTCGCCTTCGCTTTCGAGCCTGGCCGGGGTGGTGTCGTCGGCGGCGAGGAAGACTTCGAACGGTGCGCCGTTCTTGATCTGGGTGTAGAACTGCCCGGTCGCGCCATAGGCCGCCACCAGCTTGTGGCCAGTGTCTTTCTCGAAGCCGGCGGCGATGGCCTGGACCGGTGCGGTGAAATTGGACGCCACGGCCACCTGCACCTCATCGGCCTGGACGGCGCCAACGCAAAAGAGTGTAGTCAGCAGCAACGGCGCGAAGCGGGTGAGGTGCATAAAGGCTCCGAAAGGTCGGTTTCGCTATATACGGAAATATATAGCGAATGGCCGATAAACGGAACGCGGCATTTTGCGGACGTTGGTGTGAGAGGGCGGCCGCCATCGCGAGCAGGCTCGCTCCCACAGGGGATCTGTGGCGAACACACCTCTTGCTGCCACACCAGAACCCATGTGGGAGCGGGCTTGCTCGCGAAGACGGCGGTACATTCAACATTTCTATTGGCTGACCCACCGCTTTCGCGAGCAAGCCCGCTCCCACAGGTCCAGTGGTGTGCCCAGATGTTGTGTTCACCACCGATCCCCTGTGGGAGCGAGCCTGCTCGCGATGGCGTTCCAACAGACGATGACGACCGTCAGGACCGCCCACGGCCGTTCAGTTGGGCCAGGGCCTCCTGGGCCAGTTGTCGGGTCAGCTCCGCGGTCGACAGCTCCCGACCCATGGGGAACGCCTGGCCGGCCCACAGGTTGCTGAAGTCTGCTTCATCCTTGGCGCGCAACGGCAGCAACGCACCGCCAGCCAGGGGGAATGCCGGCGCTATCGGACTCATCGGCCCGATCTCGCGCATCACCCGGTTGACGATGCCCCGGGCCGGGCGGCCGGTGAACAGGTTGGTGACTGCGGTTTGGCTTTCCTTGGCCGTGCGCAGCGCCCGGTGATGGGCCGCGCTGATCTTCGCCTCGGGGGTGAACAGATAGGCGCTGCCCAGTTGCACCGCCGATGCGCCCAGAGCAAACGCTGCGACGATACCCCGCGCATCGCCAATACCGCCCGCAGCGATCACCGGCACGCTCACCGCATCCACCACCTGGGGCAGCAAGGCAAACAGGCCGACCTGGGTGTTGAGGTCGTCGCTGAGGAACATCCCGCGATGGCCGCCGGCTTCATAGCCCATGGCGATGATCGCGTCACAACCGTGCTGTTCCAGCCAGATGGCTTCCTCGACGGTGGTGGCCGACGACAGGACTTTAGCGCCGGTGGCTTTCACCCGATCCAGCAGGGACTTCTCCGGCAGGCCGAAGTGGAAGCTGACCACTGCAGGACGCATCTGCTCCAGCACCCGGCAGGCTGCATCATCGAACGGCGTGCGGTTGGACACCGGCGTCGGCGCGTCGAAGTCAGCGCCCAGTTCTTCGTAGTAGGGCTTGAGGTGCTGCTTCCAGGCCTCGGCGCGCGGCTCGTCGAGCACGGGTGGCTGGTGACAGAAAAAATTCACGTTGAACGGCTTGTCGGTCTGTTCGCTGATCGTCGTCAGCGCCTGGCGCAACTGCTCGACATCCAGCATCGCCGCCGGCATCGAACCCAGCCCGCCGGCATTGCAGGCAGCGATCACCATGGCCGGCCCCGTCACTCCGGCCATCGGCCCCTGGATGATGGGTAGCTCGATGCCAAGCAGGTCAAGAATGCGAGTGTCTGGCCACTGGCTCATGTACAGGTCTCCGACGGCAGAGGAAAACAACGTTTTTAGCAGGTGTGGCCCGGCCAGGGCCAGTCGAGTTTTTCAATCGGATGCGGCAACTTGATCCCGACGGCCAGCGGGTTACCATGCGCGCTTCATTTCTCAAGGAGCCTGACCCATGGACGTCAAACTCAAGGCAGTCGAACCCTTTACCGTGGCCGGCCTGCAGGTACACACGCGCAACGCTGACGAACAGCAGTCCGACACGGCACGGATCGGCCCGATGTGGCAGCAATTCTTCAGCGAAGGGTTGTTCGACAAGATCCCCGCCAGGCAGTCGGAATCGTTTGTCTACGGGGTCTATTCCAACTATGAATCCGACGCCACCGGCTACTTTGATGTGACGGCCGGGGTGCAGGTGGATGCGACCAGCGCAGGCTACCCCGCCGTGGACATCGAAGGTGGGGATTACCTGGTGTTTTCGGCCAAGGGACCGATGCCCGATTGCGTGATCCAGACCTGGGGCCTGATCTGGGCATATTTCGCGGACAACCCGCAGACGCTGCGCCGCTTCACCACCGATTTCGAGGTCTACAGCGGCCCCGACTCGGTGGCGATCTACATCGGCGTTCAGTCCGCGGACGAGCGCTCCAGCGCCAGCAACTGACGTTTACGCTCCACGCCCCAGCGATAGCCCGACAGGTTGCCGTCGCTGCGCACCACCCGGTGGCAAGGGATCGCCACTGCCAGGCTGTTGGCCCCGCAGGCCTGGGCCACGGCGCGCACGGCTTTAGGCATGCCGATGCGCTGGGCGATCTCGGCATAGCTGGCGGTGCTGCCCGGCGGAATATCCCGCAGGGCCTGCCAGACCCGTTCCTGGAACGCCGTGCCTTGCAGGTCCAGCGGCAGGTCCAGGCCCAGGGCCGGTGCCTCGATAAAGCCCACCACCTGGGCGATCAATTGCTCGAACTCGCGGTCGGCACCGATCAGGTTGGCGCGGCGGAATTTGTCTTGCAGATCCCGCACCAGCGCGTCCGGATCGTCCCCCAGCAGGATCGCGCACACACCGCGTTCGCTTTGTGCCACCAGAATCGCCCCGAGGGAACATTGGCCGACGGCGAAACGAATGTCGGTGTTCTGCCCGGCGGCGCGATAATCGGCGGGTTTCATGCCCAGCACGTTGTCGGCGGCTTCATAAAAGCGGCTGTTGGAATTGAAGCCGGCGTCGTACAGCGCTTGGGTGATCGATCCACCATCGCTCAGGCGCTCGCGCACCTTGCGCGAGCGGTGGGCGGCGGCATAACCCTTGGGTGTCAGACCGGTGACGGCCTTGAACACCCGGTGGAAATGGAAGGGACTCAAGCCTGCGCTTTGCGCCAGATCATTGAGCCCAGGCAGTTCTTCGGCAGCCTCGATCTGTCGGCAGGCGGCCGCGACCCGGGCCGCTTGTTGGGCGGCGAGCTGGGTCTGGTCCCTGGCCACTCGCTTGCTGGGACGATACCCCGCCGCCTGGGCCTGTTCCGGCGTGTCGAAAAATTCCACGTTCCGTGGATTGGGCAGGCGCGACAGGCTGCTGGGATGGCAATAGATGCCGGTGGTTTTCACGCCATAGACGAATTGCCCGTCGGCGCGCGGATCCCGGGCGAGCACGGCGGCCCAGCGAGGATCCTGTTCAGCGGTGAGGGTGTTCGAAGTGCTGTTCATGGTCGTTATGTCCATTGGCCCGTTTTGGCTAAGGTAGCGAGCCTGTGAGATGGCAACACTCCGGGTCTTGCGGTTGAATTCTGCACGGTTACCCGGCGGTGCGGAACGTCAGGTTGATCCGCTGGGCGCCCAGCTTCGGATGCTGGCCTTGCTTGAGCGGCAGCACGCCGTGATAACGCAACCGGTCCACGCCGCCCCAGACCACGATGTCGCCGTGGAACAGTGGAACGCGCAGACTTTTGTCGCTGCGCTCGAACCCGCCGAACTGGAACACCGCCGGCAAGCCCAGGGACATGGAGACGATGGGGGCGCTGAGGCAGCGTTCGTTCTTGTCCTGATGCAGCGACATTCGCGCGCCGGGCACGTAACGGTTGATCAGGCAGGCGTCGGGCTCGAAGTGCTCGAAGTGGGCCTGTCGGGCGGCGGCCTGGGCCAGTTCGCGGAACACCGCTGGCATGTCGGGCCAGGGGGCGCCGGTCTGTGGGTCATGGGCCGTGTAGCGATAGCCAGTGCGGTCGGTGGTCCAGCCCAGCGCGCCGCAACTGCTCAAGGCCACTGACATGGTAAAACCGCCAGGCGTGACCATCTGCCGGAACGGCGCGGCCAGCAACACCGCTTCCAGGGCCGGCAGCAAACGTTCGAGCCAGGGCAGGGCGAAACCACGCAACACAAACGCTTGCTCGCCGATCTGTTCGGTCAGGCCGGGTGTCGTCGGCGTCTCGTCGGCGAACAGGTCCAGCGTGATAGGGGTGTCGTCACTGCGCATCATGAAAAATGATTCCAAGTGTATGCCGGCTACCGCTGTGCACGCGGCTGACGCCATGGCGCATGTTCACCCGATAATAACCGCGAACGCCTTTGACCGGCCGTTGGTGCACGGCAAATAACAGAGCATCGCCCTGTTTCAGATCGATAACCTGCGCACGTGACTGCATGCGCGGGCGCTGCTCCGTGAGAACGAACTCGCCGCCGGTAAAGTCCTGGCCCGGTTCCGACAGCAGAATCGCCACCTGCAGCGGGAATACGTGCTCGCCGTACAGGTCCTGATGCAGGCAGTTGTAGTCCTGCGGGCCGTATTGCAGCAACAACGGCGTAGGACGCCGTTGCCCGGCGGTGTGACAGCGTTCAATGAAAGCCGGATGCTCGGAGGGGTAGCGCACCTCAAGGCCCATGCATTCGTTCCAGCGATTGGCCAGCGGTACCAACCGCGGATACAAGGATTGACGCAACTGCTGGACTAGGTCGGGCAGCGGATAGCGAAAATACTGATACTCCCCGCGCCCGAATCCGTGGCGGGCCATGATCACCTTCGAACGGAAAAGGTTGGGTTCGGCGTATAGGCCACTGAGCATCCTGCATTGCTCGGCCGTAAGCAGGTTACGGATGATTGCGCTGCCGTCCTGGTCGAGGTCTTGTTCCAGGGAGGGCCAGTCAAGGGTGTTGACGTGTTGGGCCAGCGAGGGCGCATGAAGGCTCGGGAGCATGATCGAAGACCTGGCAAATAGAGTGCGGTCAGTCTGGCAGGCGCTCAGGTCTGCGGCACTCCGGGGCTTGCGGTCAATGTCCCTTGACCGAGCTCAACCCAACCATTTGTCTCAAACGTCACGACACCTGTTAGATCTGACAGTAGCCAGTTCCCCCGCCCTGGAGTGTGATAACGACGTTCCCGAGAGGCTCGCGATTGTCACCCACCAGGAGAGCATGATGGATATCCAATCCAGCACATTGAACGAACTATTCAAGTTGCACCCTGTGATCATCATGGGTTGGGTCACCCCGGTGAGACCGGCCGGCATTGCCCAGGTGGGTATCCCCAAAAGCCTTTACGACGACCAGCCCAAGGGCCTTGAATGTCTGATTGATCCATGGGTATTGGCCCAGAGTCATTCCTGGACATTGGAAGCGGATGATCGGGCTGACTTGTATCTCAATGACGAGCCCGCTCCCGTGACAGGCGATACAGTCCGGCCGGGGGAGGAAAGCCTGCGCATGCGCTTGTATGTACCCCACAGGCGGTTGCGTCATTGCGTCAACCGGCTGTACTACAAAGTGACCCGCGCCAGCGGCGGCGACGAGGTCTCGGATGACTTGACCTTCCTGTATCACCTGCGTGCTCCGGGTGAACCTGCGCCGGAAGGCCTGGAACTGCTGATTCCAGCCGATGTAATCGACGAAGGGGTCAGCGCCGAGCGGGCGGCGCAAGGGGTGACGTTCGGTTTCGACTACAGCAACCGGCGGCCCTACGATCGTATTCAGTTTCTGCTGGGCGATGCGACCGATGAATGGGAGATAGCCGACGGCGCCCCGGTCCCGGAGGTGAGGACACTGTTCACCGACAAATTCCAGGAAGCGGGTGACAACCGCAGGGCACAGGTCGAGTTCAGGGTTCTCGACCAGTTGGGCAATTCCAGTCAGTCGTCAGTTTATGTTCTGGATATTCACCTGAACCGACTTGCTCCGCCAGAAATCACCTCAGTGAAGGACGGCAAAGAAGTTGAAATTCCGCATGGCGCAAGCACTGTGGAAACGGCCGTCATGCTCAGCGGCACCGCCAGTGGCGATAAAGGAGTGGATATTTTTGACGGTGCCGATTTCAAAGGTTCTGCCCACGCCAGCAGCGATGGTATCTGGAACTTCGCCGTCATCGGTCTGGCTCTCGGTGAGCACAGTTTTACCGCGAAAGCGCTCTACGGTAGCGGTCAGGTGTCGTCGGCAAGAGACCTGACCGTGGCGTTCCCTCTGAGCTTTGGGGACGCCTATGTCATGGCCACGCAGAACTACGTCATTGCGGACCATCGATTGCCCAACAATCCAATCCCCTCCAGCAACGCGAGTTACACGCGTGTCGCGGTAGGTGGGGTTCCTCCCCACAAATACTCGTCATCGAACCCACAAGTGGCTGTGGTGGACGCGGATACGGGGTATGTGCGTGCCGCGGGCAATGGCCAGGCGCAAATCACTGTCACCGACGGGGACGGCGTCTCTGCGTCCTATACCATCACGGTTTCAGGCGTGCAGATAGTCTCACTTCTGGTCAGTGTCATGTGGGGGCAGGGTGGGGTACTCGAGGAAGCTGTCTATGATGCTTTCATTGGGAACTACCGGCACGAAGGCGATTTACCCTCGATACTGGGTTGGCCGAATTCTTGGTATTGGGCGAGACGGGGGCATGAGAATCAGACCCATGGGGTCGTGAGAGACTTAGCCGGGGGAAGTACTCTTCAACTTAAATCGTCTTATTTTCCTGCGGTGCAACATTTGAGATAAGGCAAGCATTCTTAGTGGCGAGGGCGCTTGCTTGCGCTGGTTGGCGCAGCCGGTCCAAGGGGCGGATGCAATCTTCCGGCAGGCGATGTACACCGGCTTGACGATTGCTGCGCCGCCAATCAGGGCAAGCCCCCTCGCCACAAAGAGCCTACGAAACCTTTACAACGGTTTACTGACCCTGACGTCGCTGATCACATCATCGGTCTGGCCATGGATCGCCTGCAGCGCTGCCATGGCTTCTTCCTTTGTGCCGGTTTCCAGTTGCGCGAATTCGAAGCGGCGTTCGCCGTTGAGCTTGTACTTGATGACGTATTTGGTTGTCTGGGCCACGGTTTTGCCTGTCTTGAAGGGCGATGCTCAGCTCAGTTTCGAGCTGGAGCGCCGGATGATTTTGATTTTGTGGGTCAGGGTCGGCTTGCGCGTGACGCTGATGGCACGGCGGTTGACGGTGTCGATGGTGATGTTCCAGAAACCGGTGCTCGGTGCGGTGATCCTGGCCGGGAACGTGTCGAACGCGCCGCCGTGATAGGTGTGCCGGCCGCCGTTCTTGAAGCTGCGGAAGTTGGCGTCGTTCATCAAGCGGATGTTGCACATTTGAGAGCATTCGATGACGACGATATCGTCTTCGTTGAGGTGTTCGCGCTGGTGTATGAATTTCATGGGCGCCTCCAGAAGGGCTTTTTCTACCAAATCAAAACGATAGCAAGGTCAATGCTGCGCAGTTTATCAGCACCGGGTGCTAATATCCGGCCTGCGCCCCACGCTTTGTTCATTTATCGCAGGATGCGCAAAAAAAGACGCAGGATGCTGGAGAAAAGCAGCGTTTGCATTGTCGGAGGATCTTTATCGGAGGAATCATATGAAGCGCAGCGTGTGGGTGTTGGCATTGGCCATGAGTGGATGTGCATCGGTATCGGACATCAACCAGACGCCGCCCACCATGAATGTCATCTCCGGAAAGAAACCTCAGGAATATGCCCAGTGCGTCGCTGACAAGCTGGCCAGCACCCGGGGTCCGCTGCAAATGGAACCTCACAAGAATGGCGTGCGCTTGATCGTCCCCGGCAAATTGTCGACGCTGCCGGCGGCGGTGTTCGACATTGACGAGCGCTCCAGTGGCAGCAGTATCAAGCTGCACGAAAGCCTGTCCAACGTGCCCGTGCGTCCGGGTGATGTGCAGGATGCGGCCAACGCCTGCATTTCCGGTTGAGCCCGGGCTCGGCCTGACGAGCAGGCCGGGCATCGGATAAACTGCTGCCCTCGACAAAAAATGCCGCCACGGTCGACGTTGGCGGCATTGTCATTTATGGAGTCAGTCGATGAAGCGCGAGCAGGTGCGTGAGCGCCATGCAGAAGGTCTTATCTGCGCCACCCATGTGATTCAGAACCCGGCGACCCCGGGGGAGTGGATCGTCTTTTTCAAGAAAAGCGCAGGACGCAGCTTTTTTCTGGTGGACGACCAGGACGAAGTTGAATCCTTCAGCCGCCTCGATGACCTGATCGAGATCATCCGCGGCCTGGGGATCAAGTTCGCCGAGATCCACATCTGAGATGTCAGACCACGGGTTTATTTACACACCACCAGGACGCTGCGGCTGGTGAAGTTGCCGACATCCACACCCAGGGTCTTGTCGCTTTCCTTGGCTTGCGGCGTGCCATCGGTACCGACGATGCGGTAGCCGGTGCCGGCACAGGAGGCGTCAGCCTTTTCATAACAGGTGGCCCAGGAGTTCGCTTCGCCCGAGCAATCGATGGTCAGGCCTTGTTCGCCGGTGTTCAGGTAGGTTTTTTCGGCTGTGGCACAGCCTGCCAGGGCCAGGACTGCAAACAGCGCCAGAAATTTTTTCATGGAATCGTCATCGAGAAGGAAGGGGCTGGCGCGAGGTTATAGCGAATGGCCATTTCGGTACAGATAAACAAAGCCCCGTTCCATGTCCAGGCGACATTTACTTGAGGCTTGTCTCGTTACTTTTTACGACGGGGGCTGCGCGCTGGAGCCGTTTCACGCTCTTTGGTTGCCGGGGCAGCGCGCTCGTCCTGAAACACGGCGGCCACTTCCACCGCCATCGCTTTGCTGGGCAAGGGGCCGGCGACCTGTTCACCGTGGTAGTTGATGATCCACCACTGACCGTCTTTGTCCTGGCTGACCGAATAACCGTTTGCGTTTTTTGTTGCCGACATCTAACTGCCTCATTGGCGGGATCAAGAGCGCCATGATACGTCAAATGCTCGCAAACAGCGCCCATGAGCGTACAGTGAGACCGCTTGGCCCTCGCAATGAAAGATGATTGAACTATCCGCCATTTTTTATTTCTCTATGATGGCATCGGTTGGCCAGCTTGGGCATTGTAAGGTGCCTGCGGCCTGATTAGACTGCGCCGAAACTCGTACACACCGCCTTTTCAAGGACTTATATGATCAAGAAATGCTTGTTCCCAGCAGCCGGTTACGGTACTCGCTTCCTGCCAGCGACTAAAGCCATGCCCAAAGAAATGCTGCCGGTGGTGAACAAGCCACTGATCCAGTACGGCGTCGAAGAAGCCCTTGCTGCGGGCTTGACGGAAATCTCCATCGTTACTGGCCGCGGCAAGCGCGCCCTGGAAGACCATTTCGACATCAGCTACGAGCTGGAAAACCAGATCAAGGGCACCGACAAAGAGAAGTACCTGGTCGGCATCCGCAAACTGCTGGACGAATGTTCGTTCTCCTACACCCGCCAGACCGAAATGAAAGGCCTGGGCCACGCGATCCTGACCGGTCGCCCACTGATTGGTGACGAACCTTTCGCCGTGGTCCTGGCGGACGACCTGTGCGTCAACCTCGAAGGCGACGGCGTGTTGACCCAGATGGTCAAGCTGTACAAGCAGTTCCGCTGCTCCATCGTGGCGATCCAGGAAGTCGATCCGCAGGAAACCAACAAGTACGGCGTAATCGCCGGCGAAATGATCCGCGACGACATCTACCGCGTCCACAGCATGGTTGAAAAACCAAAGCCTGAAGATGCACCGTCGAACCTGGCGATCATCGGTCGCTACATCCTGACCCCGGACATCTTCGACCTGATCGAACAGACCGAGCCAGGCAAGGGCGGTGAAATCCAGATCACCGACGCCCTGATGAAGCAGGCCCAGAACGGCTGCGTCATGGCCTACAAATTCAAAGGCAAGCGTTTCGACTGCGGTGGCGCCGAAGGCTACATCGACGCGACCAACTTCTGCTTCGAGAACTTCTACAAGACGGGTAAGGCGTACTGATCGCCTGCGCCGCACCTTGAAAAACGCCCCGACCGGTTCGGGGCGTTTTTTTGTCTGGATAATGCTCTCACTCCAACAAAACCCCTGTGGGAGCGGGCTTGCTCGCGATGGCGCCGGCACATCCAGCATCACCACAAGCTGACCCACCGCTATCGCGAGCAGGCTCGCTCCCACAGGTTTTGGCCCGACTGATCGGTGTTACCCATTTCGCCTGGCTTTTTCATTTCCCGCCCCCATAACCATCGCAACGCTGCCTCGCGTGAAAACAGCAGGTATGCTGATGGCCTGCCGAAGGAGAGAGAAAATGGCCTACGATTTTGACTTGTATGTGATTGGCGCCGGTTCCGGCGGTGTGCGGGCTGCGCGGTTCGCGGCCGGTTTCGGGGCCAAGGTGGCCGTGGCGGAGAGCCGCTACCTGGGCGGTACCTGCGTGAACGTGGGGTGTGTGCCGAAGAAACTGCTGGTCTACGGTGCGCATTATGCCGAGGACCTCGAGCAAGCGTCGGCCTATGGCTGGACGACGGGAGAAGCGAGTTTCGACTGGGCCACGCTGATCGCCAACAAAGATCGGGAAATCAATCGCCTCAACGGGATATACCGCAACCTGCTGGTCAACAGCGGCGTGGTGTTGCACGAGGGCCACGCCAGGCTCACCGGACCCCATGAGGTCGAGATCAACGGCCAGCGCTACACCGCCGAACACATCATGATCGCCACAGGCGGCTGGCCGGTGATACCGGACATTCCGGGCCGTGAGCACGCGATCAGCTCCAACGAGGCGTTTTTCCTCAAGGAACTGCCTAAGCGCGTCATCGTGGTGGGCGGTGGCTACATTGCCGTGGAGTTCGCCGGAATCTTCCATGGCATGGGCGCGCAGACCTCGTTGCTGTATCGCGGTGAGCTGTTCCTGCGCGGCTTTGATGGCGCGGTACGTAAGCATCTGGCCGAAGAGCTGAGCCGTCGCGGCCTGGATCTGCAATTCAACGCGGACATCAAAAGCATCGAAAAACTGGCCGATGGCAGCCTGGAGGTAGAGCTCAAGGATGGTCGCATACTGGCCACCGATTGCGTGTTCTACGCCACCGGCCGGCGGCCGATGCTCGACAATCTGGGCCTTGAACACACCGGTGTCACGCTGGACGAGAAGGGCTTCGTCAAGGTCAACGAAAAGTACGAGACCGCTGAACCGTCGATCCTGGCCATTGGTGATGTGATCGGTCGGGTACAACTCACCCCCGTCGCCCTGGCTGAAGGCATGGCGGTGGCGCGGCGGCTGTTCAAGCCCGAGCAGTATCGTCTGGTGGATTACCGGATGATCCCCACGGCTGTGTTCAGCCTGCCGAATATTGGCACGGTCGGCCTGACCGAAGAGCAAGCCAGGGAGGAGGGGAAGGAAGTCCAGGTGTTCGAAAGCCGCTTCCGCCCGATGAAACTGACCCTCACCGACTGCCAGGAGCGCACGCTGATGAAGCTGGTGGTGGATGCCCGCACGGACAAAGTGCTGGGCTGCCACATGGTCGGGCCGGATGCCGGGGAAATCGTCCAGGGGCTTGCCATCGCGCTCAAGGCTGGCGCTACCAAGCGTGATTTCGACGAGACCATCGGCGTACACCCGACTGCCGCCGAGGAATTCGTCACGATGCGAACTCCCGTAGCGTCCTGATCCTTGGGACCCACCTATGGCGAGCGAGCCCGCTCGCCATATTAGGTTTTCTTCTATCTATTAAGCGGCTGATAGCCAAAACCAATCATTCACATCAGGTTTGCCAATGAGCCTGCCGGGGGATGAGTGGTTAAGATTCACGTCATCAACTTTTCAACCCCTGACGGAGAGTCATCAATGCCTATCATCAACAGCCAAGTTAAACCGTTCAACGCTACCGCTTTCAAAAACGGCGAATTCGTCCAGGTTTCGGATGCCGATCTGAAAGGCAAGTGGTCCGTGGTGTTCTTCTACCCGGCCGACTTCACCTTCGTTTGCCCAACCGAGCTGGAAGACCTGGCCGACAACTACGCTGAATTCAAGAAGCTGGGTGTCGAAATCTACAGCGTCTCCACCGACACTCACTTTGCTCACGCTGCCTGGCACAACACCTCGCCAGCCATTGGCAAGATCCAGTACACCATGATCGGTGACCCGACCCACGTCATCTCCCGCAACTTCGACGTGCTGATCGAAGAAGTTGGCCTGGCTGACCGCGGTACTTTCGTGATCAACCCTGAAGGTCAGATCAAGATCGTTGAAATCAACGACGGTGGTGTAGGCCGTGACGCTTCCGAGCTGCTGCGCAAGGTCAAGGCTGCTCAGTACGTTGCTGCTCACCCGGGCGAAGTCTGCCCAGCCAAGTGGAAAGAAGGCGAGGCCACTCTGGCTCCGTCCCTGGACCTGGTCGGCAAGATCTAAGTCTGTGAGTCATCCGAGGGCGATCCGCTCTTAATCAAGCAAGCCGCTTCGCCCCAAAAAACGCCCGGGCGAGATTCGCTCGGGCGTTGTTTTTTCTGAAATTCAAAAAATGGAAATCGCCCGTATGTTGGACGCCAATCTTAAAGCTCAGTTGAAGTCATACCTGGAACGGGTCACCCAGCCGATCGAGATCGTCGCCTCCCTCGACGACGGTGCGAAATCCCAGGAAATGCTCGCGTTACTCAAAGACGTTGCCAGTCTGTGTGACCAGATTACCTTGCTCGACAACGGCACCGATGCGCGCAAGCCTTCGTTTTCGTTGAATCGCCCAGGAGCCGATATCAGCCTGCGTTTTGCCGGTATCCCCATGGGCCACGAATTCACTTCGCTGGTGTTGGCCTTGCTGCAAGTCGGCGGTCATCCTTCCAAGGCCAGTGTCGAAGTCATCGAACAGATTCGCTCCCTTGAAGGCGAGTTCAACTTCGAGACCTATTTCTCGCTGTCCTGCCAGAACTGCCCGGACGTGGTCCAGGCCCTGAACCTGATGGCGGTGCTGAACCCGAATATCCGCCACGTCGCCATCGACGGCGCGCTGTTCCAGGCCGAGGTCGACGAACGCCAGATCATGGCCGTGCCGAGTGTTTATCTCAATGGCGTGAACTTTGGCCAGGGCCGCATGGGCCTGGAAGAAATCCTCGCCAAGATCGACACCAGTGGTATCGAGCGCCAGGCTGAGAAGATCAGCGCCAAGCAGGCTTTTGATGTGCTGGTGGTGGGCGGTGGCCCAGCCGGCGCTTCGGCGGCTATCTATGCGGCCCGCAAGGGCATCCGCACCGGTGTCGCGGCTGAGCGCTTCGGCGGTCAGGTGCTCGACACCCTGGCCATCGAGAACTTCATCTCGGTGCAGGAAACCGAAGGGCCGAAATTGGCCGTCGCCCTGGAAGAGCACGTCAAGCAGTACGACGTGGACATCATGAACCTGCAACGCGCCGATGCATTGGTACCAGGCAAGGATGGCGCGCTGCACGAAATCAAATTCGCCAGTGGTGCGAGCCTCAAGGCCAAGACCGTGATTCTGGCGACCGGTGCGCGCTGGCGTGAAATGAACGTGCCGGGCGAGCAGCAGTACCGCAACAAGGGCGTGGCGTACTGCCCGCACTGCGACGGCCCGCTGTTTAAAGGCAAACGCGTGGCAGTGATCGGCGGCGGTAACTCCGGCGTGGAAGCGGCCATTGACCTGGCCGGTATCGTAGCCCACGTCACTTTGTTGGAGTTCGACGTGCAATTGCGTGCCGACGCGGTATTGCAGCGCAAACTGCACAGCCTGCCGAACGTGACCGTGATCACCAACGCCCAGACCACCGAAGTGACGGGCGATGGCCAGAAGGTCAATGGCTTGCGTTACAAAGACCGCCCAAGCGGTGAAGTACGGGACGTGGCGCTGGAAGGGATCTTCGTGCAGATCGGTCTGTTGCCTAACACCGATTGGCTCAAAGGCACCGTCGAGCTGTCGCCACGCGGCGAGATCATTGTCGATGCCCGCGGTGAAACCTCGATCCCGGGTGTGTTCGCCGCCGGTGACGTGACGACTGTTCCGTACAAGCAGATCGTGATCGCCGTAGGCGAGGGGGCCAAGGCTTCGTTGAGCGCCTTTGACCATCTGATCCGTACCTCCGCGCCGGCATAAACAGATAGCCGATAGCGGGAAAAACAAAACCCCATGAGCCCAGTGCTCATGGGGTTTTTTTTTGGGATCACGCATTACCCTGTGGGAGCGAGCCTGCTCGCGATAGCAGACTGTCTGGTACATCAATGTTGAATGCGCTGCCGCTATCGCGAGCAGGCTCGCTCCCACAGGGGGCTGTGGGATTTTTATTGCCCACACACCCTACGGTGGCGCTTACAGCGGCGCAGGCTGGATGATTTCAACCCAGTAGCCATCCGGGTCCTTGATGAATGCCAGGCTTTTCATGCGACCGTCGTTCAGGCGCTTCTGGAAGTCGCAGCCCAGCGCTTCGAAGCGCTCGCAAGCGGCCACGATGTCCGGGACCGAGATGCAGATGTGGCCGAACCCGCGTGGGTCAGTGTTGCCGTTGTGGTAGGCGAACGCCGGGTCGCTTTCGGTGCCGTGGTTGTGGGTCAGCTCCAGGATGCCGGGGATGGATTTCATCCATTCGGTGCGCTGTGCAGCGTCGGCCGGAATCTGGCTCTTGTCCACCAAGGCGAGGAAGTACAGGCTGAATTCGGCTTCCGGGAAATCGCGTTTTTCCACCAGGGAAAAACCCAACACCCGGGTGTAGAAATCCAGGGACTGGGTGATGTCCTTGACCCGCAGCATGGTGTGGTTGAAGACGAATTTGGCCGTGGCGGTATCGGGTTGGGCGGTGACGCCAGGGAAAGTGTTGAGTTCGTGCAGGCTCATGGGCCCTCCGGAAAATAAGTGGGGCAAACGGCATCGCAACTTTGCTGCGACGGTCCTGGGCTTGCGCTAAACGGCTTCCTTGCAGGTGCACCCATGATACGCAAGGGGCGCGGCATCGCCAAACGCCTCTGGCTATTGCTTGCCTGGGCGGCGGGCTTCAGACTTTACGAATCGTCCTTGAGTGCAATGCAATGATTCGACCGTTCCTTTCGCTGTTTGTCCTGCTGCTGGCCTCGATGGCAAATGTCGCTGTCCAGGCCGCCGAACCGCAGGTCGCCTGGCCCCCAGGCTGGGTCATCGAACCATTGCCCTCTGATGCTGGCACCTCGTCGGCAGCGCCGGGAACGACCCGGCAACGGGCGACAAAGAGTGATTCAGCGGGCACGGCGGTGATGGTCATGGAACTGACCACGACACCCATCGAGCCGGGTCATCAAGTCAACTTGCAAGGCGTGTTACTGGAAATGCGCAAATCAATTCAAAAGGACTTTTATCAGAGCGGTTATCAAAGTGTCTGTAATAAGATTCATTCTTCGATGTTGGGCGACGTTGCCGCACTGGAGACCACTTGCACGATCACGCAAAACGGTCGGCACGTGTTATCTCAGACACTCGTGGCTGCACTAAAGGAGGGCAGGGCTAATGTGCTGTCCTATGCGGGGCAGGCTCAGGAGTTTGTAGAAAACCAGGATGAAATACAGTCGGTACGAAATAGCCTGAAACTATAAAGCCCTCGGTATTAGAACTACTTAATCCAGAAATCCTGCCCCATAAAAAACCCTGAGCAGGCTCAGGGTTTTTTTCATTCGGCCAGCTTTCTCAGCTGCGCAACCAGGCGTCAACGGTTTTTGCACCGTACTGTTCTTTCCAGGCTTTCAGGCCTCGATGGTTGCCGCCTTTGGTTTCGATCAGTTCACCTGTGTGCGGGTTCTGGTACACCTTGACCACTCGCGCACGGCGGGTTTTGACAGGCTTGGTCGATGGCAGGCCCCCCTTGGCCGGGTTCGGGTCGAGAATCGCGATGACGTCGCGCAGGCTCTTGCCGTAGGTTTTCATCAGTCCCTGGAGCTTCTCTTCGAATTCGATTTCTTTCTTGAGCCCGGCATCATTCTTCAGCTTTTCCAGCTGCTTGAGCCGCTCTTGAAGGTCCTGTTCTGCTTTACGAAATTCAGCGAGTCTGGACAATATCGTTACTCCAATCAGAATATTTGGCTGATACCAACCGCAAACAAAGCTATAAGCCAAGTGCCTTGAAGCGACTCGGTGATAATGACGCTCCTGCTATTAGCCACAGGTAAAAAAATTGTAGTAGTGAAACCCACGGGTGTAAATCGTAACTTTTTCGTTATGTAACAAGGGATGCGAATTTTATCAGTCCGACTGTGGTTGTCCGTGGAGGGACGTAGCACCAGGGCTTTCAATGACGGACACCGCCGCAATGAAATCCGCGCCACTCATCGGGCGACCAAATAGATAACCCTGCAAAAAGTTCACCCCGTGAGCGGCCAGATAGTTGCTTTGTTCAACGGTTTCGACCCCCTCGGCAACGATACCCAAGTCCAGCTTGCCCGACAGTTCGATGATGCTGTCAAGGATGTGCCGTGACAGGGCATCGACGCCAATCATGGCAACAAAGCTCTGGTCGATTTTCAGGAAGTCCACGTTGAACTGGCGCAAGTAGCCCAGGCTGGAATGACCGGTGCCGAAGTCGTCGATTGCGATCTTCACCCCCAGTTCACGCAGATGCTGGAACAGCTGGTGAGTGGTGGGTGTCGGTTCAATCAGCTCGCGCTCGGTCAGCTCCAGCACCAAGGTAATGACCCCTCGATCTGCCCGATCAACTCTTCGCTGGTCTGTCGGCTCTGTTGCTCCAGTGTCCGTTCCGCCTGCATGTACAGAATGCCCAGCCCTGACAGTATCGGCAGCACGCCGCAGAGCAGCGTGATCAGGTTGCGACGGGGCCGCTTGCGCAAACGAGTGGCGGTCAATGGCATCTGCATAACCTGTGAGGGCTTGAGGAACAGCTTCGATAGTGTATTCGGTTGCCGGTGATCAGACTGACTGCCTCGCCAGCTCGATAAATGCCAGGGTAGCGGGCGAGGCCTGTCGGCTGTCCAGTACCGCCAGGCCTATCTGACGCGGAACCTGTGGCGACAATGGCCGCGTGACGAACCGTGGGTTGTCGCCGCCCGGCAGTGAACCTTCGGACACCAGGGTCACGGCCTCGCCGCGGCTGACGACATCCAGGGTACTGAGCAGCTGCGAACAACGATAGCGCACGTTCGGTGTGAGCCGGGCTGCGTTGAACAGGCGCGAAACCAGTTCAGAAGAACCGGCCTCGGTGAGCACGAACGGGTCGTTGCACAGGTCCTTGAGACTCAGGCTGGCTTGGGCAGCGAGGGGATGGGCGGTGGGCAGCACGGCGACCATCTGGTCTTGCATCAGCGCGAACGTGTCGAAACGGTCTTCGGGCAGCACCACGAAACCGACGTCGATCCGCCGTTCATCCAGCCACTGGATGACTTGCCGGTCCGGCCCTTCGTCGATGTGCACTTCGATCCCCGGATGCAGAGCCCGGTAACGTTGCAGGATGGCGGGCAACAACTTCATCGACGAAGTCGGACCGAACGAGCCGATGCGCAGGGTGCCTCGGCGCATGCCCCGCGCATCGGCGGCTTCCTGGCGCAGGGTATTGGCCAGCCCGAGCATGGCCCGGGCGCGCAGCAGCAACTGCCGGCCAATGTCGCTGGGTTCGATGAGGGTCTGATGACGTCTGAACAGCTCTACGCCCAACTCCTGCTCCAGCGATTTGATGGCGTGGGACACCGCTGACTGGCTGATGCCCAACCGCGTCGCCGCGGCGGTGAAACCGCGTAGCTCGGCGACCTGGGAGAAGATTTCGAGTTGGGTGAGGGTCATGAGGGAATACTCATTTTACGATGATCAAGCATGAGGCGAACAATAGAGTATCTCAAGCGCACTTTCCTGTGGCGAGGGAGCTTGCTCCCGCTTGAGTGCGAAGCGCTCATAGAAAAGGGCCGCTTCGCAGCCCAGCGGGAGCAAGCTCCCTCGCCACGGGTAGTCGTTTTATTTCAATGTGGTGAAACCATGAAAACCCTCGAACAATCCGTTCCAACCCCTTCGGACCTGCCGGTCTACCTGAAACTGGCCATGGTCACCATGATCTGGGGCGGCACCTTCGTTGCCGGCAGGATCCTTTCCGATGCCCTGACCCCGCTGCTCGCCGCCAGCCTGCGGTTTCTGTTGGCCAGTCTCGCGCTGTTGCTGTTTCTCGGTCTGGCCGGGATCCCGCTGGCCAGGCCCAACCGCAAACAAGGGCTGCAATTGGCGGCGCTGGGGTTCTTCGGGATCTTTTTCTACAACCTGTGTTTCTTCTATGGCTTGCAGTACATCAATGCGTCGCGGGCCTCGTTGATCGTGGCCTTGAATCCGGCGGTGATAGGACTGGCGTCCTGGTGGCTGTTCAAGGAACGGCTGAGCCGGGCGAAAGTTGCGGGCATCGTGCTGTGTATCGGCGGGGCGGGGCTGGTGATCGTCAGTCGCGATCCGTCCTTGCTACAGAGTGCAGGGCAGGGCTGGCTGGGCGATCTGCTGATTTTTGGCTGCGTGCTGGGCTGGGGCATTTATTCCTTGTTTTCCAAAAACCTGAATGAAAGCCTCGGGCCTTTGCAAACCGTGACCTGGTCGATTCTGCTGGGCACCTTGATGTTGTGGCTAGCCTGCGCGGCCGCAGGCGAAGTTCGCGTCGAAGCATTGCGCGGGCTGGACATCCGGCAATGGTTGAGCCTGCTGTACTTGGGCGTGCTGGGGTCGGCGTTGGCCTATATAGCCTGGTACGACGGCATCCGTCGGATTGGCGCGACCCGTTCCGGCGTGTTCATCGCACTCAACCCGTTGACCGCTGTGCTGTTCGGGGCGCTGCTGTTGGACGAGCGGCTCACCGTCTTGATGGGTGTAGGTGCGGGGCTGATCCTGACGGGGATTTTCCTGTGCAACAAACCCCTTGCGCGGTCGCCGCAAAAGACGATTTGATACCGAAGGCGGACAAACATGGTTACGCTGTGTAGAATCGAGTTACGCATATAAGAATAAACGTCTTCTGGCAGCAGAAGCCTCGCCCGCAAGAGCCTTGGGTCGACAATGAAGATATTCGGGTTTCAACTGATCTACGGCGATTTCCTCGCCCGCACCGTTCGCGGCATTTCCTGCGCGCCACCGCGTGCCCTCAGCATGGCCGGCAACTAACGCTCCGTTAATTGATAAGCATGATGAGGCGCCAACATGGCAGATCTATACGAAAACCCGATGGGCCTGATGGGCTTTGAATTCATCGAATTCGCATCCCCCACACCCAATACCCTGGAGCCGATCTTCGAGATCATGGGCTTCACCAAAGTGGCCAGCCACCGCTCCAAGGACGTGCACCTGTATCGCCAGGGCGCGATCAACCTGATCCTCAACAACGAGCCCCACAGCGTGGCCTCGTACTTCGCCGCCGAACATGGGCCGTCGGTGTGCGGCATGGCATTCCGGGTCAAGGATTCGCAACAGGCCTACAAGCGCGCCCTGGAACTCGGCGCCCAGCCGATTCACATCGAAACCGGTCCGATGGAGCTGAACCTGCCGGCAATCAAAGGCATCGGCGGCGCGCCGCTGTACCTGATCGACCGTTTTGGTGAAGGCAGCTCCATCTACGACATCGACTTCGTGTTCCTCGAAGGCGTTGACCGCAACCCGGTGGGCGCGGGCCTGAAAATCATCGACCACCTGACCCACAACGTGTATCGCGGGCGAATGGCCTACTGGGCCGGCTTCTACGAGAAGCTGTTCAACTTCCGCGAGATCCGTTACTTCGACATCAAGGGCGAATACACCGGCCTGACCTCCAAGGCCATGACCGCCCCGGATGGCATGATCCGCATCCCGCTGAACGAGGAATCGTCCAAGGGCGCCGGGCAGATCGAAGAATTTCTGATGCAGTTCAACGGTGAAGGCATCCAGCACGTGGCCTTCCTGACCGATGACCTGATCAAAACCTGGGACCAGCTTAAAAGCATCGGCATGCGCTTCATGACCGCGCCGCCGGACACCTACTACGAAATGCTCGAAGGTCGCCTGCCGAACCACGGCGAGCCGGTGGATGAACTGCAAGCGCGGGGCATTTTGCTGGACGGCGCTTCCGAACAGGGCGACAAGCGTCTGCTGTTGCAGATTTTCTCGGAAACCCTGATGGGGCCGGTGTTCTTCGAATTCATCCAGCGCAAGGGCGACGATGGCTTCGGCGAAGGCAACTTCAAGGCGTTGTTCGAGTCCATCGAGCGTGACCAGGTGCGGCGTGGTGTGTTGGCTACTGAGTAAGAGCTGAGGCAACAGACAACCCGTGCGGCGTAACTGCCGTACGGGTTTTTTATTGGCCAGCAGATCCCAATGTGGGAGCGAGCCTGCTCGCGATCGCGACCTTTCAGATACATCAATGTTGAATGTGCCGCCGATATCGCGAGCAGGCTCGCTCCCACAAGGTCCGTGTAAGTTTCAGGTCCGGCGTCGCTGGCGCATCAGATGCTTGAACCCTTCGAGCACCAGCACTGCCACGGCCAGCCAGATGGGAATGTAGGTCAGCCATTCACTGGCCTGGATGCTTTCTCCCAGCAGCAGGGCAACGCCCAGCAGCAACACCGGTTCGACATAGCTCAACAGCCCGAACAGGCTGAACGGCAGCAACCGGCTGGCAACGATGTAGGCCACCAGCGCCGAAGCACTGATCACCCCGAGCAACGGGATCAGCAGCGACAGCCAAGGGTACTGGTCGAAAACAGCGAAACCCTGCTCCCCATTGTGTACGAACCAGAGCGCCAGCGGCAGCATCAGGGTCATGTCCAGCCACAACCCGCCCAGGTTGTCAGTCCCCAGGCGTTTGCGCAGGATGAAGTAGATCGGATAACCCACCACCACCAACAGTGTTGCCCAGGAAAACCCACCCACCTGGTACAACTCGTTGACCACGCCGAGGGTGGCGAAGAACACGGCGATTTTCTGCAGGTAGGACAGGCGCTCGCCATAGACGAGGCGCCCGGTCAGAACCATCGACAGCGGCAACAAAAAATACCCCAGCGACACGTCCAGGCTGTAGCCGTTGAGGGGCGCCCACATGAACAGCCACAGCTGCGCGCCCATCAACGCCGAAGACGCCATGGCACCGAGCAACAGACGCGGCGTGGCGATCAGGCGCCGACCGAGCGCCGTTACCAGGTTCCACTCCTTTGCCACCAGCATGAACACCGTCATGCAGGGCATCGTCAGCAGCATGCGCCAACCGAAGATTTCCACGCCGGTCAGCGGCGAGAGCAGGGAGGTGTAGTAATACATGACGGCGAACAGCACAGAGGCCGAGACCGATAGAACGATGCCTTTGGACACAGTGGTTCTCATGAGGGTGATCATCGACACCCGGACTTGTGACTGGAAAATTTATCTGTGGCGCATGGCCTGTGGGAGCAAGGCTTGCCCGCGATGAACGATAACGCGGTTCAGCCCTTGAACCGCAGCGCGGCCATCGCGGGCAAGCCATGCTCCCACAGTGTTCGTCGGAGTCGACGAAGTTATGACGTACGCGCCACACGCCCCGGTACGAAGTGGCCCACGTCATTGAAGCCTGGCGTCGAGGCATGCCCCGGGGTCACCAGCGAATCGATGAAGGCTTCATCTTCGGCCGTGATCGTCACCGACTGCGCCTTGGTGTAGCCATCCCATTGTTCCTCGGTGCGCGGTCCGACGATGGCCGAGGTGACGGCGCGGTTGTTCAGCACCCAGGCAATGGCGAACTCGACAATGCCCACGCCGCGTTCCTGGGTGTATTGCTGGATCTGTTGGGCGATGCGCAGGGACTCGACCCGCCATTCGGTTTCCAGGATGCGTTTGTCCTGGCGACCGGCGCGACTGTTGGCGTCCGGTGCCACGTCCGGTGCGTACTTGCCACTGAGCACCCCGCGGGCGAGGGGGCTGAAAGGCACCACACCGAGGCCATAGTTCTGCGCGGCGGTGATCTGCTCGGTTTCGGCCTGGCGATTGACGATGTTGTACAGCGGTTGGCTGATTACCGGCCGGTCGATGCCCAGGCGATCGGCGATTCGAATCACCTCGGCGATGCGCCAGCCACGGTAGTTCGACAGGCCCCAGTAGCGGATCTTGCCCTGACGAATCAAGTCACCGATGGCCGACACCGTGACCTCAAGCGGGGTGTTGTGGTCTTCGCGGTGCAGGTAATAGATGTCCAGGTAATCGGTGCCCAGGCGCGTCAGGCTGGCCTCGATGCCATTGAAAATGTGCTTGCGACTCAGGCCGCTGCGGTTGGGGACACCATCTGGTGGGCCGAAGCCGACCTTGGTGGCCAGCACCCATTCATGACGGTGACTGGCAATCGCCTCGCCGACGATCTCTTCGGAACGACCGTTGGTGTAGACGTCTGCGGTGTCGATGAAATTGATGCCCTGGTCCCAGGCCTTGTCGATGATCCGCAGCGAATCCTCGGTGCTGGTCTGTTCGCCGAACATCATGGTGCCCAGAGTCAATGTCGAGACTTGCAACCCGGAATGGCCTAGCGTGCGGTAGCTCATGACAAGGTCCTTTTATCGATGGGAAAGGCCCAATCAAACCCCAGAACAACCGGGCGTGGCAAACGAAAAGATCGCAGGCCACGCTCGACCCCTTACACTCCCGACAACAACCCACGCACTCGATAGAGATTTGACAGGCAGACCGCTATCGCGAGCAGGCTCGCTCCCACACTGATCTGCCTGGGCCACAGGTTTCAGCTAGCCCGGATCCCTGTGGGAGCGAGCCTGCTCGCGATGATGCCATCAGCCTCGACAACCGTGTCGATGGCAACCCGATTGCGTGAACTTGAACAACTGCGCTCAACTGGCATGCCGTGCCGTGCACTGGAACCGGAGAATAAGTATGAAAATAGTCATCGCCCCCGACTCGTTCAAGGACAGCCTGAGCGCCCAGGGCGTGGCCGATGCTGTCGCCCAAGGCCTGGCCCAGGTCTGGCCGGATGCACAGTTGATCAAGTGCCCGATGGCCGACGGCGGGGAGGGCACGGTGGAGTCGGTGCTGGCGGCCTGCAACGGGCAGTGGCGGCGCAGTTGGGTGAAAGGTCCGCTGGGGGCCAGCGTCGAAGCGCGTTGGGGCTGGTTGCCCGACAGCCACACCGCGATCATTGAAATGGCCGAGGCCAGCGGCTTGCAGCTGGTACCTCCTGGGCAACGTGATGCCTGTTCCAGCAGTACCTACGGCACCGGCGAGCTGATTCGCGCCGTCCTGGACGAAGGCGCCGGGCGCGTGATCCTGGCCATCGGCGGCAGCGCCACCAACGACGGCGGTGCCGGCGCGATGCAGGCCCTGGGCGTGGCCCTGCTGGATCAACACAACCGACCGCTTCCACCGGGCGGCCTGGCTTTAGCCGAACTGGCCCGCATCGACTTGAGCAAGATGGACCCGCGCCTGGCTCAGGTAAATTTCGAGATCGCCGCCGATGTCGATAACCCGTTGTGCGGCCCTCACGGCGCTTCAGCGATTTTCGGCCCGCAGAAAGGGGCATCCCCTGAGCAGGTACAGCAACTGGACCAGGCGCTGGGGCATTTCGCTGAACACTGTGCCCAGGCGTTGAACAAGGATGTACGCGACGAACCGGGCAGCGGCGCCGCCGGAGGGCTGGGGTTCGCCGCCAAGGCGTTTCTGGGCGCGCACTTTCGCAGCGGCGTGGACGTCGTCGCCCAGTTGACCGGGCTGGCCGAGGCGATCAACGGCGCTGACCTGGTGATCACCGGCGAAGGCCGTTTCGACGCCCAGACCTTGCGTGGCAAGACCCCCTTTGGCGTGGCGCGCATCGCCCGCCAGCATGGCGTACCCGTGGTGGTCATCGCCGGCACGCTGGGGGAGGGTTATCAGGCGCTGTATGAGCACGGCATCGAAGCAGCCTTTGCCCTGGTCAGCGGGCCGATGACCCTGCAGGAGGCCTGTGGCGACGCGCCACGCCTGCTGACTGAACGAGCCCGGGACATCGCCCGGCTTTGGCGAGTGGCCGCCCGATAGACCAGTGGGAGCAAGGCTTGCCCGCGATACAGGCGTTGCGGTCTCCCAGGAATCGAGTAGCCCGTATCGCGAGCAAGCTTTGCTCCCACGGCGTTGAATTTGAGATAGGGTTGAGGCTGGACTTCGCGCAAAACAGGAGTGGTACATGCGCTTTTCAGATTTGACCCGCCGCATCACCGGCGACGGCGCCGCCGCGTGGCAGATTCACGATCGGGCGCTGGCCATGCGCGAGCAGGGTATGGATGTATTGCTGTTATCGGTGGGCGACCCGGATTTCGACACCCCTCGCGCCATCATCGACGCCGCTGTGACCAGCCTGCGCGCCGGAGACACGCATTATTCGGACGTGCGCGGCTTGCACACCCTGCGCGCCAGCATTGCTCGGCGCCATCGCCAGCGTTGTGGCCAGCCGGTAGGCGCCGGGCATGTCACCGTGTTGCCGGGGGCGCAGTGTGGGGTCTATGCGGTTGCGCAATGT
Source organism: Pseudomonas rhizophila (assembly GCF_003033885.1). Classification (NCBI taxonomy): domain Bacteria; kingdom Pseudomonadati; phylum Pseudomonadota; class Gammaproteobacteria; order Pseudomonadales; family Pseudomonadaceae; genus Pseudomonas; species Pseudomonas rhizophila. The sequence goes on along the minus strand of NZ_CP024081.1, from coordinate 4,461,589 downwards.
CTGCTCAACCCCGGTGATGAAGTGATCATCGCAGAACCGATGTATGTCACTTACGAAGCCGTATTTGGTGCCTGCGGAGCGAAAGTGCTGCCGGTGGCGGTGCGCCCGGAAAACGCTTTTCGGGTTGACCCGGCCGACGTCGCCCGGCTGATTACCCCCCGTACCCGGGCGATGCTGCTCAACAGCCCGAACAACCCATCCGGCACCAGCCTGCCGCTGTCCACCTGGCAAGCATTGGCGCAGTTGTGCATCGAACATGATCTGTGGCTGATCAGCGATGAGGTCTACAGCGACCTGCTGTACGAAGGCGAACACATCAGCCCGGCCAGCCTGCCGGGCATGGCCGAGCGCACCGCGACGATCAACAGCCTGTCCAAATCCCACGCCATGACCGGTTGGCGCATCGGCTGGGTGATCGGTCCCGAACCGCTGGCCGAACATCTGGCCAACCTGTCGTTGTGCATGCTGTTCGGTCTGCCGGATTTCGTCCAGCGGGCGGCCCAGGTGGCACTGGAGCAGGACTTGCCTGAAGTGGCGCAGATGCACGAGGAGTATCGCCAGCGTCGGGACCTGGTGTGCGCCATGCTTGATGGCTGTCCCGGTCTCAAGCCTGTGCGGCCCGATGGCGGCATGTTCGTGATGGTCGACGTACGCCCGACCGGCCTCGGTGCCCAGGCATTTGCCGAGCGGCTGCTGGACGGCTTTGGTGTGGCGGTGCTGGCGGGCGAGGCGTTCGGGGCGAGCGCGGCGGGGCATATACGGATTGGCCTGGTGGTTGGCCAGCCACAACTCAAGGAGGCCTGCCATCGGATCACCCGTTGCGCGGCGGGAACACTGGAGCAAGCCCAAGCTTGATTGTCTTCTCTGGCAAAAGGCAGCCACGGTGATCAGTCCGACGAACGGCCGTCAGACCTGTCAGATCTGACAGTAGGCGTCACCGGCAAATCCGCATCTAATTTCTCCAGGCCAGACCAATCCAGGCTTTGGAGAATTGTGAATGTCTTCGTCAAGTAAAAGTGGAAGAAATATCGGTGTCCTGGCAAGACCTTTGAGTATTGAAGGGGTCGGCGCAGACAGCGTGCTTCCGCCAGAAGCTTCCATCGTGGGCGCGAAACTATTCATTCCGGAGTGGGAGGCTCCGTCCCAGACAACCGGTAAAAGTGACTTGCTGGAAGTGTGGGTGGTGCCGCCGGGTTCCCCGATTGAAATACGGTTCTACAGCAACTTCTTTCCTGTGCCGGTGGTCTTTCCGGATTTTGTTCTATTGCCGCCGCAATACCTTCAAATAGAGGGGGATATTCGCCTGCGTTATCGGGTGACGACGGGGGATGATGGAAACGAGGATACATCCTCCCCGCAAGTGTTCATTGTCAAACGGCCTACTCCTGTGAATCTCGCCGAACCAGATTTTCCCAGCGCTACGTTATGGGGCTATCTCAATTGCTCTTCGCAGCCGAAGTTATGGGAAAGCATATTCGTTCATGTTCCCGCTCAACCAGGACGGTTCGCCAAGGATGATGAGTGCGTCCTGAATTGGGAGGGTTTTACCACGCTCAATGGTGTAGGCCCGATCCCGGGTACAGCGCTGCGCTTGCCTAAGTTATTGACCCAGGAAGAGGCCACGTCCACGCAGGGATTCGATTTCGTATTGGGCAGCGATAAATATGAACAGTACATAAAGCCGATGGAACGCAATGCATCGGCTTTGGCCAGTTACATGCTGTATCGAAACGGCAACGCATTGGGAAAATCACCACCTGGGTTGGTAAAGATCGATCGAATCATCCCGGGCGAGGCGCGTCCCTGTGGCCCAGGTAGCGTGGCGGGGTTGGGTTCAGATACCGAGGGCGCCTCAGCGTTTCATGAAGTTGGCAATTCAATGAATCAATCATCGATGGAGTCTACAAACATGAACACACAGGTTAAGTCAGGTGGTGGTGTATTTGCCGAATCTCCAGTGATTGTCGGTCAATTGGCGGATGGCCGGCTCACCTATCAACAGCTCAAGACAGATCGACAGCTAAAAGTTGAGCTTGCGGACATCGACGATAAAGTAAGAGGGGGGGCAAGGATAACCCTTCATTTATTTCCACGAGGTGAAGTCGCTGACCCCGACCCCTATGTTACCACCTATATAGTTGCAGAAAAAATAAGGGCCGATGAGGCAGGAGATGTCTGGAGGTTCCCGATAGAGTTTGATGTACCGGTCGATAGCCTGGTCGATGTATTCGATATCGCTGGTGATTACGCCGCGTACGAAATGGCGTTTGTTCTGGAAGACGATGACGGTAACAGAGACACATCGAGCCCATTTACCGACGTCCTCGTTGATTTGACCGCGCCGTACCAAGGGCAGCCAGGCCAAGGTAACGGGACGGGCCCCCGGCCCGCACGGTTAACCTTGGGCGCTACGCATCCCGAAAACATTGACGACGCATGGCTGAGTGACCCCGCCAATGCCAACGGCTTGGACTTCACTATCCCCAATGCCTATACAAAGTTCGAACCGCTGAATGATACGGTCAATTTCTATATCTCGACTGAAGCAGACTTCAGCCTAATGCAAGCTGAAACTCCGGCTTTTAGCGGTCCTTTGCCTGCCACTGGGATCATCAATATTCCGCGCACTTTTCTGGCCGGGCTGGCCGAGGGAGCATATTTTTATGCCTACAACCTCATCGACCTGCCGGGCAATATCAGTAACAACTCAGACATCATCTTTGTGTTCAATCGGGTCAAGGCGCCTGCACCCATTCTCAGTGTTCCAAGGATTCCGGTGACCAATGGTAACGTGCCTATTAGCTTCTCGACGGTAGCGCCGCCCACTCGGGCCATTATGGAAATCGACCATCCGCTTAACGCCCTTGCCGGTGATCGAATCATTCCCTATATCCAATCGGCCTACGATCTCACTCCGGTGCCGGAACAAGCCATACCTGATCCTCCAACGCCTGGGACATTGAGGTTCAACCTGGACTATGCAACCTTGGCCCCACTCTTCGGGGACGAGAATAAAGACAGTGAAACCCAGATTGAGTACTGGTATGAACTGAGTCGCTCTACCATTCCCCTCAATCCGGTTTCGGCGCCCATGCAATACGCGACGATCGACTTTTCCTATGCCGGACCGGAAAACCCCAATGTGCCAGATCCGGAGAACCCCAACATAGATCCGGTAGTGGTTCAAGGCGCAGGCACCACTCCCCCCCCTCCCAATACCTTGGGGCCTGATCAGGCAGGTTTGGGCGCCGCCATGAACTGGCCCGTTTGGACTGACACCAATCGGCCCGTCACAGGCCGTGAAATCGTCAAGTTCTACTATCAAGGCAAACAGGTTGGCGGCCCAGTGCCTGTCCGGGTAGGTGCTACAACGGTCACGACACCATTGCCTTGGGGAACGATTCTGGCTGAGGGGAACGGCACAGTGGCTGGTGGCAACGCCCGTGAGGCCTACATCACCATCGAATACCCCGGCAGTGACAACGTGATGAAACAGACGCCAACGACCAAAGTCGATGTAACGGCTATCGTCATCAACTTGCCCGCCCCACAAGTTGTCGTATCGGCATACAGAGGTGCAAACGGTTCGGTGGTGCCGGAACGAATCGAGACCTTGATCAATTGCCCGAGCCTCAACCATCCGGCGGTGCCTGATGGCCCCATGCCTCCCTATATGCCACGCAATCTGCGAATCCGCATCCGGCGAGACCCCAATATTCCATCGGGTGCCACGGTGGCATTGGTATTCGAAGGGCGCGAAACCGACGCAGTGGGGGCGCCGGCCATTCCCAATACTCGCATTACGGATTCAGCGGTCATGCCGCCGACCGGCGACCTGGACTTCAGGCTGGATGACTACGCCAAAATACGCGAGATCCAGTTGCCGAGCCCAGGAGCAGGGGTACGCCCTCCCTTTAGATATGCCCATATCGCTTACACGGTCAATGGTATCGAATCAGCGGCCACCCTACGCGTGTCCCTCCTGAACTCCAGCCTCGTGTATTGCGAAGTGGAGCGTCCAGAGACGCCTTGATGTGGTTTCAACTACAACTTGATCTCGCTGCAGATACAAACAGTTAATGACGACAGTTGTTGTCGTCTTTAACTGTTGAAGCGAGATTCCGTAGATTCAGAAGTAGAGATCCCACATTTAAATGGGAAAAGTCGTATGCATATGCGGATTTATCCTACATAGCGATGAATAGATAAACACTAGTCTGGCGACCGTTTTTTATTCCGGCTCGCGCTCATTGAGTCGGACATTCGTTCCTGAAGGAATGTCATCTTGTAGGACTCATTAATATGTCGTCTAAGTCTGTATTTTCCTATCGCAAGACAGCTACCAGCGTGTCGGCCTTGTTGTTCATGCCGCTGCTGATCAATCCATCGCTGGCCCAAGCTGGCACTGTTCCCGCTGGGCAAAGTCAGGCTATTGACGTTAATACCCCGGTGGAAACCTGGACCGTTGAAATCGGCGCCACGTTAACAGGCTCGGGGGCCTCGACCTTAGGCATCACCGGCGTTGCGGGTGCCACGGTTAACCTGACCAACTCCACGGTCACCCCTGACGGAGTGAATGGCCTGACCCAGGGCATTGCGCTGACCAACGCCAGTGCGACGTTGAATAACTCCACGGTGACCAGTGCTCAGGGAATTGGCATATTAGCCGCACGTAATATCAACAGTGCTGGCGGCTCGCAGGTCACCCTGGGTAACAACAGTGTGGTCCGAGGCTTGGTGGGAGGGCTCGCTGGCAACCGTTTCAGCGACCTGACCGTTCAGGACTCCACGGTGGAGGGCACCGGCGCCAACAGTTTCGGGATACGTCTGCATGAGGGAGCGCTGTCCGCCAGCGGCAGCACGATCACTGGTGGCCTGAACGGGTTGATCGTGGGCACCGATGCCAACGCGTCAACGGTCATCCAGTCGTCGATCGTGCTGGACAGTACCCAGGTAGAAGGTCAAAGCGGTTCGGCCATTGTCGTCGGCTACAGTCCGGCCAATATTCCAGGTGTGGCCAACATCCAGGTCCGCAACGGTTCAACCCTGATCGGCGGGAACGGTACGTTGCTGGAAGTGCGTACCGGTGCCGCGGCTGATTTACTCGTCGACAACAGTACCTTGGCCGGTAATATCGTGGTGGATGAGGGTGGTTCGGGTAACGTCGTCCTGCAAAACGCGGCGGCGTTGACCGGTGATATGCAAAACGTCACCAGTGCGACCCTCAACAATCAGGCGAGTATGACGGGTAATGTCCTCGGCGCCTCGAGCGTGGTGATCAACAACGCCTCTACGCTCACCGGCAACTTGCAAGATGTCGCCAATGTCTCGATCAACAACCGCAGCGTAATGGTCGGTGATGTAATGGGCGCTGCCGACAGCGTGTCCAATCTGACCTTGGATAACGGCGCCAGCCTGACCGGCTTGGTAAGTGGCGTATCCAATTTCGCCATCAGCAATCAGGCGTTGTGGCAGATGACCGACAGCCAGGCGGTGAGCAATCTTACGCTCAACTCTGGCGGGACCGTTCGGCTGGGGAGCAATCAGCAATATTTCCAACTGGACGTGGCCAATCTGGCGGGTAATGGCAGGTTCGAAATAGGCACCGACTTCAATCAGGGCATCAGTGACCTGCTGAATATCACGGGCAGCGCTACCGGCAATCATCAGTTGTTGGTCGCCAGCACCGGTCTTGATCCGGTCAATGATGACTCGATCAAGGTGGTGCAGAGTGTCGCCTCAGGCGCCCAGTACGATCTGGTCAATGATCGCGTGGATGTCGGCGCTTATACCTACCGCTTGGTGAAGAACGGAGATGACTGGTATCTGCAACCTGATAAGGATGTGATCAGCACACCGACCCGTTCGGTCATGGCCATCTTCGGTACTGCGCCCACAGTGATCTATGGCGAGATGGCGTTGTTGAACACCCGGATGGGCGATCTGCGGGTCAATGGCGGCCAGACGGGTGGCTGGATTCGTTCGTTCGGTAACCGATACAGCGTCACCACCAACGCTTACGGCAACGGCTACAGTCAGAATCAACACGGCATCTCCCTGGGGGTCGATACCCCGGTGCAGATCGCGGGCGAACGTGTGTTGCTGGGTGTATTCGCCGGTTACAGCAAGTCGAACCTCGATTTGAGCCGTGGCAGCTCAGGCGAAATCGACAGCACCTCCCTGGGTATGTACGGCACTTGGCTGGGTGATAGCGGTTACTACCTGGATACCGTCGCCAAGCTCAACCATTTCCGTAACGACGCCAAGGTGACGATGAGCGATGGCACCAGGACCAAGGGCGGCTACAACAACCTGGGGGCCAGTGCGTCGGTGGAGTTTGGTAAACACATCGATATCAAGGATGGCTACTATGTGGAGCCGTTTACTCAGTGGCAGATGGCGACAGTGCAGGGCAAGGATTTCAACCTCGATAATGGTTTGAAGGCGGACGCCGACACCACGCGATCCATGCTGGGCAAAGTGGGTGTGACACTGGGACGGGGTATGACCCTGGACGATGGCAGCGTACTGCAACCGCATATTCGCACCGCGGTGGTCCAGGAGTTCGCCAAGCACAACGAAGTTCGAGTCAACAACAACAAGTTCAACAACGACTTGTCCGGTACCCGGTTCGAAGTGGCGGCGGGAGCCTCATGGACATTGAGTGATCGTTGGCAGGTGCATGCCGAACTCGATACCAGCAAAGGTGACAATGTCACCAAGGACATCGGTTTCAATCTGGGCGCTCACTACTCATTCTGAGTCATGTAAAAAAGGGAAGCTTCGGCTTCCCTTTTTACGTGGTGTTGGCAGCGAACTATCAAGCCTTGAGCACCTGGAACTGGCCTTTGAGCAGCATGGTTTGTCCATTGGTTCCCGGCAGTTCTAGATCAACATTGAAGTTGCCCCTTACGTTCCCCTCCGAGGCCGGTACCAATTCAATGCTGCCGGAAATACCTTCGTAAATAGTGGTGGACTCCTTGAGGCTGAAGCCCACATCATCCCGTGTTTTCAACTCATAGCTACCCGGCTCGAAATTTGCCGGAATGATGATAATGAGCTCACGAGTGGAAGTGATTGTCGCCCTCGTCTTTTTTTCTTCCCGATCAATGGCGGTAATCACCACGGCTTCCGTTCGCGTGATACCTGCTTTTTTCTTTTCGATCAGCCGAGAGGTGGCGACAAACTCGGGGAAGTCTTTACCATTGGTGGAGAAAGCTGACGCGGTGACATAGTTGCCGGGAGCAAAGCTCAATTGATAAGTGGCAGCATTCATGGATTCGGTCTCCGTTGCTAGAACTAAGGTGTCCAAAGGCCGTGTTGACCCTAATGCTGGATGAACTCTAGAGAACGCGTTTTTTAAAGGCTTGTAAACTGTCATTCCTGACAGTTTACAAGCACTTTTATTTATGATTTTTTGAGTGGCTCTCAGGCGGGCTGACTCTTAAATGTGCTTGTGCCCTGGAGTGGCGAGGGAGTTCTTTGGCATGGTGCTTCTCCGACAGTGAACGTTGCATGCTAGGGGGGGAAGGGGGCGCATCGGTAAAGCTTTGTAGGTGCTGTGTGAAATTGTGTAAGGGGTTTGCTCGTGGGTGGGTGAGGGCGTATATCCTTGGCAGCTTGATTCCTTGGTGCCTGTTATGTCGCCTTCGCGAGCAAGCCCGCTCCCACAGAGGTTTACATGAACATTGTGGGAGGGGCTTGCTCGCGAAGGCGATCCGCCAGGCGCCCCAGCACTCTGGAAACACCATGCCCAACATCCTCCTGGTGGAAGACGACACCGCCCTCTCTGAACTGATCGCCAGCTACCTGGAGCGCAACGGCTACAGGGTCAGTGTGCTCAGCCGTGGCGATCATGTGCGGGAACGGGCGCGGGTCGATCCGCCGGACCTGGTGATCCTCGATCTGATGCTGCCGGGGCTGGACGGCTTGCAGGTCTGCCGCTTGTTGCGGGCCGATTCGGCGACCCTGCCGATTCTGATGCTCACCGCCCGGGACGACAGCCATGATCAGGTGTTGGGCCTGGAAATGGGCGCCGATGACTACGTCAGCAAGCCCTGTGAACCCCGGGTCCTGCTGGCACGCGTTCGGACCTTGTTGCGCCGCAGCAGCCTTACCGAGCCGCAGACGGTCAACGATCGCATTCTCATGGGCAACCTGTGCATCGACCTGTCCGAACGCACCGTGACCTGGCGCGGGCAAGCGGTGGAGCTGTCCAGCGGCGAATACAACCTGCTGGTGGTACTGGCCCGGCATTGCGGCGAGGTGCTGAGCCGCGACCAGATTCTGCAGCGTCTGCGCGGCATCGAGTTCAACGGCACCGACCGCTCGGTGGACGTGGCGATCTCCAAGCTGCGGCGCAAGTTCGACGACAACGCCGGCGAAGCCCGCAAGATCAAGACCGTGTGGGGCAAGGGTTATCTGTTCAGCCGTTCCGAGTGGGAATGCTGAGTCGATGTGGAAGCTGCTGATTCGCCTTTACCTGGTCACCATCGTGTCCTACAGCGCCGCGATCTATCTGATGCCGGAGTTGGTGGTCCGGCTGTTTCATGAGCGCTTCCTGAACTACAACCTCGATTATTCCCGTGGCCTGCAAACCTTGATGGTCCGGCAGTTCCATAACGTGCCCAGCGAGCAGTGGCCGGCACTGGCGGCACAGATGGACAAGGAATTCGAGCCGCTGCGCATCGAACTGGCGGCCATCGAGGATGAGGGTTTCAGCACTGACGAGCAGGCGCGTCTAAAGCGCGGCGAGAACGTGGTGCGCCTGGGCGAATGGGCCTGGCGAACCTTGGCGGCCGCGCCGCTGGATGAGCGCACGGCGGTCAAGATGATTGTGCCCCCGGACCCGACCGAGGTCAGTTGGCTGTACTGGAGCATCAACGTGTTGATCGGTGCCACGATGCTGGCTTGCCTGCTGCTTTGGTTGCGGCCGCATTGGCGCGATCTGGAACGGCTCAAACGCACGGCTGAACGCTTCGGCAAAGGCCATTTGAGCGAACGTACGCAGATTGGCTCCAGCTCGAACATCGGCAGCCTGGCCCACGTGTTCGACACAATGGCCGGCGACATCGAGCGCTTGCTCAACCAGCAGCGCGATCTGCTCAATGCAGTGTCCCATGAATTGCGCACGCCATTGACCCGCCTCGATTTCGGCCTGGCCCTGGCGCTGTCCGATGACCTGCCGCCGGCCAGTCGCGAACGGCTGCAAGGGTTGGTGGCGCACATCCGCGAGCTGGATGAGTTGGTGCTGGAGTTGCTGTCTTACAGCCGTCTGCAGAACCCCGAGCTTCTGCCCGAACGCGTGGAGGTGGCGCTGGACGAGTTCATCGACAGTATCCTGGGCAGTGTCGACGAGGACCTGGCGGCGCCGGATGTGGTGATCGATGTGCTGCTGCACGGCACGCTGGAGCGTTTCGTGCTGGACCCGCGCCTGACGGCCCGGGCGTTGCAGAATCTGTTACGCAACGCCATGCGTTATTGCGAAAAGCGGATCCAGGTCGGCGTGCTGGTCGGCGTCCAGGGTTGCGAGATCTGGGTCGACGACGACGGTATCGGTATTCCTGACAGCGAGCGCGAGCGTATATTCGAACCGTTCTATCGCTTGGACCGCAGCCGCGACCGCGCCACGGGTGGTTTTGGCCTGGGCCTGGCCATCAGCCGTCGCGCCCTGCAAGCCCAGGGCGGTACGCTGACGGCGCAAGCTTCGCCGCTGGGTGGGGCGCGATTGCGCTTGTGGTTGCCAACGCGGTGAGGCTGGGGGAGGGGTCAGGCGTTTATTGCGCTCGATTCAATCAGCGCCACACCCGCTTGCTGCATCCGCCGGATTGCCGCCTCCATCGAACCGTCGATATCAATGCCCCGACAGGCGTCGAGCACCACAAGCGCGTTGAACCCCGCCGCCCGGGCATCCAGCGCCGAGAACATCACGCAGAAATCCAGCGCCAGCCCCACCATGTACACCGTATCGATGCCGCGCTCCTTGAGGTAGCCCGTCAGGCCGGTGGGTGTCTGGCGGTCGGCTTCCATGAAGGCCGAATAGCTGTCGATGTCCGGGTTGCAACCCTTACGAATGATCAGTTGCGCGTGGGGCAGGTCCAGGGCCGGGTGCAGCGCGGCGCCTTGGGTGCCCTGTATGCAGTGGTCGGGCCACAGTTTCTGTTCGCCATAGGGCAGTTGAATGAGGTCGAACGGTTGCTTGTCCGGATGGCTGGAGGCAAACGAAGCATGCCCGGCCGGATGCCAGTCCTGGGCCAGGATGACCTGCCTGAATGAACGACCCAGGCGGTTGATCAATGGCACGATTTCGTCACCCCCCGGTACGGCTAATTGGCCTCCGGGGATGAAGTCGTTCTGAACGTCTATTACCACTAACGCGGTGGTTGGGGCGATCATGGATGGGTCTCCTGAAATATGGCCCACCACAGCTTAGCCGAACGGCCTGTGACGCAGGTGCCTTCAGTCATCCGGAGACAAGATGTCCTTCGTCGCAAATATTCCAGGGTTGATGGCTTTTTGATATTTGGTCGGTACGCCCGTACCGCAATTGAGTACAATCGCCGCCTTTCAACCGGGCATGGAAGCAGTTCGGCTTTCCAGTCACGAGAAAAAACCATGCTCATCGGCAGTTACTCCCCGGCCCTTGTTTCAATTTCCCTGTTTGTTGCGGTACTGGCTTCCTACACTGCGCTGGACATGACCGGACGCATCGCGACCACCCAGGGGCGCGCGGCGCATTGGTGGATGGCCGGCGGTTCCCTGGCAATGGGCGTCGGGGTCTGGTCCATGCATTTTATCGGCATGCTGGCGTTCACCTTGCCGGTGGAGCTTGGCTACGATGTATCGATCACCGCCTTGTCCCTGCTGATCGCCATCCTGTCCTGCGGTTTTGCCCTGTGGTTGGTCAGTCAACCGCAATTGCCGGCGTGGCAACTGGCTTTCGGCGCGTTGATCATGGGCGCCGGCATCAGCGCCATGCATTACACCGGCATGGCGGCGCTGCGGATGCAGCCGGGTATTGATTATGACCCCTCGTTGTTCGGGGCTTCGCTGGTGATTGCGGTCGGCGCTTCGGCGGCTGCGTTGTGGATCGCCTTTCGCTTGCGCCAGAACATCCCCCATGTACGTCTGGCCCGCGCCGGCGCTGCTGTCGTGATGGGCCTGGCCATTGTCGGCATGCATTACACCGGCATGGCCGCAGCGCGCTTCAGCGACGGCAGCTTTTGCGGTGCTCTGGACGGCTTGAGTGGCAAGGGTCTGGACAATCTGGTGCTGATCACCACGTTGGCGGTACTGGCCATCGCCTTGCTCACGTCGATTCTCGATGCGCGCCTGGAGGCCCGGACCGCAGAGCTGGCCCAATCGCTGACTCTGGCCAACCGTGAACTGACGCAACTGGCCCTGCACGACCCCCTCACCGAATTGCCCAACCGCGTGCTGCTGGCCGATCGTATCGGTCAGGCCATGCATCGGGTGCATGAGCAGGGCGGCTGTTTCGCCTTGATGTTCATCGACCTGGATGGCTTCAAACCGGTCAACGATGCTTTCGGCCATCACATGGGCGACCTGTTGCTGCGCGACGTGGCCCTGCGCCTGCGGGAAGACTTGCGCAGCCAGGACACCCTGGCGCGGATCGGCGGTGATGAGTTCGTGCTGCTGGTGCAACTGGCCGAGCCTGACGATGCGTTGCGCCTGGCGGCCCGCCAGGTCGGGCTGATCGGTCGCACATTCCGGGTGGCCGATCATGACCTGCAGATATCCGCCAGTGTCGGCATCGCGCTTTATCCGGGCAACGGCCAGAGCGCCGAAGAGCTGCTGATGAATGCCGACGCGGCGATGTACCACGCCAAGGGCGCCGGCAAGAATGGCTACAGCTTTTTCGATGCCTCGATGAACAGCAACGCCCGCAAGCAACTGCAACTGCTGCAAGACCTGCGCATCGCCGTCGAGCAACGCCAGTTCAGCCTCCATTACCAGCCCAAGTTCGACGCTGCCAACGGCCGTCCGGTGGGGGCCGAAGCCTTGTTGCGCTGGACGCATCCAACCCAGGGCCTGTTGATGCCCGATACTTTCATCGACCTTGCGGAAAAGACCGGGCTGATCATTCCCATCGGGGAATGGGTGTTGAACGAGGCCTGCCGCCAGATGCGCGAATGGTACGTGCTCGGCTACACCGACTGGCGCATCGCGGTGAACCTGTCGGCCTTGCAGTTCTGTCACGTGGGCTTGGTGCAGAGCGTCGCCACGGCGCTGGAAATTCATCATCTGCCGGCCAACAGCCTGACCCTGGAAATCACCGAAACCACGGCGATGAGCGATGCCGATGCAAGCATGACCGTGCTGCAGCAGCTCTCGGACATGGGCGTGGATTTGTCCATCGACGACTTTGGCACCGGTTATTCGAGCCTGATGTACCTCAAGCGTTTGCCGGCCAACGAGCTGAAGATCGATCGCGGTTTCGTCCGCGACCTGGAGCACGACAGTGATGATGCGGCGATTGTCTCGGCCATCGTCGCCCTCGGCCAGGCCCTGGGGCTGCGGATTGTTGCCGAAGGGGTGGAGACCGACGTGCAGCAGGATTTCCTGACTCAATTGGGTTGCGATTCGCTGCAGGGTTACCTGCTGGGCCACCCGCTGCCGGCCGAGCGCTTCCTGCAGGACATTCGCAAGGCACAACGGCTGGCGCTGGCCTGAGCGGCCGCTCAGGGAACGATGTCGAACGCCGTGCTGCCCAGCCGTTCGCCATTGACCAGCAGATGCACCGCATGCCGGCCCGCGTAGTGTCGGCGGGTGGTCAGTTCGCGAATATGCTGGGAACGGCTGAGGCTGACGCACTCAAGGGCAGGCAGGTCGAAGGTCTTGAGCTTGAAGACTTTGGCCGAGTTGCCGCCCGAGGCTTTCACGTAGTCGATGGCATAGTCGATCACCAGGCGCTGGTTCTGCTCGAGGGTTGATTGCACCTTGAACGACAAGGTAATCGGTTCGCCGAGACGAATCACCGCCGGCGTGACCTGTAAGTCCAGCACCTGGATGTGCGCCTTGCCGCCGACGCCGATAACCGCCAGTGCCCGCGAATTGCCTTGTTTGATCAGGCTGCGCAAAGCATGGCGGGCGATCCATGCGGTATGGCGATCTTGCAGGGGCCAGCCTTCGATCCGGTCCAGCACCCAATCAGGGTGCTGCTTGGTGATGTCGTTGAGATGGTTGGCCACGGACTTGCGTACATACAGACTGTTGTCGGCCTTGAGGGCCTCAAGGATCGCGGCGGCGAGGTCGGGGTTGGCCTGGATCGGCTCCAGGTGGAACGACCAGGGCAAGCGCGGTCGACTGCCTTCACTGGCCAGGCGACGTACGTGTTCGTTGGGGTCGTGCGCCCAGTCGTGCATGGCCTTGAGGGTGCGCGCCAGGTCATCGCGCAGGAAATGCCGCACGGCGAACTCCGAAGAGCCGAACCGGGTGAAATACTTGAGCGCATCCAGGGACAGGTCGAAGCTGTGCCGGCCGTAGGACGCCACGTAGTGGGGCAGGAACATACTGACAAACATGCTGTTGAGTCGGGGCGCCAGGTCCCGCAGCACATCCAGCGACGCCTCGTACTCCAAGGGCAGTACCGCATGTAGGCACTCACTGACTCGCGCCATGCGTTGCATCACCGACAACTCGCTCAGCCCGTCATTGGCCATGTCCAGGAACGCCCGGCTATCGAAAGCCGGATACACCGCGCTCATTTCACTGGCGATGTGCTCAAGGCGTGTGGCGTTGAAGATTTCCTTGAGGGCAGGGGATGAGGTGGTGGCGGTGCTCATGGCGGGGTCCGTGCGGTGAGGTGTGTTGGACTTTATAGGGGATGTGGCTGCCAATGTGTAGTCCGGCCCGTGGCGAGGGAGCTTGCTCCCGTCGGGCTGCGCAACAGTCCAGCGGGAGCAAGCTCCCTCGCCACAGGGGCATCGCCTCAGACTTGCGCCACTTCACTCACATACTGGCGGATATGCCCCAACCCCCGTTCCACATAGGCCTCTTTCTCGCCCACCGGGGCAAAGTAATGCAGCACTTCCCGCGCGGTCTCCAGGCCCTTGAGCCGCGCCAGCACCCAGGCCGACAGGTACTGGGCGGAGAAACAGCCACCGGCGGTGGCGATATTGCCATTGGCGTGGAACGCCTGGTTGACCACGTTGACACCCGCCGCCACGACCCATGGTTTACTGGTGGTGTCGGTGCAGGCCGGTGCCTGGCCGAGCAGCCCCAGGCGTGCCAGCAGGAATGTGCCGGAGCATTGGGAACCGAGCAACTGGCGCGTCGGGTCCAGGCGCAGCCGGCTCATGATGGCCGGGTTGTCGGCCACTTCCCGGGTCTTCATGCCGCTGCCAAACAACACGGCGTCGGCCTTGCAGGCCTGCTCCAGGTCGATCTGGGCGTCGATGGTCAAACCATTCATGGACGTGACGCGCGGGGTAGGTGAAGCGATGCTCACGCGCCACTCCTTATCGCCGATCAGGGAAATACGGCTGAGCATGCCGTAGGCAATCAGTGAGTCCAGTTCGTTGAAGCCGTCGAAGGTCAGAATGGCGATGTGCATGGCGAGCCCCGGTTTTTATAAATGGCTTTTTTGCCAGCCTACGCCGGTTGTCGGCATCACCGCCCCGTACAGTCGGCGACGGATTCGTCGCTACAGTAAAAGGAATGATTCGCCGCCGTTGAAGTCGGAGATTTCAGTATTCTCGAAATCACTGGAGTTTTTATGCGCAAGCCTACCCTGATCGCCAGCCTGGTCCTGATCGCCGGTCTCGGAGCCCTTGGCCCTGTGGCGCAAGCGGTCGAGGCCACCGGAGATGCGGTGGAACATTCACCCAACAATGGTCGCCGGTTGGTGGAGGCCGACCGGACGCCTTCTGAATATCAGCGCTCGGACAAGGCCATTAAAAACTGGAAGGAGAAGGGGCTCGAAGCACCCGAAGAAGGCGCGCAATGGGTGCAGATCCATGACAAATACGTGATGGTGGTGATTGCCTCCGGCCGGATCCTGAAAATCACCCCCGCCACACGCTAGTCCTTTGAGCTCACTTCGCCTTTGTCCCACAGGCGAACCAGCTCGCCGGGTGCCTGGTCTTCAGGCACCTGCAGCACCATTTCGTCGTCCTGGTCGTTGGCGCGATAGCGCACCTCGATCCGGAAAAAACGCTGGTCGCCGCGCCCCGGTGCCGCCGAGTCCAGCGGCAGACACCCTTCCAGTACCGAACAGATACGCGTGCGCTGGTCGAGATCGCACTGGGCGAAATCGATTTCCCGAGGGCGAGTCAAGCCGGGCATCGCCGCCACGCCGCCCTGGCGGGAAAGCCGCACCACGGCGTGATCATCGAGGTTTGGAAGGGGTTTCATCAGTGCTCCTCGGTTAAATCGACGCCAACCTGAGCCCAGCCGTTCTGCACCGCTTGCACTTCCCGGATGCCAAAGCGCTGGCGGGCGTGCTCGACGGTCAAGCGCGCGAAGTCGCTGAAGGAGGCGTCGTTGGCCAGTCTTCTGTCGCACAAGGTTTCATACCAGATCCGGCCGGCCTTTTCCCAGGCAAATCCGCCCAGCGTGGTGGCCGCCAGATAGAAGGCGCGGTTGGGAATGCCGGAATTGATGTGCACGCCGCCGTTGTCCTCGCGGGTGATGACGAATTCACGCATGTGCGCCGGTTGCGGGTCCTTGCCCAACAGCGGGTCATCGTAGGCCGTGCCGGGGTTGGACATGCTGCGCAGGCCGTCACCGTTGATCTTGTCAGTGAGCAGGTCGGCGCCGATCAGCCAGTCGGCCTGGTCGGCGGTCTGTTCGAGGACGAACTGCTTGACCAGCACCCCGAATACATCGGACATGGACTCGTTCAACGCCCCAGACTGGTTGGCGTAGATCAATCCGGCTTCGCTTTCGGTCACGCCATGGGCCAACTCGTGGGCCACCACGTCGAGGGAGCGGGTGAAACGCTGGAAGATTTCCCCATCGCCGTCGCCGAACACCATCTGCGCGCCGTTCCAGAAGGCGTTTTCGTAGTCCTGGCCGTAATGCACGCTACCCACCAGGGCGAAGCCTTTGTTGTCGATGGAGTCGCGCCCCAGCACTTTCCAGAAAAAATCGTAGGTGGCTCCCAGGGCATCGTAGGCCTCGTCCACGGCCGGGTCGCCAGTGGCTGCCTGGCCTTCGAGGCGTACCGGCTGGCCGGGCAGTTCCATGGTGTTTTGTGCGTCATGCACGCTGCGCTGGGGTTGGCCTGGCTTGCCGGGCCTGGGCAGCGCTGCGGCGGCGGGCGGGGTGTGCGGCGGACCGGGGTTGTGCCGCAGATTGCGTACGTGGGTCAGGGTGCCGAGGGCGCTGGAGCGTTGATGTTCGGAACCGTGGGCGATGATTCGGTTGAGGATATAGGGAGGAATGAAGCCGTGGAGCGGGCGAAAGTCGATCATCAGAACATCCTTATCTGAAATACAGGGTCGATACCCATGTGAACCGAAGCGACTGCTGCGGTTCCCTTGTGCACCCAATACACAAAAGTTTGCCAGCCACGCGGATTTCTGCGAAAACCCGCGCCTGAACCACACGGGAGTAGCCCATGAACGAAGAACTGCAAATCATCGACCTGGAGCAGGGCGACGGCAAAAGCGTAGTCAAAGGCGCGCTGATCACCACCCAATACCGTGGCACGCTGGAAGACGGCACCGAATTCGATTCGTCCTACAGTCGAGGCAAACCTTTTCAGTGCGTGATTGGCACCGGTCGGGTGATCAAGGGCTGGGACGTCGGCCTGATGGGCATGAAGGTCGGCGGCAAACGCAAGCTGTGGGTGCCGGCGAATCTGGCCTATGGCGAACGGTCCATGGGCGCTCACATCAAGCCGGGCGCCAATCTGATTTTCGAAATCGAGCTGCTGGAAGTGCTGACCCGCGACGATTGAAAGTGTTGCTACTATCTGAAGTCCTGCCATGGCTCGATTCGTCGGGGGGCGAAATATGAATGCAGAGCAACATGACCTTGGGGTGTCCCAGGTCGCCGCGGCCATTGCCGAACCGGCCCGCACCCGAATGCTGTGCGCGTTGATGGACGGCCATGCCCGAACCAGCACGGAGTTGGCGAGCATCGCCGATGTCAGTGCCTCTACCGCCAGCAGCCATTTGGCGAAGCTCAAGGAACTGGCCTTGGTGCGTTTGTACGTCCAGGGCCGACATCGCTATTACAGCCTGGCGGATAAGCGGGTTGCCCAGGCGCTGGAAGCGTTGATGGTGATCGGCCAGAACGCCGCCCCGACCTTCACCGCGCGCGCCCCGGATCGCCTGCAATTCGCCCGCACCTGCTACGACCACATGGCCGGCACGCTGGCGGTGCGCATGCATGATCGGATGCTTGAGGCTGGATGGCTGGTGGATGTGGAAGGCAAAGGGTATCGCCTGAGTGACTCCGGCGAAGCGCTGTTCCAAGGGCTGGGCATTGATGTCCAGGCGCTTGCCGGTCAGCGACGCCGATTTGCCTGTCCATGCCTGGACTGGAGCATGCGCCGTCCGCACCTGGGGGGCGCCTTGGGCGCGGCGTTGCTGCAAGTGGCGATCAAGCGCAAATGGGTGATTCAGGACCTGGATAGCCGGGCGCTGGGGTTGACGGCCAGTGGGGGCAAGGAAATGGCGGCGCGATTGGGTGTCGATGTCGAGATGGATGTCGGACCTGCTGGCGCCATCGCGAGCAGGCTCGCTCCCACAGTGGAATTGCGCTGAACGCATGATTGATGGCCAACGACAGACCCTGTGGGAGCGGGCTTGCCCGCGAAGGGGCCTTCACATCCAGCATCCATGCAAGCTGATCCACCGCCATCGCGAGCAGGCTCGCTCCCACAGTGGAACTGCGCTGAACACATGATTGATGGCCACCGACAAACCCTGTGGGAGCGGGCTTGCCCGCGAAGGGGCCTTCACATCCAGCATCCATGCAAGCTGGTCCACCGCCTTCGCGAGCAAGCCCACTCCCACAGTGGACCTGCGCTGAACACATGATTGATGGCCACCGACAAACCCTGTGGGAGCGGGCTTGCCCGCGAAGGGGCCTTCACATCCAACATCCATGCAAGCTGATCCACCGCCATCGCGAGCAAGCTCGCTCCCACAGTGGAATTGCGCTGAACGCATGATTGATGGCCAACGACAGACCCTGTGGGAGCGGGCTTGCCCGCGAAGGGGCCTTCACATCCAACATCCATGCAAGCTGATCCACCGCCATCGCGAGCAGGCTCGCTCCCACAGTGGAATTGCGCTGAACACATGATCGATGGCCACCGACAAACCCTGTGGGAGCGGGCTTGCCCGCGAAGGGGCCTTCATATCCAACATCCATGCAAGCTGATCCACCGCCATCGCGAGCAAGCGCGCTCCCACAGTGGACCTGCGCTGAACACATGATCGATGGCCACCGACAAGCCCTGTGGGAGCGAGCCTGCTCGCGATAGCCATTCCCGAACCACCCTCATTATCCAGCCATGTGCCTGCGCCGATACTCATCCGGCGTGGTGCCCATCATTTTGCGAAACATGCTGATGAACGCCGAGGCGCTGCTGTAGCCCAGGTCCAGGCCGATGGTTTCCACGCTCTGGCCACGTTCGAGCAGGGCCAGGGCCTCGATGACCTTCAGGCGCTGGCGCCATTCCACCAGTGACATGCCCAGGTCCCGCTGGGCCCGGCGCATCAGTGTGCGTTCGGTGGTGTTGGCGGCGCGGGCCAGTTGCGGCAAGGAGCGTGGGTCGCTGGGATTCGCCTCAAGGGTCCGCAACACGGGGCCCAGCAGTGGATCATCCGAGGAGGGCAAGTAACTGCCGGCATGGGGCGCCTGGATCAGCTTGTCCACCAGCACCTGCAACAAGCGCTGCTGCTCGGGCGTCTGAGGTTGGCTCGGCGGGTCGCTGCGCAGCTCTTCCAGCAACGCGCGGATCAGCGGGCTCAAGGTCAGCGCGCAAGGTACGGCCGGCAGCGCAGCGCACAGTTCGGCCGCCAGGTACAACGAACAATGACATGCTTCATGCCGATTGAACCCAACGTGTTCCATGTCCGGCGGTAACCAGATGCCGTACTGCGGTGGTGCCAGGTAATGGTGCTGGGCGATCTCGATTTCCATCACCCCACTGTAGGAGTAGACGAACTCTCCCCAGGCATGCCGGTGCCGAGGGTAAGTGGCGTGGGCCGGCATGCAGGCGCTGCGAAAGAAAATCGGCGAGGGCAGGGCCGCGTCGAACGGAGGAATCTTCAGATGTTGAGCTGGAGGCTGCATATCGACCGTAATGGCGGATTACCGGGATGGCTTGTCGGGTAATCACTATATCCAGCAAAGGTGTCAGGCAGACAATCCTTTCATCCATTTCTGCCCAAGGACCTTTCCCATGACCACCCGCCGCGCCCTGGATGGCCAGGTCAGTGCCCTGATGACGGGCCTCTGTGCCATCTGGGGTTTCCAGCAAGTCGCGATCAAGGCCAGCGCCGCCGACATGGCGCCGATGCTGCAACTGGGCGTGCGCTCGGCCATCGCTGCGGTACTGGTCTGGCTGTTGGTGCTGGCGCGCGGTGAACGCCTGTCCCTGGCCGATGGCAGTTGGCGTCCCGGCCTGTTGGTGGGGCTGTTGTTTGCCCTGGAGTTCGTGATGGTGGGTGAAGGCCTACGCCATACGACGGCTTCGCACATGGTGATTTTCCTCTACACCGCGCCGATGTTCGCCGCTCTGGGCCTGCACTGGAAACTGCCGAGCGAACGTCTAAAACCTCTGCAATGGCTGGGTATCGCCGTGGCATTCGGCGGTATTGTTGTGGCGTTCAGCGGAGGGACGGGGGCGGCGAACGGCAGTTCGTTACTGGGTGATGGAATGGGGCTGCTGGCCGGTGCGCTCTGGGGGGCTACGACGGTGACAGTGCGTTGTTCACGCTTGACGAACCTGCCCGCCAGCCAGACGTTGTTGTACCAATTGGTCGGCGCCGGGGTGCTGCTGGTAGGGATGTCGGTGGTGCTGGGGCAAACGTCGATCAACCCCACACCGCAACTGCTGGCCAGCCTGGCCTTTCAAGTGTTGCTGGTGTCTTTCGCCAGTTTTCTGATCTGGTTTTCCCTGCTGCGCCGCTACCTGGCTTCGCAGTTGGGGGTGCTGTCGTTCATGACGCCGCTGTTTGGCATCGGTTTTGGTGTCTGGTTATTGGATGAACCGCTGGAGCCGAACTTCATCGTTGGCGCGGCTTTGGTATTGAGTGGGATTCTGCTGGTCAGCGGTTACGGATGGTTTCGCCAGCGTTGGGGGCGATGGCTGGTTTTGCGGCGGGAGTAAGGGAGACAAACCCATGTGGCGACGGAGCAAGCTCCCTCGCCACATGAGCGCTGCTTAGACCTTGACGATCCAGCCAGCCGGCGCTTCCACGTCGCCGGTCTGCACGCCGGTCAGCTCTTTGTAGAGCTTCTGGGTGATCGGGCCGACTTCGGTTTCGCTGTGGAACACGTGCAGCTTGTCCTTGTAGCTGATGCCGCCAATCGGAGTGATGACCGCAGCGGTACCGCAGGCGCCGGCTTCCTTGAAGTCCGACAGTTTGTCGATGAACACGTCGCCTTCGATCACTTCCAGGCCCAGGCGCGATTTGGCCAGTTCGATCAGCGACAGGCGGGTGATGCCCGGCAGGACCGAAGGGGATTTGGGGGTGACGAATTTGTTGTCATGGGTGATGCCGAAGAAGTTCGCCGAGCCGACTTCCTCGATTTTCGAGTGGGTCATCGGGTCCAGGTAGATGCAGTCGGCGAAACTGGCCTTCTTGGCCTGGGAGCCGGGCATCAGGCTGGCGGCGTAGTTGCCACCGACCTTGGCCGCTCCAGTGCCTTGTGGGGCGGCACGGTCGTAGCTGGAGATCAGGAAGTTGTGCGGGGTCAGGCCGCCCTTGAAGTAGGCGCCGACCGGGATGCAGAAGATCGAGAAGATGAACTCGGGGGCGGTGCGCACGCCGATGTTGTCACCCACGCCGATCACGAACGGGCGCAGGTACAGCGCGCCGCCAGTGCCATAAGGCGGGATGAAGCGCTCGTTGGCGCGGACCACTTGCTTGCAGGCTTCGACGAACTGCTCGGTCTCGACTTGCGGCATCAGCAGGCGCGCGCAGCTGCGCTGCATGCGGGCGGCGTTCTGGTCAGGGCGGAACAGGTTGATCGAACCGTCCTTGCAGCGATAGGCCTTCAGGCCTTCGAAACACTGCTGACCGTAGTGCAGGGCGGTGGAGCCCTCGCTGATGTGCAGCACGTTGTCGTCGGTCAGGGTGCCGGCGTCCCAGGCGCCATCGCGCCAGTGCGACAGGTAGCGCTTGTCGGTCTTGATGTAGTCAAAGCCCAGTTTGTCCCAATTGATGCTCTCGTTACCCATGACACCCTCTATTTCTTAACAACCGTCGAAACGGTTCAAGGCTTCTGACGTTTTTTGGATGGGGACAACAATACTTCATTCCGGGGCTGTTTCGCAGCCTGTGGCGAGGGGATTTATCCCCGCTGGGCTGCGAAGCAGCCCCATTAGCTCAGATATCTGACGCCCGGCGGTGACAGGTTTTGGGGTTGCTGCGCAACCCAGCGGGGATAAATCCCCTCGCCACAAGGTTATTCACCCACAACTGTTACAGATGCAACGCATGCCCCAACGCTCGCAACGCCGCTTCCTGCACCGCCTCGCCCAGCGTCGGGTGGGCGTGGATGGTGCCGGCGATGTCTTCCAGGCGAGCGCCCATTTCCAGGGACTGGCCGAACGCGGTGGACAGCTCCGACACACCAACGCCAACCGCTTGCCAACCGACGATCAGGTGATTGTCCCGCCGTGCCACGACCCGCACGAAGCCACTTTTCGATTCCAGGGTCATGGCCCGGCCATTGGCGGCGAACGGGAAGCTGGAAACGATGCAGTCGAGCCCGGCGGCTTTGGCCTCGTCCGGCGTTTTGCCGACCACCACCAGTTCCGGATCGGTGAAGCACACCGCTGCGATGGCCGTCGGGTTGAACTCGCGATGCTGACCCGCTATCAGCTCGGCAACCATTTCGCCCTGGGCCATGGCCCGGTGGGCGAGCATCGGTTCGCCGCTCAGGTCGCCGATGGCCCAGACATTGCGCATGCTGGTCTGGCAACGGTTGTCGATTTTCACCGCCGAACCGTTCATCGCCAAGTCCAACGCTTCGAGGTTCCAGCCCTGGGTGTTAGGTTTGCGACCAACGGCCACCAGCACCCGGTCGGTCTCCAGGTTCAGCGTCTCGCCAGCGGGATCGCGCACTTGCAACGTGCTGGCCTGGGCATCGAAACCTTCGACGCTGTGCTTGAGGTACAGCATCACGCCCAACTGCTTGAGCGCCTCGTGCACCGGTTGGGTCAGTTCGCCGTCGTAGGCCGGCAGAATCCGCTCCTGGGCCTCGACCACGCTGACCTCGGCGCCGAGCTTGCGGTAGGCGATGCCCAGCTCCAGGCCGATGTAGCCACCGCCCACCACCACCAGGTGCTTGGGCACCGAGGTCGGGGCGAGGGCTTCGGTGGAGGAAATGATCGGCCCGCCAATCGGCAGCATCGGCAGCTCGACGCTTTTCGATCCGGTGGCCAGCAGCAGGTGTTCGCACTGGATGCGCGTGTCGCCGACGTCAACGGTTTTGCCATCGACGACGTTGGCCCAGCCGTGAATGACCTGGACCTTGTGCTTTTTCAGCAGGGTCGCGACGCCGGTGGTCAGCCGATCGACGATGCCGTCCTTCCATTCCACGCTCTTGCCGATGTCCAGGCTTGGCGCCGACACCGTGATACCCAGGGCCGAGCCCTGGCTGTGGTGCCGTGTCTGATGGAACTGCTCGGCGACGTGAATCAACGCCTTGGACGGGATGCAGCCGATGTTCAGGCAAGTTCCGCCCAACGCCTGGCCTTCCACCAGAATGGTCGGGATGCCCAACTGGCCGGCGCGAATCGCCGCCACATAGCCGCCGGGGCCGCCGCCGATGATCAGCAGCGTGGTGTTCAAAGTTTGCATGGCCTGCTCCATTGATGATTAGTCCACAAACAGCGTGGCGGGCTGTTCGAGCAGGCCGCGCAGGGCCTGGATGAATTGCGCCGCGTCCATGCCGTCGACCACTCGGTGATCGAAGGAACTGGAGAGGTTCATCATCTTGCGGATCACGATCTGGCCTTTGATCACCATGGGTCGTTCGACAATCTTGTTCACGCCGACGATCGCCACTTCCGGCAGGTTCAGCACTGGGGTGCTGACGATGCCGCCCAACGCACCGAGGCTGGTCAGGGTGATGGTCGAGCCGGACAGCTCATCGCGGCTGGCTTTGCCATTGCGGGCCGCCGTTGCCAGACGCGAGATTTCTGCCGCGCTGTCCCACAAGCTACGGGCTTCGGCGTGACGCACCACCGGCACCATCAGGCCCACATCGCTCTGGGTGGCGACGCCGACATGCACAGCGCCCGAACGGTGGATGACCTGGGCCTCGTCGTCATAACGGGCGTTCATTTGCGGGAAGTCCCGCAAGGCTACGACCAAGGCGCGGACCAGGAATGGCAGCAAGGTCAGCTTGCCGCGATGGGCACCGTGCTTTTCATTCAAATGCACCCGCAGTTCTTCCAGGGCAGTGACGTCGATTTCCTCAACGTAGCTGAAATGCGCGGCGCGCTGGGTCGCTTCCTGCATGCGCTGGGCGATCTTGCGGCGCATGCCGATCACCGGGATCTGCTGTTCGTCGTGGCGTTCGGCATAACCCGAGCTGCCTTTGGCCTGGGTCGCTGGACCCTGAGCCAGATAGGCCTCGAGGTCTTCATGCAGGATACGCCCGGCCGGGCCACTGCCCTGGACCAGACGCAACTGAATGCCCAGGTCCAGCGCATGTTTGCGCACGGCCGGGGAGGCCAGCGGCCGCTCGTCCGGATCGCGGGCCACCGGCGCTTGCGGCGCGGGGCGTGGCGCAGCAGCGGGTTGTTCTATCGTCGGCTCAGGCGTTGCCACCGGCGCGGGTTTCGGCGCTGGCGCCGCGACGGCGGGTTGCGCCGACTCCTTGAGGTTGCCGGCACCTTCGACTTCAATGCGGATCAGTTCGCTGCCCACCGCCATGACTTCGCCGGGCTCGCCACCCAGGGCGATCACCCGACCGTGTACTGGCGAGGGAATGTCCACCATCGCCTTGTCGGTCATGACATCGGCCAGCACCTGGTCTTCGACCACCATGTCGCCAACCTTGACGTGCCACACCGACAGTTCAACTTCGGCGATGCCTTCGCCAATGTCCGGCATCTTGATAACGTGCGTGCCCATTCAGACCTCCATGACCCGTTTCAACGCCGCGCCCACACGGGACGGCCCTGGGAAATACGCCCATTCCTGCGCGTGCGGGTAGGGGGTGTCCCAACCGGTGACACGCTCGATGGGCGCTTCCAGGTGGTGGAAGCAGTGTTCTTGCACCAACGACACCAGCTCGGCGCCGAAACCGCAGGTGCGGGTGGCTTCGTGGACGACCACACAGCGGCCAGTTTTTTTCACGGATTTGACGATGGTCTCAAGGTCCAGCGGCCAGAGGCTGCGCAGGTCGATGACTTCGGCGTCGATGCCGGTTTCTTCGGCGGCGGCCTGGGACACATACACCGTGGTGCCGTAGGTGAGGATGGTCACGTCCTTGCCCGGGCGGGTGATGGCGGCGACATCCAGCGGCACTGTGTAGTAGCCGTCCGGCACCTGCGCCGACGGATGTTTCGACCATGGGGTTACCGGGCGGTCGTGGTGGCCGTCGAACGGGCCGTTATACAGGCGCTTGGGTTCGAGGAAAATCACCGGGTCATCGTTTTCGATGGAGGCGATCAGCAGGCCTTTGGCGTCGTAAGGGTTCGACGGCATGACGGTGCGCAAGCCGCAAACCTGGGTGAACATCGCTTCGATGCTCTGGCTGTGGGTCTGGCCGCCATAGATGCCGCCGCCGCAGGGCATGCGCAGGGTCATCGGCGCGGTGAACTCGCCGGCCGAGCGATAGCGCAGGCGCGCCGCTTCGGAAATGATCTGGTCCGAGGCCGGGTAGACGTAGTCGGCGAACTGGATCTCGGCCACCGGCCGCAACCCGTAGGCGCCCATGCCCACGGCCACGCCGACGATACCGCTCTCGGAAATCGGCGCGTCGAACACCCGCGAGGTGCCGTATTTATTCTGCAGGCCTTCGGTGCAGCGGAACACGCCGCCGAAGTAGCCCACGTCCTGGCCGAACACCACGACGTTGTCGTCGCGCTCGAGCATCACGTCCATGGCCGAGCGCAGGGCCTGGATCATGGTCATGGTGGTAGTGGTCATGGCGGTGTCCAGCTGGATATTGTTGTTGTGATCGTTCATGTCAGATCCCCAACTCCTGACGCTGGCGCTTCAAGTGCTCCGGCATCTCTTTGTAGACGTCTTCGAACATGGTCGCGGCGCTTGGGATCTGCCCGCCAGCAAGGGTGCCGTACTGCTCGGCTTCCTTCTGCGCGGCGATCACCTCGGCTTCGAGTTCGGCGCTGACGGCGGCATGTTCCTCTTCGGACCAGTGGCCGATTTTCACCAGATGCTGCTTGAGGCGCGCAATCGGGTCGCCCAGCGGGAAGTGGCTCCAGTCGTCGGCGGGACGGTATTTGGACGGATCATCGGAAGTGGAATGCGGGCCGGCGCGGTAGGTCACCCATTCGATCAGCGCCGGGCCGAGGTTGCGGCGGGCGCGTTCGGCGGCCCAGCGCGAAGCGGCGTAGACCGCCATGAAGTCGTTGCCATCCACCCGCAGCGAAGCGATGCCGCAGCCGACGCCGCGTCCGGCGAAGGTGGTGGCTTCACCGCCGGCAATGGCCTGGAAGGTGGAGATCGCCCACTGGTTGTTGACCACGTTGAGGATCACTGGCGCCCGGTAGACGTGGGCGAAGGTCAGGGCGGTGTGAAAGTCCGATTCGGCGGTGGCGCCGTCACCGATCCAGGCCGAGGCGATCTTGGTGTCGCCCTTGATCGCCGAGGCCATGCCCCAGCCCACGCCTTGGATGAATTGCGTGGCGAGGTTGCCGGAGATGGTGAAAAAACCGGCGTCCTTGACCGAGTACATGATCGGCAACTGCCGGCCCTTGAGCGGATCGCGCTCGTTGGACAGCAGTTGGCAGATCATGCCCACCAACGGCACCTCGCGGGCCATCAGGATGCTTTGCTGGCGATAGGTGGGGAAGCACATGTCATCGATGTTCAGCGCCAGGGCCTGGCCGCTGCCGATGGCTTCCTCGCCGAGGCTCTGCATGTAGAACGACATTTTTTTCTGGCGCTGGGCGACCACCATGCGGTTGTCGTAGATGCGCGTCTTGAGCATGGCGCGCATGCCTTTGCGCAGGATCTCGAGAGGCACGTCTTCGGCCCATGGGCCGTGGGCATTGCCCTGGTCATCGAGCACGCGAATCAGCCCGCGGGCCAGGTCGGCCGTGTCGGACGGTTCAACGTCGATGGAGGGTTTGCGCACCGTGCCGGCATCGCTCAGATGCAGGTAGGAGAAGTCGGTCTGGCAGCCGGGACGGCCCGAGGGTTCGGGGACGTGCAGGCGTAGCGGTTCATACGCTGGGTTCATGGCTTTCTACGCTCGATCTTGTGAATTTCTTGTAGTGGGCGCGCTAGCTGACGAACTTTCCCGGGTAAGGAAAATTGTCCTACAACAATCATAGGCTCGACGCAGAAGAATATTTTTCTCTGTTGGGTTGCTGTTCAGATCATTTGCAGATAAAAAATCTGCACAACGATAAAAAACAGGATTATTTGTCTCATGCGTAAATTGGATCGCACCGACATCGGCATTCTGAACAGCCTTCAGGAAAACGCCCGCATCACCAACGCCGAGCTTGCCCGGTCGGTCAATCTATCGCCCACGCCTTGCTTCAACCGGGTCCGGGCCATGGAGGAGCTGGGGGTGATACGCGAGCAAGTCACGCTGCTGGATGCCGATCTGCTGGGCCTGCATGTCAACGTGTTCATCCACGTGAGCCTGGAAAAACAAGTGGAGGAGGCGTTGCAGCACTTCGAAGAGGCGATCTCCGACCGACCGGAGGTGATGGAGTGCTACCTGATGGCAGGCGACCCGGATTACCTGATCCGCGTGTTGGTGCCGTCGATCCAGTCGCTGGAGCGCTTCATGATGGACTTTCTGACCAAGGTCCCGGGGGTGGCGAATATCCGTTCGAGCTTTGCGCTCAAGCAGGTTCGATATAAAACGGCGCTGCCTTTGCCGGCCAACGGTTTGACCTTGGGGACCTGACGCCCAGCCGAGCGGGAGAGAAACCTGTCTGGAGGGGTTACAGGAGTCGACACTGCATCGAAAACCCCAGCGTCACTGACTGCCCTTGCTCCAGCAAGCGCAACCCTGGCCGCCCTGGCAGGTGGTGGGCATTGACCGGATGGCTGACCGGCTCGATGCAAAAGAAATCCAGGCCCACGGGACAGTACAGCAGGAAGTATTCGCTGCCGCTGGCTCGGCATTCCAGCTCATAACCCAGGTCCGGTTGCTGGATCAGGCAATGCCCGTCCCAGCCGCCAAAGCCGTTGTCCACCAGTGTGTCCGGCAGCAAGCGGGGTTGTTGGAAGTCCCAGATTCGAGGAACGCTGCCCAACGTGGTTGGCAGTTTTTTCTCATCGCACATCCAGACTTCGGTCGCACGGGTTTGCAGGCGTGTGCCAGCAGTGCGCGGGAAGTACGGGTGCAAACCCAGCCCGTGCCACGCGGCCTGTTCGGCCAGGTGGGTGACGTGCATCGCGATCTGTAACTGACCGCCGCTCAAGCGAATCCGCAGGCTGGCGCAATAGGCGAATGGATGTTGGCTGTCGAGTTGCAACAAGGCTTCCTGGGCGCTTTGCTCTATCACTTGCCACGGTTGTTGCCAGGCGCTGCCATGGATCGGGAACGGGTCGTTGGGGCTGTTGGCTTCCAGGGCGAGCCAGCCGCCCGGACAGTCGAAACCTGCGTTGGCGATCCGGTTCGACCATGGGATCAGCGGGAAACAGCCGAGCTTGCCGGGCAGGCCGTTTTCCACGGCCTGGGGCGCGGGCGGGCGCAACAGCGGCTGGCCGCTGCCGCGCAACGTCCAACTGACCAGGCTGGCACCCAGGTGCGGGGCCAGGGTCAGGCGAGTCTGTTCGTCTTCGAGTTGGAGAAGAGGCGGGGTCATGTTGGCTTGTCTGCTGGGTTGGAAAAAACTTCGGGACGACTCTTGTGTGCATGCTTTTGTGGCGAGGGAGCTTGCTCCCGCTCGGCTGCGCAGCAGACGCCCGGAGTCAAAAACCTATGGGCCTGCTTCGCAGTCCAGCGGGAGCAAGCTCCCTCGCCACAAGGGGGCTTGCTCATTTATAGGGTTACAGCACCAGACGCGGCAACCACAGCGAGATCGCCGGAATGTAGGTCACGGCCAGCAACACCAGAAACAGCACGCCGTAGAACGGCAGCAGGGCCTTGACGGTGCTTTCGATACTGACCTTGCCAATGGCGGAGCCGACGAACAGCACTGCTCCCACCGGCGGAGTAATGAGCCCGATACCCAGGTTCACCAGCATAATCATGCCGAACTGCACCGGGTCCACGCCGATGCCCATGATCACCGGCATCAGGATCGGGGTCAGGATCAGGATCAGCGGCGCCATGTCCATCACCGTACCCAGGACCAGCAGCATCGCGTTGATGCACATCAGGATCACGTAGCGGTTGTCGGAGATGGTCAGGAACAGGGTGGTGATTTTCGCCGGGATCTGCATCAGCGTCATGATGTAGCCGAAGCTGGCGGCGAAGCCGATCAGGATCATCACGATCGAGATGGTACGCACCGTGCGATGCATCAGTTTCGGCAACTCACTCCACTTGTAGTCGCGGTAAATGCACATGGTCACGAAGAATGCCCAGAGCACAGCGATGGCGGCCGATTCGGTGGCGGTGAAAACACCCGAGAGGATGCCGCCGAGGATGATGAACATGGTCATCATGCCCCACATGGCTTCCCGGCAGATTTTCAGTGCCTGCTTGAGGGGAATCACTTCGCCCTTGGGGTAGTTGCGCTTCTTCGCGAAGATCAGGCACAGCACCATCAGGCAGGCGTTCATCAGCAGGCCCGGCACGATGCCGGCCATGAACAGCGCACCGATGGAAACCGTACCGCCGGCTGCCAGGGAGTACAGCACCGCGTTATGGCTGGGCGGGGTCAGCAGGGCTTGTACCGAACCACTGACGGTCACTGCGGTGGAGAACTCCCGCGGGTAGCCGCGGCGTTCCATCTCCGGGATCAGTACCGAACCCACCGAGGCGGTGTCGGCCACTGAGGATCCGGAAATGGCACCGAAGAACGTCGAGGCCATGAGGTTGACCAGTGACAGACCGCCGCGCACGAAACCCACCAGCACACCGGCGAAGGCCACCAGCCGGCGAGACATACCACCCTCGGCCATGATTGCACCGGCCAGGACGAAGAACGGAATGGCCAGCAACGAAAATTTATTCACCCCGCCCGCGACCTGGATCATCACGGCCTGGAATGGAATATCGATCCACCACGCGCCGATCAGCGCAGCGGCACCCAGGGCGTAGGCGACCGGCATGCCGATCAGGATCAACAGGAAAAAACTGCCCAGCAGAATCAGAGCGTCCATTAAGCGGCACCTTCACTTTCTTCGACCAGGTCGAACTGCACGACCCGGCGCTTGCTCTGATCACCGAGCAAGAGTTTTTCCAGGACAAAAATCAGGGTCAGAAAACCACCGACCGGTATGGGCATGTACGTGATGCCGACCCGCAGTGTGGGCAGGGCGCTCATGTACTGGTTCCAGGTGGACAGGCAGAGTTTGGTGCCGCCGCTGATCATGAAGATGCAGATCACCGCCATCAGCAGTTGGGAAAACACCGATGCCGCGGTTTTCAAGTGAGGGGGCAGGCGGTTGGTGAGCATGTCCACGGCCATGTGCGCACCAGCGCGGTAACTGGCGGCGGCGCCGATGAACGTGAACACGATCATCAGCAAAATCGCGGTGGGTTCCGGCCAGCTTGAGCCGGTACCCAGCACGTAGCGGGCGAACACGCCCCAGGGAATCATCAGAGCAATTGCCAGGACAGAGAGGCCGGCGACCCAGATGCAAGTCATGTAAATCTTGTCGTTGATGCGCAGCAGCAAATTCTTCATCGGGTTCCACCGTAACCGGGCGCGCCCGTGACATCGGGCGCACCTGGCCTTTTCAAGTACAGATTGAGAGGTGTTACTGAACGGCTTCGATACGCTTGATCAGGTCGGCGTACGGTGCACCGTATTTGGCCCGGATCGGTGCGGTGGCGTCATAGAAGGGTTTCTTGTCGACGGTGATGAACTCAACGCCCGCGGCCTTGAGTTTCTCTTCACTGGCGGCAGTCTTCTTGTCCCACAATTCGCGCTCGTCCAGTTGGGATTGTTTGGCCGCTTTTTTCACCAGGGCTTGCTGCTCGGGGGTGAGTTTTTCCCAGGTGAACTTGGACATCACCACCGGCTCCGGCAGGATCAGGTGGCCGGTCAAACTGTAGTACTTGGCGTTCTGGTAGTGGTTGTGCTCGAGCATGGTCGGCGGGTTGTTTTCCGCACCGTCGATCACGCCGGTCTGCAGAGCACTGAAGATTTCACCGGTGTCCATGGCAATCCCGTTACCGCCCATGGCGTTGAGGGTCTCGATGAACATCGGGTTGCCCATGACACGAATTTTCATGCCATGCATGTCTTCGGGCTTGTGCACGGGTTTCTTGGTGTAGAGGTTGCGAGTACCGCCGTCCATCCAGGCCAGGGCCACCAGGTTGAATTCGGAGTTGGTGATCTTGTCGAGGATTTCCTGGCCGATTTCACCGTCGATGATCTTGCGCATGTGTGCCTGGTCACGGAACACGAATGGCATGTTGAAGACGTTTACGTCCGGCACCACCGGCCCAACGATGCCCAGGCTGACGCGGGCCATCTGGACGGCACCGACCTGAAGCTGCTCGATGACTTCTTTTTCCGAGCCCAACACACCGCCGGAATACATCTTGAAGGTGAACGGGTCTTTTTGGCCTTTGCTTTCCTCGACCAGCGTCTTGCCAAGGATTTTTTCCGCTTCCACGGTTGGATAGCCATCGGGGTGGATATCGGCAAACTTGATCTCAAGAGCCTGTGCCGCTTGCGCAAGGAAGGCCAGGGGGAGGGCTGCGATCAGAAGCGTGCGTTTGAAATTCATGGTCAATCTCCAGTGTTGTTGTTTTTATATCTATCGAATGAAGCGGCAATGCAGGTCAGTTGGCGGCGTGTTTCGATCCTCCGAAAGCCGTTTCAGCAAGGCCCTTGACGCCGGGGTTGAGGGCAAACACGCCCCCGGCCAGGGACTGCGGATCAGTGTCGTCGCCAGGGCGGATCGAGGTGACGAACAGGGTGTCCAGACGGCTGCCGCCAAAGGCGCACATCGTCGGTTTCTTCACCGGCACCGCCAAAGAGCGATCCAGTCGGCCATCCGGGGTGAAACGATGGATAAGGCCGGCATCGTTGGCGCAGATCCAATAGCAACCTTCTGCGTCCACCGCCGCGCCGTCCGGGCGTCCGGCCAGGGGCATCATGTCGACGAACAGCCGTCGGTTGGAGGGCGTGCCGCTGTCGATGTCGTAATCGAAAGCCCAGATCTGCTGGATCAACGGATGTGAGTCGGAGAGGTACATCGTGCGCCCATCCGGGCTGAAGCCCAGGCCATTGGGCACGATGAACCCGCTCAGTTGTGCCTCGACCGGCCCGCGCTGTCCGCCATCGAAGCGGTACATCCGCCCCTGGTCGGCGTTGGCCCCCATGTTCAGCACCATGCTGCCGGCCCAGAAGCGGCCCTGGCGGTCGCAACGGCCATCGTTGAGGCGCATGTCGGTGCGGGCGTGCTCGACACTGGCGCACAATTCGCTGTCCAGGCTGCCGTCATCAAAGGGGTGCAGGCGAAAGAAACCGCTCTCCATGCCGGCGATCCACCCCCCGTCCTGGTGACGGGCGATGCAGGCGAGCATTTCGGGGGTTTCCCAACCTTTGAGCTGTCCGGTTCCGGCATTCCAGCACTGCAACCCACCGCTGGGAATGTCCACCCAGTACAGGGCGTTCTCCTCGGGAACCCACACTGGGCTCTCACCGACGGCGTTGCGTGCATCGACAATCAATTCGGCTTGCATGGCGATTCCTTGGTTCGTTCGTATCCCATGAAAAACAGGCGAATCAGTCGTCGAACGGGCCGGCTGCGACAAAGGCGCCACCCTGGTAGACCCTGGCCGGGTCATCGGCGGCTGGCATCGGCTGCGCTTCGACCTTGTCACGGAAGACTTCGGAGCTGTCCTTGGGCTGGTAGCCCAGGTGCGCGGCCTGGCTGTTGTCCCACCAGACGTCGCGGTTGGCGGACATGCCATACACCACGGTGTGGCCGACTTTCGGGGTATAGAGCGAGCATTCGATCAGTTGGGTGAGATCGTCGAAGCTCAGCCAGGTGCTCATCATCCGGCGGTTTTGTGGCTCGGGGAACGACGAGCCGATGCGGATGCTCACGGTTTCGATGCCGTAGCGATCGAAGTAAAAACTGGCCATGTCTTCGCCGTAGGACTTGGACAAGCCGTAGTAGCCATCCGGACGGCGAGGGGATAGGGCGTCGAGGACCTCGTCCTGCTTGTAGAAACCGATGACGTGGTTGGAACTGGCGAAGATCACGCGCTTGACGCCATGCTTGCGGGCGGCTTCATAGATGTGGAACACGCCGCTGATGTTGGCGCCGAGGATTTCTTCGAACGGACGCTCTACCGAAACACCGCCGAAATGCAAAATGGCATCGACGCCTTCCACCAGTTGATGCACCGCCTGTTTATCAGACAGGTCGCACGGCACCACTTCTTCACTTTCATCAATGGCCGGGGCCATGTTGGCGATGTCCGACAGGCGAATGTGGCGGGCGAAAGGCTTGAGGCGTTCACGCAAGACTTTGCCCAGGCCGCCGGCAGCACCGGTCAGCAGCAGACGATTGAAGGGGTGGCGAATGTGTGTCGTAGTCATGAAATTACCTGAGCAAACGGTGAGAGGTATCAGTTGTTATAAGTTGTCGTACGACCGAGAGGGAATATCCTTATCCTACCGCTACCTTGTCAACGTTTGATCGACGAATCGCTCTACAACGGCGTCCCTGCCTTTGGCTGTCGCGTCGCCATGGCCCTTTTGAAAAGCGGCCATGGCGACCGATCCCGGCTTAAAGAAGCGAGATCGGGTAGCTGACGATCAAGCGGTTTTCATCGAACTCGTTGTTACTGAAGTCTCGACGAATCGACGCGTTACGCCATTTCACATTGAGGCTCTTCAACGCACCGCTCTGTACGGTGTAGGCCAGTTCGCTTTCGCGACCCCATTCCTTACCGTCGGTGATGGTGCCGGTGTGCACGTTGTCACCGCTGATGTAGCGGTTCATCAGGGTCAGGCCCGGTACGCCGACGGCGGCGAAGTTGAAGTCATGGCGCACTTGCCAGGATTTTTCCTGGGCGTTGTCGTAGCTGGAGTTGTAGCTGTCGTTGGCCAGGGTGCCGCCGCTGGTGCCGTTGACGCGCATCCAGCCATCGTCGCCGCTGAGTTTTTGCAGGCCGACGTAGAAGGTGTTGCCACCGTATTTGGCCGAGAGCATGGCGAA
>NZ_CP024081.1:2810127-3049281 GCF_003033885.1 Pseudomonas rhizophila | reverse complement strand
GGTCAAGGTTGCTCATTCAAAGGCATTCCAATTGTGGGAGCAGGCTTACTCCCTCAGAGGGTCAAGGTTGCTCATTCAAAGGCATTCCAATTGTGGGAGCAGGCTTACTCCCTCAGAGGGTCAAGGTTGCTCATTCAAAGGCATTCCAATTGTGGGAGCAGGCTTACTCCCTCAGAGGGTCAAGGTTGCTCATTCAAAGGCATTCCAATTGTGGGAGCAGGCTTACTCCCTCAGAGGGTCAAGGTTGCTCATTCAAAGGCATTCCAATTGTGGGAGCAGCCTTACTCCCTCAGAGGGTCAAGGTTGCTCATTCAAAGGCATTCCAATTGTGGGAGCAGCCTTACTCCCTCAGAGGGTCAAGGTTGCTCATTCAAAGGCATTCCAATTGTGGGAGCAGCCTTACTCCCACAGGGGGTCAAGGTTGCTCATTCAAAGGCATTCCAATTGTGGGAGCGAGCCTGCTCGCGATGAGGCCTTGATAGTCGGCAAGGAACCTACTGAAGAAACCCGGCCACCCTGCCCGCCGCCGCCTCCAGATGCTGCTCATGACTAAACCCCGAGGCCTTCAGCGGTTTCAGATCATGATCCCCCGCCACCAGCCACATCACCTCGATACTCGGTGACAGCACGTAACCCTGCACCGCCTCGCGGTTACCCAAGGCATCGCGCTCGCCCTGGACGATCAAGGTCCGGGTCTTCAAGGCTGCCAAGTGCTCGACCCGCGGTTTCTCCGGTTTGCCCACCGCGTAGAAGGGATACCCCAGGCACACCAGGGCATCAGCTTTCAGCTCATCGGCCAGCAAACTCGCCATGCGCCCACCCATGGACTTGCCGCCAATGGCCAACCGCCCAGCGACATAAGGCCGCACCGTGGCATACACCGCACGCCAGCATTCCAGCAACTTGGGAGCCGGGTTCGGCGGACGTTTACCGCCGTCCAGGCGTCGTTGAGCCATGTAGGGA
The DNA here is from genome assembly GCF_003033885.1 of Pseudomonas rhizophila. Taxonomy (NCBI): domain Bacteria; kingdom Pseudomonadati; phylum Pseudomonadota; class Gammaproteobacteria; order Pseudomonadales; family Pseudomonadaceae; genus Pseudomonas; species Pseudomonas rhizophila. Next base: position 3,048,318 of record NZ_CP024081.1, on the reverse strand, counting down.
AACTCAAAACGCAACACGTTGATGCCATGCCCGGCAAGGCGCGCGGCCATTTCGTTCATGAACCCGCTGTCCATCGGTGCGCCGGCGCCATGGGCCAGGATCAGGGTCGGTGGCTCGGCGCTGACACCCGTTTGCGCCGCCGTCCATAGCCAACCGTGTTCGGCCACACATCGCGCCCATTGATCCCCGTCAATACTGGCCTTGTGCTGTTTGTCCATGCTTGCCTCGCTTTTAGTCTGCCTATAACTCCAGGCGAAGAATGCCGCGCTGCCTTGCGCAAGCGCTCACTTCGGCTGAACCGTGGATGGGGAACCATGAACACATCTATCAGTACCGCCTACAACTACAAGGTGGTCCGCCAATTCGCCATTATGACGGTGGTGTGGGGCATCGTCGGCATGGGGCTCGGGGTTTTTCTCGCGGCCCAATTGGTCTGGCCACAGCTCAACTTCGATTTGCCGTGGACCAGCTTCGGCCGCCTGCGCCCGTTGCACACCAACGCGGTGATCTTCGCCTTCGGCGGCTGCGCCCTGTTCGCCAGTTCGTTCTACTCGGTGCAACGCACCTGTCAGACACAGCTGTTCGCGCCGAAAATCGCCGCGTTCTGCTTCTGGGGCTGGCAATTGGTGATCCTGCTGGCGGCCATCAGCCTGCCGCTGGGCTACACCAGCTCCAAGGAATACGCCGAACTGGAATGGCCGATCGACATTCTGATCACCATCGTCTGGGTCGCCTACGCCATCGTGTTCTTCGGCACCGTGGCCAAGCGCAACACCAAACACATCTATGTCGGTAACTGGTTCTTCGGCGGGTTCATCCTGACCGTGGCGATCCTGCACATCGTCAACAACCTGGAATTGCCGGTGAGCTTCACCAAATCCTACTCGGTGTATGCCGGGGCCACGGATGCGATGGTGCAATGGTGGTACGGCCACAACGCCGTAGGCTTTTTCCTCACCGCCGGCTTTTTGGGGATGATGTACTACTTCGTGCCGAAGCAGGCCGAGCGTCCGGTGTACTCCTATCGGTTGTCCATCGTGCACTTCTGGGCGCTGATCACCCTGTACATCTGGGCCGGCCCGCACCACCTGCACTACACCGCGCTGCCGGACTGGGCACAGTCCCTGGGCATGGTGATGTCGCTGATCCTGCTGGCACCGAGCTGGGGCGGCATGATCAACGGCATGATGACCCTGTCGGGCGCCTGGCATAAATTGCGCAGCGACCCGATCCTGCGGTTCCTGGTGGTGTCCCTGGCGTTCTACGGCATGTCGACCTTCGAAGGCCCGATGATGGCCATCAAGACCGTCAACGCCCTCTCCCACTACACCGACTGGACCATCGGCCACGTACACGCTGGTGCCTTGGGTTGGGTGGCGATGATTTCCATCGGCGCGCTGTATCACATGATCCCGAAAGTCTTCGGCCGCCCCCAGATGCACAGCATCGGCCTGATCAACGCGCACTTCTGGCTCGCGACCATCGGCACCGTGCTGTACATCGCCTCCATGTGGGTCAACGGCATCGCCCAGGGCCTGATGTGGCGTGCGGTGAACGAGGATGGGACCCTGACCTACTCCTTCGTTGAAACCCTGGTGGCCAGCCACCCCGGTTTCGTCGTACGGCTGGCGGGCGGGGCGATCTTTCTCCTCGGCATGCTGCTGATGGCCTACAACACCTGGCGCACCGTGCGGGCCTACCAGCCTGCCGAAGCCGCCGCTGCCGCGCAGATGGCTTGAGGAGTCCGCCATGAAACACGAAACAATCGAAAAAAACGTCGGCCTGCTGATGCTGCTGATGGTTCTGGCCGTGAGCATTGGCGGCCTGACCCAGATCGTGCCGCTGTTCTTCCAGGACGTGACCAACAAACCGGTGGACGGCATGAAGCCCTACACCGCCCTGCAACTGGAAGGTCGCGACATCTATATCCGCGAAGGCTGCGTCGGCTGCCATTCGCAGATGATCCGTCCGTTCCGCGCCGAGACCGAGCGCTACGGCCACTACTCGGTGGCCGGTGAAAGCGTCTGGGACCACCCGTTCCTGTGGGGCTCCAAGCGTACCGGGCCGGACCTGGCCCGGGTCGGCGCGCGCTACTCCGATGACTGGCATCGCGCCCACCTGTACAACCCGCGCAACGTCGTGCCTGAGTCGAAGATGCCGGCCTACCCATGGCTGGTGACCCAAACGGTGGACAGCAGCCACACCGAAGGCAAGCTGCGCGCCATGCGCACCCTGGGCGTGCCGTACACCGACGACGACATCGCCGGCAGCGTGGCCTCGCTCAAGGACAAGACCGAGATGGACGCGCTGGTGGCCTACCTGCAAGTGCTCGGCACTGCCATCAAGAGCAAGAGGTGAGCCTATGTTTCTTGAAATGAGCACTGGAATGATCCGCGGCCTGGGCACGGTCGTGGTGTTCGTGGCCTTCATCGGCCTGACCCTGTGGGTATTCAGCAGCAAGCGCAACTCGGAGTTCGCTCAGGCGCGCCTGCTGCCGTTCGCCGACGAGCCATCCGCCGACATCGCCAACCCCCAAGACCCTGCAACAAGGAGCACCCGGCCATGACCACCTTCTGGAGTACGTGGATCAGCGTACTGACCATCGGCAGCCTGATCGGTCTGACCTGGCTGCTGATCGGCACCCGCAAGGGCGAGACCAAGGGCAGTGTCGACCAGACCATGGGCCACAGCTTCGACGGCATCGAGGAGTACGACAACCCGCTGCCGCAGTGGTGGTTCCTGTTGTTCGCCGGCACTTTGGTGTTTTCCGTCGGCTACCTGGTTCTCTACCCGGGCCTGGGCAACTGGAAAGGCATCCTGCCCGGCTACGAAAATGGCTGGACCGGCGCCCATGAATGGGAAAAGGAAATGGCCAGGGCCGACGCCAAGTTCGGGCCGATCTTCGCCAAATTCGCCGCCATGCCGGTGGAAGAAGTCGCCAAGGACCCACAGGCCTTGAAGATGGGTGGCCGCTTGTTCGCCTCCAACTGCTCGGTCTGCCACGGCTCGGACGCCAAGGGTGCCTTCGGCTTCCCGAACCTGGCCGACAGCCACTGGCGCTGGGGCGGCAGTGCCGAAACCATCAAGGCCACCATCATGGGCGGTCGCATGGCCGCGATGCCGGCCTGGGGCGAAGTGCTGGGCGAAGCCGGCGTCAAGAACGTGGCCGCGTATGTGCGCCATGATCTGGCGGGCCTGCCGCTGCCGGCAGACAGCGGCGCCGACCTGCAAGCAGGCCAGCAAGCGTTCAACACCACTTGCGTTGCCTGCCACGGTGCCAACGGTAAAGGCACCGAAGCCATGGGCGCGCCAGACCTGACCTTGCCGGCCGGCTTCATCTACGGCACCAGCCTGGCGCAACTGCAACAGACCATCCGTCATGGCCGCCAGGGCCATATGCCGGCGCAGAATGAGCTGCTCGGCAATGACAAGGTGCAACTGCTCGCGGCTTACGTCTACAGCCTGTCCCACGCGGCGGGCGCCGAGCGTCTGCAAGCTGAACGCAAAAGCGAATAAATCCTGACCACGCGAACAGCCGCATCCATCTGGATGCGGCTGTTTCGTGCCCCTGCGCGACGCATTGTCGCACCCTCCCTTCGTCTTCCTTTCGGTTCCCCGGAATCAAGTCTAAGCTTGCCTCTGCGTGCGCTGGCGACTGCCGGTTTCAGGTCGACCCGACCCGATGCGTTCGACAATCGTTCGACAAAAAGGCCGCAAAGGCAGGTGAATACCGGCTGTTGCGACAGTTACCTGGCATCACCCGAACGCCGTGCTCGAACACACCCCGTTACAACCGACCTGCCCCCCTCGCCTCTTTCCTTCGTTGCGACATTTTACCGAGGGCCAATTTTGTCCCTACTCAGCACATGGAAAGGCCGCAGAATCTGCTTTGGAAAGCATTGACCCAGGTCATGGCGCGTTGCAATGACCCCCCGCTTTCTCCATACTTGCGACCGATTTTTATCCTAATAAAACACCCAAACCGTGGAACCTTAGAATGAGCACAGCAATCAGTCCGACTGCTTATAACTATAAGGTAGTCCGCCAGTTCGCCATCATGACGGTGGTCTGGGGGATCCTTGGCATGGGGCTCGGTGTATTCATCGCCTCGCAACTGGTCTGGCCGGAGTTGAACTTCGATCTGCCATGGACGACGTTTGGACGCCTGCGCCCGCTGCACACCAACCTGGTGATCTTCGCCTTCGGTGGTTGTGCGTTGTTTGCCACTTCCTATTACGTCGTGCAGCGAACCTGCCAAACGCGACTGATTTCCGACAGCCTCGCCGCCTTCACCTTCTGGGGTTGGCAAGCGGTCATCGTCGGTGCGATCGTGACCTTGCCGATGGGTTTCACCACCACCAAGGAATACGCAGAGCTGGAATGGCCCCTGGCTATTCTGCTGGCCATCGTCTGGGTGACCTACGGTCTGGTGTTCTTCGGCACTATCGTCAAGCGCAAGACCAAGCACATCTATGTCGGTAACTGGTTCTACGGTGCCTTCATCGTCGTGACCGCCATGCTGCACATCGTCAACCACGCGTCCCTGCCGGTCAGCTTCTTCAAGTCTTACTCGGCCTACTCGGGCGCCACCGACGCGATGATCCAGTGGTGGTACGGCCACAACGCCGTGGGCTTCTTCCTGACCACCGGCTTCCTGGGGATGATGTATTACTTCGTGCCGAAACAGGCCGAGCGTCCGATCTATTCCTATCGCCTGTCCATCGTCCACTTCTGGGCGCTGATCACCCTGTACATCTGGGCCGGCCCGCACCACCTGCACTACACCGCGCTGCCGGACTGGGCACAGTCCCTGGGCATGGCGATGTCGATCATCCTGCTGGCTCCGAGCTGGGGCGGCATGATCAACGGCATGATGACCCTCTCGGGCGCCTGGCATAAGCTGCGCACCGACCCGATCCTGCGGTTCCTGGTGGTTTCCCTGGCGTTCTACGGCATGTCGACCTTCGAAGGCCCGATGATGGCCATCAAGACCGTCAACTCCCTGAGCCACTACACCGACTGGACCATCGGCCACGTACACGCCGGGGCCTTGGGCTGGGTTGCGATGATTTCCATCGGCGCGATCTACCACATGATCCCGAAACTGTTCGGTCGTGCGCAGATGCACAGCACCGGCCTGATCAACACTCACTTCTGGCTCGCCACCATCGGCACCGTGCTCTACATCGCCTCGATGTGGGTCAACGGCATCACCCAGGGCCTGATGTGGCGTGCAATCAACGACGACGGCACCCTGACCTACTCGTTCGTTGAAGCGCTGCAAGCCAGCCACCCTGGTTTCATCGTCCGTGCCCTGGGCGGCGCGTTCTTCGCCAGCGGCATGCTGTTCATGGCCTACAACGTGTATCGCACCGTTCGTGCCTCTGACCCGGCTGAAGCTGAAGCCGCCGCCAAGATCGCCGTAGTTGGAGCTCACTGATGAAGCACGAAACAGTAGAGAAGAATATTGGCCTGCTGGCCTTCTTCATGGTCATCGCCGTCAGCATCGGCGGCCTGACCCAGATCGTTCCGCTGTTTTTCCAGGACGTGACCAACAAGCCGGTCGAAGGCATGAAGCCGCGCACCGCTCTTGAACTGGAAGGTCGCGACGTCTACATCGCCAACGGCTGTGTCGGCTGCCACTCGCAGATGATCCGTCCGTTTCGCGCCGAAACCGAACGCTATGGCCACTACTCGGTTGCCGGTGAAAGCGTCTGGGACCACCCGTTCCTGTGGGGCTCCAAGCGTACCGGCCCGGACCTGGCCCGTGTGGGCGGTCGCTACTCCGACGACTGGCAGCGTGCGCACCTGTACAACCCGCGCAACGTAGTGCCTGAGTCGAAAATGCCGGCTTACCCGTTCCTCGTAGAAAACAAGCTCGACGGCAAAGACACCGCCAAGAAAATGGAAGTCTTGCGTACCCTGGGCGTGCCTTACACCGATGAAGACATCGCCGGTGCCAAGGATGCCGTGAAGGGCAAGACTGAAATGGACGCGCTGGTGGCCTATCTGCAAGGCCTGGGCACCATCATCAAAAGCAAACGGTGATTTAGATGGATATCGGGATGATTCGTGGCCTGGGCACCGTCGTCGTGATGGTGGCCTTTATCGGTCTGGCGTTGTGGGTGTTCAGCCCCAAGCGCAAGTCGGAGTTTGACGACGCGACCTTGCTGCCGTTCGCGGATGATCCCGAAGCCATCAAGCACGTCGAGCAAGCTTCTAGGAGTAACAAAGAATGACTACGTTCTGGAGTCTGTACGTCACAGTCCTCAGTCTGGGTACGATCTTCGCCCTGACCTGGCTGCTGCTGTCGACCCGTAAGGGCCAGCGCGCCGAACAAACGGACGAGACTGTTGGTCACTCGTTCGATGGCATCGAAGAGTACGACAACCCACTGCCTAAATGGTGGTTCATGTTGTTCGTGGGCACCATTGTCTTCGCCTTGGGTTATCTGGTGCTCTACCCGGGCTTGGGCAACTGGAAAGGCCTGCTGCCAGGGTATAACTACCTGGACACCGAAAAGCAGACCCCTTTCGCCAATGGCCAGACCGGCTGGACCGGCGTTCACGAGTGGGAAAAGGAAATGGCGCGTTCGGATGCCAAGTTCGGCCCGATCTTCGCCAAGTTCGCCTCCATGCCGATTGAAGAAGTCGCCAAAGACCCGCAAGCCCTGAAGATGGGTGGCCGCCTGTTCGCCTCCAACTGCTCGGTCTGCCACGGTTCCGACGCCAAGGGTGCCTATGGCTTCCCGAACCTGACCGACGCCGACTGGCGCTGGGGTGGTGAGCCGGAAACCATCAAGACCACCATCATGGGCGGTCGTCATGCCGTGATGCCGGGCTGGGCTGCCGTGGTTGGCGAGCAAGGTGTTGCCGACGTCTCCGCCTACGTGGTGACCAGTCTGCACGGCCGTAAACTGCCGGAAGGCGCCAAGGCCGATCCGGCCAACGGCCAGAAGCTGTTCGCAGCCAACTGTGTGGCCTGCCACGGCCCAGCCGGCAAGGGCACGCCTGCCATGGGCGCACCTGACCTGACGCACCCGGCCGGTTTCATCTACGGTTCGAGCTTCGCTCAGCTGCAGCAGACCATCCGTTACGGTCGCCAGGGCCAGATGCCTGCCCAGGCCGATCTGCAGGGTAACGACAAGGTCCACCTGCTGGCTGCGTACGTCTACAGCCTGTCTCATGGGGAACCGGCGCCAGCCGCCGATGCCCAGTAAGGCACACGCCTGATGTACCAAAGGCCCCGTCAACCCATGTTGGCGGGGCCTTTTTTATTGGTGGGTATCCAGGAGCGAAGCTGTTTAACTTGCTCGCCGCCCACGCCAGTAGTAACGTGCCTACATTGTAGTTTATGAGGGCACTGCCATGTCCATCACGACCATTTCCAGCCGCGAATTCAACCACGACACAAGTGGTGCCAAAAAAGCCGCCCGCCAGGGGCCAGTCATCATCACTGACCGTGGCAAGCCTGCCCACGTACTGCTAAGCATTGAGCAGTACCAGAAACTGACCGGCATTGGCACCAGCATTGTCGAGTTGCTGGTCATGCCTGACGCGCCGGATATCGATTTCGATACCGAACGTGCCGTCATCACTCCCCAGCCAGTGGATCTGTCCTGATGTTTCTACTCGACACCAATGTCATTTCGGAACTGCGCAAGCCGCATGCAGATAAAAACGTACAGGCCTGGGCACGGAGCGTGTCCGCCCCCAACCTGTATGTCTCGGCAATCACCGTATTGGAGCTGGAAACTGGTGTAATGCGCTTCGAACGCAAAGATCCGGTGCAAGGCAGCCGCCTGCGCGCGTGGCTGGATAACCACGTCCTGCCCGCATTTTCCGGCAGGATCCTGGCGGTCGACCGCACCGTCGCGCTGCGCTGCGCTCGCCTGCATATACCGGATCGCAGCAATGAATGCGATGCACTGATTGCCGCCACCGCGCTGGTCCATGGCCTGACCGTGGTCACCCGCAATGTGAGTGATTTTCAAAGCAGCGGCGTGGCCTTGCTCAATCCATGGTCAAGCTAATATAACGTCGCGACGGACCATCAATTACCGCCAAGGAGATAGGCGCAATGGGCATCGAAACACTTCAGCGCGCAACGATGAGCCCCCGGCATGTCTGACGCGCTCTGGGCCGCTCGCCTGGGCGATGCACTGAACCACACCTCCATGATGGCCGACATTCTCGGCGGCGTGCTGGAAGTGGCGGCCAACATCGCCATCACCGCCCTGGCGACGGCAGCGGTGGTGGCCGCCACCGGCATCACCGTCGCCACGGGTGGCTTGGGTTGTTTCCTGCTCGGTGCGGTGGTGGGGGCGGTCGTGGGCATTGCCATGAGCAAGACCGGGGCCGACGAAGGCCTGAGCAATATCTGCGAAGGCATCGGCAACGCGCTCTTCCCGCCCACGGTGCAGGCCAACATCCTCACCGGCTCCAAGGACACCTTTACCAACAACATCCCCTCGGCCCGCGCCGCCGGAGCGGTTGTTTCCCATGTCGCGCCGGCCGGCACCGAACTGGACATGCCCGAGCCGGAAGAAGAAGCCGAGGCCAGTTACCTGGACATGGCCGGCAACTTCTTCTCGCAGATGTGGCGCCCCACCGTCGCCTCGCCCGCCCCCGGCACAGAGACTCGGCCGGAAGACCTGGTGATCTGCACCAAGCACCCACCGATGCCGCCGCAGTTCATGGCTGAAGGCTCGGACAAAGTCACCATCAATGGCCAGCCCGCCGTGCGCAGCGGCGACCGCAGCACCTGCGATGCGACGGTGGTCTCGGCCGGGTTGATTTCCCCGGACGTGACCATCGGCGGCGGCTCAGTGGTGGTGCGTGAGATTCGCAGCGGCAAGACCCCGGGCGTGGGGCTGGCGGTCACCGCGTTGCTGATGCTCAAGGGGGGCAAGGGCAAGTTCTTCAGCAAACTGCCGTGCATGCTGGCCGGTGGCGCGGCGTCGATGGCGGTCAGCAGCGCCATGGGCGCCGCGGCCAACGCCACCATGGGCTCGTCGAACCCGGTGCATGCCGCCACCGGCGCCAAGGTGCTGGGCCGCGATGAAGAGCTGGACTTCGTTTTGCCCGGTGTTCTGCCAATCGACTGGCAACGCTTCTACAACAGCCGCGACGAGCGACGTGGCGGGATGTTCGGCGCCGGCTGGAGCGTGGCCTACGAGGTGCAGGTGGAGATCCTGGCCCATCCCGAGGGCGGCGAGACCCTGCTCTACACCGACGAACAGGCCCGGCCCATCGACATGGGTTCGATCCCGTTGGGCGGCGCGGTGTTCAGTGCTGGCGAAGGCTTGGCCGTGCGACGTCATCTCAACGGGCAGTTGCTGATCGAAAGCGACGACGGTGTGTATCGCCTATTCGAACCCACGCCGGGCCACACATCCCTGCTGCGCCTGAGCCAACTCGGTGACCGCAACGACAATCGCATCTTCCTCGACTACGACGCCGCCGGACGACTGATACGCCTGCGCGACACCTTCGATCTGGTGCAAGTCGAGCTGATCCGCGAGCGCGAACGCGTCACCCAGATAGAACGCCTCTACCCCGACCAACAGCGCGAAGTGCTGGTCAGCTACGCCTACGACACAGCGAACAACCTGAGCGAAGTACGCGACGCCACCGGCCAGGTGCAACGGCGTTTCAGCTACGACGCCGGCCAGCGAATGCTGGAACACCAACTGCCCACCGGGCTGCGTTGCTTCTACGAATGGGCCTTGGTCGAAGACCAGGAATGGCGCGTGGTCCGCCACTGGACCGACGAGGGCGACACCTACCAGTTCGACTATGACCTCAAGGCCGGTGTAACCCGCATTACCGACGGTTTGCAGCGCGTCAGCACGCGCCACTGGAACAGCCAACACCAGATCACCCGATACAGCGACAACCTCGGCCAGACCTGGCTGTTCGAGTGGAACGACGAACGCCAACTGCTCAGCGCCACCGACCCACAGGGCGGGCGCTATGAATACAGCTATGACGAGGCCGGTAACCTGATCGGCGAAACCGATCCCTTGGGCCGCAGTGATTCGACGTTATGGCTCGAGCACTGGGCGCTGCCGCTGGTGGACACCAATGCCGCCGGCCACAGCTGGAAATACCGCTACGATCAACGCGGCAACTGCACCGCCGAAACCGATCCTCTGGGCCACGTCACCCGCTATCGCTATGACGCCCACGGTCAGGTCATCGAAATCATCGACGCCACCGGCAAGCTTAAAAAGCTGCGCTGGAATCCGTTCGGGCAGTTGGTGGAGCACATCGATTGCTCGGGTTACCCGACACGGTTCAGCTACGACCAGCGCGGCTACCTGCAGACCATCACCGACGCCCTCGGCGAGCGCACCCAGTTCAGCTACGACGCCCAAGGCCGTTTGCTCAGCAGCCAATTGCCGGATGGCCGCACCGAACAGTACCAGCGCGACCTCGCCGGGCAGTTGACCGGCTACACCGACCCGGCCGGGCACACCACGCTCTACCAGCACAACCGTCGCGGTCAGGTCCGCCAACGCACCGACGCCCAGGGCCGGCAGGTGCAATTCGCGTACGACAGCTACGGGCGGCTGCAGGCGCTGGTCAATGAGAACGGTGAGAGCTATCGGTTTACCTGGGATGCGGGGGATCGGTTGGCCGAACAGCGCAACCTTGATGGCAGCGCCAAAGGCTACACGTACGACGTCCTCAACAACGTAAAACGAGTCGAAACCATCGCAGCGCCGCGAGGTGATCATCAGCCCAGTGAAAGGACCATTGTTCATCATCTCGAACGTGATGCCATTGGCCGGCTGACCACCCGAATCACACCTGATGGACAGTCCCGGTACAGCTATAGCCCGTTGAATCAGTTAATCGAAGCCACCGTCATCGCTAACGACGGCAACGAACAACGACTGGGCTTTGCTTATGACGCGCTGGGTTATCTGATTGAGGAGCAGAGTTCAGCGGGCGTTCTGAAGCATCACTACGACGAACTCGGCAACCTGATCCAGACCCACCTACCCGACGGCCGTTGGGTCAGCCGCCTGTACTATGGCAGTGGTCATCTGCACCAAATCAACCTCGACGGCCACGTCATCAGCGACTTCGAACGCGACCGGCTACATCGAGAGGTGCTGCGCACCCAAGGCCAAATCAGCACACGGAGTGAATATGACCGTAGCGGGCGCTTACGCAGCCGCCAACGCCGGCATACCAGCCAGCCGTCGTTGATGCCTGCCGCAGATCAAACCCATTTTGAGTTTGATCCTGGCGACCACCTGGTGGCGCGCCTTGAACGGCAGCCAAAAGGTCAACAACGCCAATTGCTGCACTACGATGTGACCGGCCGCATCCTGGCAAGCCAGGGCACTCGACAAGGCCAGAATGAAACATTTTCCTTCGATGCCGCCGCCAATCTCCTCGACAGTTCACCTGGTACAGGTGGGCGGGTTACGCACAACCAACTCAAGCGCTATCAGGATAAGCACTATCGCTACGATGATTTTGGCCGAATGATTGAAAAGCGCAGTGGGCGACATGGCCTGCAGCGCTTCAGTTACGACTCGGATCACCGGCTGGTTGAAGTTCGAACCCAGAAATCCGACGGTGAAAACGTCGTCAGGATGCGCTACGACCCGTTGGGTCGAAGGATTGAGAAAACCGAACATGACGACAACGGGCATCTCATTGCCCGCACGCGTTTCGACTGGGATGGCCTGCAATTACTCAAGGAACATAAAAATAGCCTGACCAGCCTGTACCTCTATATTGGCGACAGTCACGAGCCCTTGGCCCGGGTCGACGGCATCGGTGAACATCAACGCATCCGCTATTACCACAACGACCCCAATGGTCAGCCACAGGCCTTGACGGAAAGTGACGGCCATCCGCTATGGCACGCTCACTACCAGGTATGGGGCAATACCACTGATGAAGTCCGTGAGCCGTACTACATCGAAGAACAGAACCTGCGTTTTCAGGGGCAATACCTGGACCGGGAAACAGGCCTGCACTACAACACCTTCCGCTTCTATGATCCCGACATAGGCCGCTTTACCACGCCCGACCCCTTGGGCCTGGCCGCAAGCCTGAATCTTTATCGCTACGCACCGAATCCATTTACCTGGATCGACCCGCTGGGGCTTAAAGAGAATGAGATTATCCGGTACATGGGCGAGAGCGAAACCGTCTCGTCCAAGGCCGCCAACGGAGGCAAAGGCGGCTTGGTTCCGAATATCCGAGGAGAGAAAGCGGTCTGGGTCAACCAGGACAGTAACCCTGGATTCAACCCAGGCAATGAGAAGTATCGGGTAGTGGCCACCGTCAATAACGAAGGGGTCAGCATGCTCAATAACCACAAGGACATCTCTACCGTTGACTATAAAGAGACGGGCCTGAAAGATGGCGTGCTGTCCAAGACGAATGAGCCCAAGGCCAGAGGCATCGGTTTCCGATTATTGGATAAATTCAATAAAACCATTACGTCATTTCGTGTCGAGAAGAAAGGCCCGAACGGAAAATGGAAGACCTGCGGATAAAGCCAGATGGACATATTCGATCTTCTCTCATACAAGCTTGAAAACTTCCTGAACGTCCGGCCGTATCCGAAGGCGTTGGGTGCTGTTTTTTACAAAGAAGACGAGCCTTCGCTACTGAACGTCGTCGCAAAAAAACACAATGGCGCTCCCTTCAGCGTTAGCCGCTGGCGGGACTTGTTTTCCACCAGCGCTTTCGAAAAAGCCATGCTGAAGAACGGCTTCACGGAACCCGACTGCTACGCCCTCCTCCTGGTCCTGTCGCGCTTTGGCTACCTGCTTGAAATCGACAACCGTCAACGAACCAACAAGGAATATTTTATTTTCTTCTACCTGATCCAACTGATCAGCTTGAAGAACAGCACCCTGGATGCGGATGCGCGCCTCAGGAACTACATGCTTAGGTTCCTCCTCTTCGAATTGAGCATCGATGACGAGGCGTATCGTCGGTTCAGCATCGAGGGCAATCAGTTGATGATGGCGACCGATGGGCTGGGGTCCGTGGCTTTTCTGGATGTGATTGATCTGGTTTACAAAGCGATCAAGGCCGACAGCAGGAAAGAGCATCAACTGCTGAGTACGTTGAAAACGTTTCAAACAAGCACAGTCAGATTACTCAGCGAGCCCGACGATACCCATTACCGCTGCGCGATCAATGATCGTCACAGCGAGCTTATGTACCCCGACGTTTTTTTGCCCACCTATGCTCAGGACAGGCAAAAAATATTTGATGCTTTGATCGACGCGGTCAATCCGCTTCAGTCAACGGCAAACCTGTTCGTCTCCAATATGGTTGTGATGAATTACGCCTTTCACGTCCTGAAAGACAAGCCTCACGAAATTCTAAAACTGAAAAAACACGTCCGTGATGAAGCGCTGTTCGGCCAATTGCTGGAGGTGATCATCATGCGTCGGATGGCAGTCAACAAAGCGCTGTTCGAAAAAATTCCCACGGGGCACGATCTGTCCTTGATCAAGGATGAGCAAACCGCGTTCTACAACATTTTGTACCGCCGGTAGAAACTTGATGCATTTGTGCGCCTGACGCCTCTCTTTGCAGCGCACAAAAATAATCAGAGCCGGGATTCGGCTGTGCTCAAGAAAACCCTGGCGGCTAGATCAAATTGGAAAACAAGCAGTTCGATCTGGCGCTTGCGAACAAATGACCAGGCGCAGGTTAAGCGCAAATCCCCGTGGCGAGGGAACTTACCCCCGCTGGGCGCGGAGCCGCCAAAAATAGTGGCACAAAACAATCAGGAGGGGCTGTCGAACGAGTCGGCAGGCCCTTGGTTTTTTCGCCAACGCCATGGAATGTCTATAGTCAATTGATCTGGGTCATGACTTGTTACATCCGCTACACCATTCTATGCAGAGTCCCAACGCGACCAAAGGTCGCACCCTTGAGCTAGACCTACAGGCGTATCATTGCACCACTGCAATACCCTTTCTGACCGTGGTCGGCACGTACTGATCCCGGCACTTTTCCACTGCCGTGGGATGCATTTTGATGAGTAACCAGATTCCGGTACATGACGTCACCCCGCCTGCCAAGGACGCGAACCAAAGCGTCGACCTGTATGCCTCTCGGGAAAAAATCTACACCCGTGCCTTCACCGGCCTGTTCCGCAACCTGCGGATGGTCGGCGGTGGCGTGTTGTTCCTGCTGTATTTCGGTACGGTCTGGCTGAACTGGGGCGGGCATCAGGCCGTCTGGTGGAACCTGCCCGAACGCAAATTCTTCATTTTCGGTGCGACCTTCTGGCCGCAGGACTTCATCCTCCTGTCCGGACTGCTGATCATTGCCGCCTTCGGCCTGTTTTTCATTACGGTCTATGCCGGGCGGGTCTGGTGCGGCTACACCTGTCCGCAAAGCGTGTGGACCTGGATTTTCATGTGGTGCGAGAAGGTCACCGAAGGCGACCGCAACCAACGCATCAAGCTCGACAAGGCGCCCATGAGCGGGAACAAGTTCCTGCGCAAGTTGGCCAAGCACAGCCTGTGGCTGCTGATCGGTTTTGTGACCGGCATGACCTTCGTCGGTTATTTCACGCCGATTCGCGAACTGGTGTTCGAATTCTTTACCGGCCAGGCCGATGGCTGGTCGTATTTCTGGGTCGGCTTCTTTACCCTCGCCACCTACGGCAACGCCGGCTGGCTGCGCGAGCAGGTGTGCATCTACATGTGCCCTTACGCCCGTTTCCAGAGCGTGATGTTCGACAAGGACACCCTGATCGTTTCCTACGACCCGCGTCGGGGCGAAAGCCGTGGCCCGCGCAAGAAGGGCGTTGACTACAAGGCCCTGGGCCTGGGGGACTGCATCGACTGCACCATGTGCGTCCAGGTCTGCCCCACCGGTATCGACATTCGCGATGGCCTGCAGATTGAATGTATCGGCTGCGCGGCGTGCATCGACGCCTGCGACAACATCATGGACAAGATGGATTATCCGCGCGGGCTGATCAGTTACACCACCGAACATAACCTCTCGGGGCAGAAAACCCATAAACTGCGCCCACGCCTGATCGGTTATGCCCTGGTGCTGCTGGCAATGATCAGTCTGCTGGTGACCGCGTTCTTCATGCGTTCGCTGGTCGGTTTCGACGTCAGCAAGGACCGCGTGCTGTACCGCGAGAACGCCGAAGGCCGGATCGAGAACGTCTACAGCCTCAAGATCATGAACAAGGACCAGCACGACCATACGTACGTGCTGGAGGCCTCCGGCCTGCCGGATCTCAAGCTCCAGGGACGACGGGAAATCAAG
Source organism: Pseudomonas rhizophila (assembly GCF_003033885.1). Classification (NCBI taxonomy): domain Bacteria; kingdom Pseudomonadati; phylum Pseudomonadota; class Gammaproteobacteria; order Pseudomonadales; family Pseudomonadaceae; genus Pseudomonas; species Pseudomonas rhizophila. The sequence goes on along the minus strand of NZ_CP024081.1, from coordinate 3,033,034 downwards.
GTCGCGGCCGGTGAGATCTTCACCCAGCCGGTAGAACTGTCCAGTGCACCGGACCAACTGCCGTCGAGCACCAACGAGGTGACGTTCATCCTCAAGGATGCCGATGACGACAGCGTTCATGTTGAAGCCAAGAGCCGGTTCATCGGCCCACAAATTCGTTGAGAGAACTGAACATGCCTGCAGCAACCGCCACCAGCCCCTGGTACAAGCATCTCTGGCCGTGGATCATCATTGCGATCCTGGCCTGCTCGGTGACGCTGAGTCTGACCATGGTGACCATCGCCGTGAACAATCCGGACAACCTGGTCAACGACAACTACTACGAAGCCGGCAAGGGCATCAACCGCTCCCTGGAGCGCGAACTGCTGGGCCAGACCCTGCAACTGCATGCCAACGTGCAACTGGATGACGTCACCGGCGAAGTGAACCTGCGCCTGAGCGGCGACAGCCGGCCCCAGACCCTGGAACTGAGCCTGATCTCGCCCACCCAGCCGGAGAAGGATCGCAAGATCGTCCTGACGCGCAACGACAGCGAGCCGGGACGGTATGTCGGTCAATTGACGGACAAGATCGAAGGCCGGCGCTTTGTCGAATTGCTGGGTGTGGAGAACGACAAGACCTGGCGCCTGTTCGAAGAAGAGCAGATCAACCATGACCAGGCCATCCTGCTCGGCGATGAACCGCTGCAAGGCGCTGAAGACCTGAAGAAATAGACGGCTGCGCTGCGCGCAATCGCGAGCAGGCTCGCTCCCACATTGAGGTGTCGTTAGGTTCAATTCACAACGACGCAGACCTGTGGGAGCGAGCCTGCTCGCGAAAAGGCCTTCAGATGCCAGAAAGTTTCGATATGTGAATACCTCATGACCACCCCACTGCCTTGCTACCACTGCGCCCTGCCCGTCCCCCCGGGCAGTCGCTTCACCGCCGTTGTCCTGGGTGAAACCCGTGAGCTGTGCTGCCCGGGCTGCCAGGCGGTGGCCGAGGCCATTGTCGCTGGTGGTTTGGAAAGCTATTACCAGCATCGCAGCGAAGCGTCGGCCAACCCCGAAACCCTGCCGGTCCAGTTGATCGATGAGCTGGCGCTGTACGACCGCCCGGACGTGCAGCAGTCGTTCGTGCGCCATGAAGGCGAGCTGGCCGAAACCACGCTGCTGATCGAAGGCATCAGTTGCGCCGCCTGCGGCTGGCTGATCGAAAAACAACTGCGCAGCCTGCCGGCCGTGGCCGAGGCGCGGCTGAACCTGTCCAATCACCGCCTGCACGTGAGCTGGGCCGACGCTCAATTGCCGCTGAGCACCTTGCTGGCCGAACTGCGCCAGATCGGCTACGTCGCCCATCCCTACCAGGCCGATCAGGCCAGCGAACAGTTGGCCGCGCAAAATCGCCTGGCCCTGCGCCAATTGGGCGTAGCCGGTTTGCTCTGGTTCCAGGCGATGATGGCGACCATGGCCACCTGGCCGGAATTCAACATCGACCTGAGCCCGGAGATGCACACCATCCTGCGCTGGGTCGCGCTGTTCCTCACCACACCTATCGTGTTCTATAGCTGCGCGCCGTTCTTCAAGGGCGCGATGCGCGACCTGCGCACCCGACACCTGACCATGGACGTTTCGGTGTCCCTGGCCATTGGCGGTGCCTACGTGGCCGGGATCTGGACGTCCGTCACCGGGGTGGGCGAGCTGTATTTCGATGCCGTGGGCATGTTCGCACTGTTCCTTCTGGCCGGTCGCTACCTGGAACGCCGTGCCCGGGAGCGCACCGCTGCCGCCACCGCACAACTGGTCAATCTGCTGCCGGCCTCGTGCCTGCGCCTGGAGGATAACGGCCAGAGCGAACGAATCCTCCTCAGCGAATTGCGCACCGGCGACCGGGTCCTGGTGCATCCCGGAGCGGTTCTGCCGGCCGACGGCAGAATCCTCGACGGCCAGTCCAGCGTGGACGAATCACTGCTGACCGGCGAATACCTGCCACAACCTCGCCAAGTGGGCGACACGGTGACGGCCGGCACCCTTAACGTAGAAGGCGCATTGACGGTCCAGGTGTTGGCACTGGGGCAAGACACCCGGCTGTCGGCCATCGTCCGGTTGCTGGAACGAGCCCAGGCCGAAAAGCCGCGGCTGGCGGAAATCGCCGACCGCGCCGCGCAATGGTTCCTGCTGTTCTCCCTGGTCGCTGCGGCGGCCATCGGTCTGCTGTGGTGGCAACTGGATGCCTCTCGCGCCTTCTGGATCGTGCTGGCGATGCTGGTCGCTACCTGCCCTTGCGCACTGTCCCTGGCCACGCCAACCGCTCTTACCGCCGCCACCGGCACGCTGCACAAGCTTGGCCTGCTGCTGACTCGCGGCCATGTGCTGGAGGGCCTGAACCAGATCGACACGGTGATTTTCGACAAGACCGGCACCCTCACCGAAGGGCGTCTGGCGTTGCGCGCCATTCGAACGCTGACGGCCCTGGACAGTGATCAATGCCTGGGCCTGGCCGCTGCCCTGGAAAATCGCTCCGAACACCCCATCGCCCGTGCCTTTGGCCGCGCGCCACTGGCCGCCGAGCATGTGCAAAGCACCCCGGGGCTGGGTCTGGAAGGGCTGGTGGGTGACCAGCGCCTGCGCATCGGCCAACCCGGTTTTGTCTGCGAACTCAGTGGCGCAGCGGTGCCGGTGATGCCGGATGAGCCCGGACAATGGTTGCTGCTGGGTGATGACATCGGTCCGTTGGCCTGGTTCGTCCTCGACGACCGCTTGCGTACCGACGCCCCGGCATTGCTGGCCGCCTGCAAAGCGCGGGGCTGGCGCACACTGTTGCTGTCGGGCGACAGTTCGCCCATGGTTGCCAGTGTCGCCGCCGAACTGGGCATCGATGAGGCCCGCGGCGGTTTGCGCCCGGACGACAAACTGGCCGTGTTGCAACAGTTGCACCAGCAGGGCCGCAAGGTGCTGATGCTCGGCGACGGGGTGAACGACGTGCCGGTGCTGGCGGCGGCGGACATCAGTGTCGCCATGGGCTCGGCCACCGATCTTGCCAAGACCAGCGCCGATGCGGTGCTGCTGTCCAACCGTCTCGACGCCCTGATCCACGCCTTCAGCCTGGCCCGGCGCACACGGCGGGTGATCATCGAGAACCTGGTGTGGGCGGCACTGTACAATGGCCTCATGTTGCCGTTCGCCGCCCTCGGCTGGATTACGCCGGTGTGGGCCGCGATCGGCATGTCCATCAGTTCGCTGACCGTGGTGTTGAATGCGCTGAGGCTGACTCGCCAGCCCAAGATGCAGGTTTTCGATGCCTCGCCCGATACCCGCCCGCTGCCGGCCTGAGCCGCGCGGGCATGGAGTTCCGACATGCCAGCTCTTTACGTGATGATCCCGGCCGCACTGCTGATCGTGGCCATTGCCGTCTACATCTTCTTCTGGGCCGTGGACAGCGGGCAGTACGATGACCTCGACGGTCCGGCCCACAGCATTCTGTTCGACGATCAGGATCCGAACCACAAGGCAGCGGTGGACGAAGCCAGCGGCGAGCCCCGCAAGCCGGACGACAAGGCCCCGCCCCATGCTTGATCTGGCGCCATTGTTGGTCTCGGCGCTCATCCTGGGTTTATTGGGCGGCGGCCATTGCCTGGGGATGTGCGGCGGCCTGATGGGCGCCCTGACCCTGGCAATCCCCAAGGAACAGCGCAGCCGGCGCTTTCGATTGCTGCTGGCCTACAACGTTGGGCGGATTCTGAGCTACGCCAGCGCAGGGTTGCTGATCGGCCTGGCTGGTTGGGCCGTGGCCAATAGTCCGGCGGCGATGGTCATGCGCGTGTTGGCCGGCCTGCTGTTGATCGCCATGGGCCTGTACCTGGCGGGCTGGTGGAGCGGCCTGACCCGCATCGAAGGCGTCGGTCGTGGCCTGTGGCGGCATATCCAGCCCGTCGCCAACCGTTTGCTGCCGGTGTCGAGCCTGCCCAGGGCCTTGCTGCTCGGCGCGCTCTGGGGCTGGCTGCCGTGCGGGTTGGTCTACAGCACCCTTCTCTGGTCGGCCAGCCAGGGCGATGCGCTGGACAGCGCGTTGCTGATGCTCGCCTTCGGCCTCGGCACCTGGCCGGTGTTGCTCGCCACGGGCATGGCCGCCGAACGCATCACCGCCCTGTTGCGCAAACGCAGCGTGCGCATGGCCGGCGGGCTGTTGGTGATTGTCTTTGGTATCTGGACCCTGCCAGGGCCGCATCAGCATTGGCTCATGGGGCATTGACCGAGTCGCCGCCATCGCGAGCAGGCTCGCTCCCATAGGAGACTTGCGGCGAATGCTGCATTTGTGAACATCCCCGATCCAATGTGGGAGCGAGCTTGCTCGCGATTGGCCTTCGCCCAGACTCCACACCCCGTTGACGCAAATCAAAACCGCCCCGCGCCCTCCCTCTTAAACTCTCGCCCATGCCAGCCTATCCGGGAAACGCCCGCATGCTCGACGCCATTCGTTGGGACTCAAACCTGATCCACCGTTACGACCTGGCGGGGCCCCGCTACACCTCGTATCCGACCGCGGCGCAATTTGGCAGCCAGGTGGGGACCTTCGACCTGCTCCACGCCCTGCGCGACAGCCGCAAAGCCTTGAGGCCACTGTCGTTGTATGTGCATGTGCCGTTCTGCGCGAACATTTGCTACTACTGCGCCTGCAACAAAGTCATCACCAAGGACCGTGGCCGCGCCCACGCCTATCTGCAACGCCTGGAACAGGAAATCCAGCTGATCGGCTGCCACCTCGACCCGGCCCAGCGCGTAGAACAATTGCACCTGGGCGGCGGCACCCCGACGTTCCTCAACCATGACGAACTGCGCCAGTTGATGGCCAGGTTGCGCCAACACTTCAACCTGCTGGAGGACGATTCCGGCGACTACGGGATCGAAATCGATCCCCGGGAAGCCGACTGGTCCACCATGGGCCTGTTGCGGGAACTGGGTTTTAACCGCGTCAGCATCGGCCTGCAGGACCTTGACCCGGCCGTGCAGCGCGCCGTCAACCGCCTGCAAAGCCTGGAAGAAACCCGCGCGGTGATCGAAGCCGCCCGGACCTTGCAGTTCCGTTCGATCAACATCGACCTGATCTACGGGCTGCCCAAACAGACCCCGGAAAATTTCGCCCGCACGGTCCAGGAAGTCATCCAGCTGCAGCCGGACCGGCTTTCGGTGTTCAACTACGCCCACTTGCCGGAACGCTTCATGCCCCAACGCCGCATCAACAGCCAGGACCTGCCCAACCCGGCGCAGAAACTAGCGATGCTGCAAGGCACCATCGAACAACTGACCGCGGCGGGTTATCGCTATATCGGCATGGACCACTTCGCCCTGCCCGACGACGAACTGGCGATTGCCCAGGAAGACGCCACCCTGCAACGCAACTTCCAGGGCTATACCACCCATGGTCACTGCGACCTGATCGGCCTTGGCGTGTCAGCCATCAGCCAGATCGGCGATTTGTACTGCCAGAACAGCAGCGACCTGAACCATTACCAGAACACCCTGGCCGACGGTCAACTGGCGACCAGTCGCGGGCTGCTGTGCAATGCCGACGATCGGCTGCGGCGCGCGGTGATCCAGCAGTTGATCTGCCATTTCAATTTGCTATTCACCGACATCGAACAAACGTTCAACATCGATTTTCGCGGTTACTTCGCACCGTTGTGGCCACAACTGCAAGAGATGGCTGCGGACGGCCTGATCGAATTGGACAGCAGCCACATCAAGGTACTGCCCGCCGGGCGCCTGCTGGTGCGCTCGGTGTGCATGGTCTTTGATGCCTATCTGGAAGGACACAACCGACAGCGCTTCTCCCGAGTCATCTGAGCGCGACAATTTGACGATGAAAGCCCACTGGCCGGAGTACCTTAGCTGAGTTACCCTTACGGCTTATGTGTGTTTCCCACAAGGATTTAAGAAATGTCCGAGCCAGTCAAACTGCGCGCCCACAACCAGGCCCATTGCAAGGATTGCAGCCTGGCTCCGCTCTGCCTGCCACTTTCATTGAATCTGGAGGATATGGACGCGCTGGACGACATCGTTAAACGGGGCCGACCGTTGAAAAAAGGTGAATTCCTGTTTCGCCAGGGCGACACCTTCGATTCCGTCTATGCCGTGCGCTCGGGCGCCTTGAAAACCTTCAATCTGAGCGATGGCGGCGAAGAACAGCTCACCGGCTTCCACCTGCCCAGCGAGCTGGTGGGTCTGTCGGGCATGGACACCGAAACCCATCCGGTCTCGGCCCAGGCGCTGGAAACCACCTCGGTGTGCGAGATACCCTTCGATCGCCTGGACGAACTGGCCTTGCAACTGCCGCAACTGCGTCGTCAGTTGATGCGAGTCATGAGCCGGGAGATCCGCGACGATCAGCAAATGATGCTGCTGCTCTCGAAGAAAACCGCCGACGAACGCATCGCCACGTTCCTGGTCAACCTCTCGGCACGTTTCCGCGCTCGCGGGTTTTCGGCCAACCAGTTCCGCCTGAGCATGTCGCGTAACGAAATCGGCAATTACCTGGGCCTGGCGGTGGAGACCGTGTCCCGGGTATTCACCCGTTTCCAACAGAACGAGTTGATCGCCGCCGAAGGCAAGGAGATTCATATTCTCGACCCGATCCAGCTCTGCGCCCTGGCGGGTGGCTCGATCGACGGCTGATGAGCATGCGCGCGGCCCAGGTTCGCCTTGCCGCGCTATACTCCGGCGTTTGCAGCCTGCCAGGACACCTAGACGATGGTCTTCGACTCCTTCGATATCAAATCCCTGATCCGCCCCGTAATCGATTTCCCCAAGCCGGGCGTGATCTTTCGCGACATTACCCCACTGTTCCAGTCCCCCACCGCGCTGCGGCTGGTGATGGACAGCTTCGCCCATCGTTATGTCGAGGCCGAGTTCACCCACATCGGCGCGATGGATGCGCGAGGCTTCCTGATCGGCTCAATCCTGGCTTATCAGTTGAACAAGCCCCTGGTGCTGTTCCGCAAGCAAGGCAAGCTGCCGGCGGATGTGCTGGCCGAGGGTTACCAGACCGAATACGGCGAAGCCTTCCTTGAAGTTCACGCCGACAGCCTGTGCGAGGGTGATTCGGTGGTGATGTTCGATGACCTGATCGCCACCGGCGGCACGCTGATCGCCGCCGCCAACCTGATCCGCCGCATGGGCGCCAAGGTCCACGAGGCCGCGGCGATCATCGACCTGCCGGAGTTGCTTGGCTCGCAGCGCCTGGAAGACATGGGGATACCGACGTTCTGCCTGACGCAGTTTTCGCTGAGCGAAAGATAACGCCCGTCAATAGCACACACACTCCATGTGGGAGCGAGCCTACTCGCGATAGTGGTGTGTCAGCCGACATCAATGGTGGCTGATCTGCCGCTATCGCGAGCAGGCTCGCTCCCACAGGGTTATTCGTGGCAGTTATAAAGCGATCGGTTTGCGCCCGGCAAACGAATGCGCCAGCGTCCCGCCGTCCACCAGTTCCAGCTCGCCGCCCAGCGGCACGCCATGAGCGATGCGTGAGGCGATCAGGCCCTTGTTGTTGAGCAATTGCGCGATGTAGTGGGCGGTGGCTTCGCCTTCGACCGTCGGGTTGGTGGCGAGGATGACTTCGGTGAAAGTCCCGGCCTCTTCGATCCGCGCCATCAGTTGCGGAATGCCGATGGCTTCCGGTCCCAGGCCGTCGAGCGGAGACAAATGCCCCTTGAGCACGAAATAACGGCCGCGAAAACCGGTCTGCTCCACGGCGTACACATCCATGGGTCCTTCCACGACGCATAGCAGGCTGTCGTCCCGACGCGGGTCGGCGCATTGCGGGCAGAGGTCGTCTTCAGTGAGGGTGCGGCATAAGCGGCAATGCCCTACCCCTTCCATGGCCTGGCTCAGGGCCAGAGCCAGACGCGAACCGCCGCTGCGATCACGCTCAAGCAATTGCAACGCCATGCGCTGAGCAGTTTTCTGACCCACACCCGGCAAAGTTCGCAGGGCGTCGATCAGTTGGCGAATCAAAGGGCTGAAGCTCATGGAGGAAATGTCCGACATAACAACGAGACGCGGTTTATACCCGCGCCTCCGATTAGCGTCAAATACTCAATCCTGCGCCACCCGCACCACCAGCTTGCCGAAGTTGCGCCCTTCCAGCAGGCCGATAAAGGCCTGTGGTGCATTCTCAAGGCCATCGACCACGTCTTCGCGGAACTTGACCTTGCCGTCACGCACCCAAGGCGCCATGGCGCTGATGAACTCCGGCTGACGACCACTGAAGTCGTCGAACACGATAAACCCCTGGATCCGCACGCGCTTGGTCAGCAAGGTGCGCTGCAATTGCGGCAAGCGATCCGGGCCAGTGGGGGCTTCATGCTCGTTGTAGGACGCGATCAGGCCACAGAGGGGAATGCGCGCCTTGGCGTTGAGCAGCGGCACTACGGCGTCGAACACCTTGCCACCGACGTTTTCGTAATAGATGTCGATGCCCTTGTCGCAAGCCCGGGCCAGTGCCTCGGCAAAGTCATCGCGCTTGTGATCGACACAGGCGTCGAACCCCAACTCGTCGACCACGTACTTGCATTTCTCGGGGCCGCCGGCCACACCGACCACCCGCAGGCCCTTGATCTTCGCCACCTGGCCGACCACCGAGCCGACTGCGCCCGAGGCCGCCGCGACCACCAGGGTTTCCCCGGCCTTGGGCTGACCGATCTCCATCAGGCCCATGTACGCGGTCATGCCCGGCATGCCCAGCACACCCAGCGCCATCGACGGGCTGGGCAGCCCGGACGGGATCGGAATGACATTGCGGCCATCGCTGACAGTGTGGCTCTGCCACCCCGTAGCGCCCACCACCAGATCCCCCTCCTGAAACTTCGGATGCATAGAACGCTCGACCCGGCTGACAGCACCACCGGTCATCACCTCATCGATTTCCACCGGCGCGGCGTAGGAAGGTGCGTCGCTCATCCGTCCGCGCATGTAAGGGTCCAATGAGAGAAACAGCGTCTTGAGCAGGATCTGCCCCTCCTGCAGCTCCGGCAACGTCACCTGCTCCAGACGGAAGTTGTCCGGGGTGGGAGCACCTGTGGGGCGGGAGGCGAGGACGATGCGCTGGTGGGTGGTCGATGCTTGTGACATGGAAGCGTCTCCTTGATCGTTGAGTGGCACTTACAGGAAGCAGACCATTGCCGGCTGGGCGGCGTTCGATGTTTGTTCAGTGGGTACTGGTGGGAGCAAGGCTTGCCCGCGATGCAGACGCCTCGGTTCGTCGCAGCGGCACGTCATCGTCCATCGCGGGCAAGCCTTGCTCCCACAGGTAAAGTTTCTAGCGCACTCGCCTTGTGACACAAACAAAAATGCCAGGCGCGATGCCTGGCATTGTATGTAGCCCATCCCGATCGGGATGGCGAGTCAGAACGGCAGTTTCATGCCCGGCGGCAGTTGCATGCCAGCGGTCATGCCGGACATTTTGTCCTGGCTGTTGGCTTCGATCTTGCGCACTGCGTCATTGACGGCGGCGGCGAACAGGGCTTCGAGCATTTCCTTGTCGTCTTCGCTCAGGCCTTCGACCACGCTCGGGTCGATGCTGACACGCTTGATGTCGTGGCGACCGGTCATGACCACGGTCACCATGTCGCCGCCGGACTTGCCGGTGACTTCGGCGTTGGCCAGTTCTTCCTGCATCTTGGCCATTTTTTCCTGCATCTGCTGCGCCTGCTTCATCAGGCCGGCCATGCCACCTTTCATCATGAGAATCACCTCGAAAGTACTTGGATAAACACCGCGCCCGGCCCGTTCGGCCTGACGCTTTCAGTTATGAGCCCTGGGTCACCGGGGCCTCGACAGGTTCGATAGTATCGTGACGGACCACGGCACCGAACTGTTGCATCATTTGCTGGATGAACGGATCACCGTGGATCGACTCCTCGGCTTCGCGCTGACGGTCGGCACGGCGGCGGGACGCAGCCTGGGCCGGCGTCTCCTGCTCAGGCTTGATCAGCTCGATGCTCAGCGTCAGCGTGCGCTGGTGATACTGGTTCAGTGCATCGTTGAGACGGCGCTGCTGCGTGGCGTTGAACAGTGCGCTGTGGGCCGGGTCCAGGTGCAGCAGCCAGTGGTCGCCCTCCACGGAGATCAGCGTGCAGTTGGCGGCAATGCTGCCGGTCATGCCGGTAATCGGCAGTTTCGGGAACAGCTCCAGCCATTGCAGGGCCAGCCCGGTAGCCGGCATCGCCGCCGGTTCAGGCTCGGGCTCCGGGGCCGGTTCGGCGGCGTGTTCGCTGGCCAGTTCATCCAGATAGCTGTAGGCCGAATCCATGTCCGGCTCGATGTAATCCTCGTCCAGTGGCGGCTCATCATCCAGGTCCATGCCTGGCGTGGCGACATCAACGTCCGCCACCGTGGGCTCAGGCACCGGTGCAGCCACCCACTCGGGCGCGTCGGGTACCACGCTGTCGGGCGTGGGCATAGGCATCGGTGGCAACTCGGGTTGCTCGGCGACGGTTTCCAGCACCGGTTCCACGGCAGGCTGCTGGACGACCTGGGTCTCGACCGGGTCGTTCCAGGGCAGGTCGACCACTTCTTCAGCGACCGGCTGCGGCAACGCCTCGACGACAGGCTCGGGCTCAGGCGCCGCGACGACAGGCACCGGGGCCGGTTGCTCAACCGCTGCCGGGGCAGAGGCCACTGCCGGCGCAACGACGGGCGCGGCAGCCACTGGCTTGGCGGAATCAGCTGTGGCCTGGCTGATCCCCACTGGCTTTAGCGGTTGCCTCGGGGCGTTGTCCGTGTCGGCTGGCCGGAACGCGAGCATTCGCAGCAGCACCATTTCGAAACCACCGCGCGGATCCGGCGCCAGGGGTAGGTCGCGCCGACCGATCAGCCCCATCTGGTAGTAGAACTGCACGTCTTCGGCCGGCAGCGCCTGAGCCAGTGCCAGCACCCGATCGCGGTCGCCATGACCGTTGTCGACACCCTCGGGCAAAGCCTGGGCGATGGCGACACGGTGCAACACGTTGAGAATTTCCGAAAGCACGCCATTCCAGTCCGGCCCCTGCTCGGCCAGGTGACGCACCGCTTCGAGCAACGCCTTGGCGTCACCGTCGATCAGCGCATGCAACACGTCGTAGACCTGGCCGTGGTCGAGGGTGCCAAGCATGGCCCGCACATCGGCGGCCATGACCTTGCCTTCACCAAAGGCAATGGCCTGGTCGGTCAGGCTCATGGCGTCACGCATCGAACCATCGGCGGCGCGACCCAGCAGCCACAGCGCATCGTCTTCGAACGGTACGTTCTCGACACCCAACACGTGGGTCAGATGCTCGACCACCCGCTCCGGGGTCATGTTCTTGAGGGAGAACTGCAGGCAGCGGGACAAAATCGTTGCAGGAAGCTTCTGCGGGTCGGTGGTCGCCAGGATGAACTTGACGTAGGGCGGCGGCTCCTCGAGGGTCTTGAGCAGCGCATTGAAGGAATGGCTGGAAAGCATGTGCACTTCGTCGATCAGGTAGACCTTGAAGCGCCCACGGCTTGGCGCGTACTGCACGTTGTCGAGCAGTTCACGGGTGTCTTCGACCTTGGTGCGGCTGGCGGCGTCGATCTCGATCAGGTCGACGAAACGGCCTTCGTCGATTTCCCGGCATACCGAGCACTCGCCACACGGCGTCGAGGTAATACCGGTTTCACAGTTCAGGCACTTGGCGATGATCCGCGCGATGGTCGTCTTGCCGACGCCGCGCGTGCCGGTGAACAGGTAGGCGTGATGCAGCCGCTGGCTGTCCAAGGCATTGATCAGGGCCTTGAGCACATGGGTCTGGCCGACCATTTCGCGGAACGAGCGCGGACGCCATTTACGTGCAAGAACCTGATAACTCATCGAAAACCATCGCCACTGGGAAGCAGAAGCGGCTAATGCTAGCGGAGCAGGGGCGAAATTGCATCCGGTGTACTCGTCTAATCTGTCTAAGCTTGGGTCAGGGGCCTGGTTGCCGACAGGATTTTGCACCATCAGGAGAGTTTATGCGTTCGGCCATGGGGGCTTTGCTGTTATTGGGTTCAGGGTGTTTTGCTGGCGAGATTCCGTTGCGTTTCGCCATTACCGATAGCTGGGCCATGCCCATGGTGCAGACTGAAGAAGGTCGCCCGATCCAGGGTATCATCCCCGACGTAATGACCCGCCTGGCGGCCCAGGTGGGGATGCCGGCGCAGTTTCATGTGCTGGCCCGCGCCCGGCTGGACAATGCCATGAACCACGGCGAAGTCGACGTACGGTGTTATGTCACCCCCGAGTGGGTAAAGGATACGGGGGGCAATTACCTGTGGAGCGTCCCGCTGTTTTTCCAGCGCGACGTGCTGGTGGGCACGGCCAGCTCCCCCAAGGTGGTGACGCCCGCCACCCTGCCCCACCAGCCGGTCGGGACCGTCCTCAGCTATACCTACCCGACCTTGCAGCCGTTATTCGACGGCGGGCATCTGCGACGTGACGATGCACGCAGCCAGGAACAAGTCCTGGCCAAGCTTCTGGCCGGGCGCTATCGCTACGCGGTGAGCAATCAATGGGCGCTGGACTGGTTCAATCAACGACATCCCCCAGACCGGCAACTGCGTGCCGTGGCGGTTCTCCAGGAGCGCGGGCTGGGCTGTTATGTACGCGATGATCAAAACATTCCGGCCCAACGCATTCTGCGCACCTTATTGAAGATGAAAACGTCGGGGGAAATCGACGCGATCATCCAGTCCTACACCGGACATAAAGAGTCGCCGCAAGCCGGATCCGATTCGCCCTGAACGTCCGACTGATGCTGCCATTGCGGCGGCGAAACAAATCCTTTCACCCAGCCAGGCACCTGGTCGGGTGGCATGGGTCGGGCGATGAAATAGCCTTGGGCCACTTCGCAGCCCAGGCGCAGCAGCAATTGACCATGCTCCAGGCTGTCCAGCCCCTCCGCCACCACCTGGCGCCCAAACGCCCTGGCCAAACCGATGACCGCTTCGGTCAGCGCCAGATCATCGCGGTCATTGAGTATGTCGCGGACAAAGGTCTTGTCGATCTTGATGGTCTGCGTGCGCAGGTGTTTGAGGTCATTGAGCGAACAGTATCCCGTGCCGAAACCGCCCAGGGAAAACCCCACGCCCAAGGCCTGGCACGCCTGGAGACAGGCGCTGACGTGGGCAAGGTTTTCCACCGCCAAGGATTCAACGATCTGCAGATCCAGCATGCGCGGCGACACCGCCGGGTGCCGTTGCAGCACCTGCCGCAACCGCTCGACGAAATCTGCCCGCTGGAAATGCCGCGCCGAGATATTGATGCTCACCGGCCAGACTTGCCCCGCGTGCTGCCATTGCTGCAACTGAATCAGCACCTGCTCCATGACCCACTCACCGATCTCGACGATCAGGTCGGTTTCCTCCACCAGCGGCAGGAACTCCCGGGGCGGTACCAGGCCCCGTTGGGGGTGTTTCCAGCGCAGCAGCGCCTCGAGCCCCACCACCGCGCCATGGCGCATGTTGACCTTGGGCTGAAAATGCAGGCGCAATTCGTTGCCGGCCATGGCCTGCCGCACCCGCTCGACGGTCTGGTAAGTGGCCCGCACTTCCTGGTCCCGGGACACGTCGAACAAATGAAAGCGATTGCGGCCGCTCTGCTTGGCCACGTACATCGCCTGGTCGGCGTGGCGCAACAAGGTATCGGCGTCTTCGTTGTCACCGGGAAACAGGGTGACGCCAATGCTGGCGAAAACCTTGATGGCCTTGCCATCAATGGCATACGGCATGGAGACGGCAATCAGCACCCGGTTCAACGCGGCATGCAATTCCTCAAGCCCGCATACATGGCGCAGTACCAGCACAAACTCATCGCCGGCCAACCGCGCCACCACATCCTCCCCCCGCACGATGCTGCGCAGACGCCGGGCGACCTCCACCAGCAACTGGTCACCACTGGCATGGCCGTGGCCGTCGTTCACAGCCTTGAAGCCATCCAGGTCAAGCATGCACACCGCCAGGGGCAAGCTCTGCGCCCTGGAAAATTCCAGGGCCTGATCCAGCAGGTCGGACAGGTAGGTGCGGTTGGGCAACCCGGTCAACACGTCGTGACCGACCCGCCATTGCAGCGAATGCAACAACTGACGCTTCTCGCTGACATCAAAACGAATCGCCAGATAGCGCTCGATCTGACCGGTCGCATCGTCGATCACCGGCACCAGAGTGGTATCGACCCAATGCAGCGTACCGTCCTTGGCCCGGTTGCAGATCTCACCCTTCCAGACCTGCCCCAGGGCGATGGTGCGCCACATGGCGCTGAAGAACTCGTCCGGGTGTTGGCCGGAGTTGATCAGGCGATGGTTAGCCCCCAACAGCTCATCGCGCGGGTAGCCAAAAAGCTTACAGAACTGGTCGTTGACGTAGGTAATGCGCCCGCTCAGATCGGTTTCAGAAAAAATCGCGGCGGCGTCAACGGCTCTGCGGTACTTCTTATCCATCGAAGCAGTCATCCATGAGTCAGGCTCATTTGTCGCGCGCGGTTGCACCGCCCCAGGACAGGCGAAAAATCAACTAGGCTCAAACACCTTGAGATACGCTGGAGCGCGGGCCGTGGCGGTGCTACCTGAAGGCGCCAAGCGTCGCCTTGTGTACAACAAGAAAACGCAAGGCTCGCCTTTTTCGCACATCCAGGCTTCTGAAGCAGGTCACCAAATGCCCGTGCCAAAGGCCGATTCTACGAAACACATCACATTTTGCAAAGCAAGGTGATGGATCATGCGGTTGCCTAATGCAAAAATCTATCGTTAAGTTCTTGATTCTAAATGGGAATTAAGCGATGCAAATTTCAAGTTTGGGTCCGGCCATCAGACGCTATCGCAAAGTAGCGGGGCTTACTCAGGCTGAACTTGGCGAAAAAACCGGTTTTGACCCCAAAACCATCAGCCGCTTCGAAACCGGCACCTACACCCCGAGCATGGAAGCCTTGGTCTTGCTTGCCGACAAACTGGATGTGCAGCTCAAAGCATTTTTTGCCGACATGGACGATGAGGACGAACAGCGAGCGTACCTGTTTGGTGTCATACACAGAGCCACCGCGAAGGATCTGGGGAAGCTGATTGCGGCGGTAGACCAGGCACTGTCGAAGCCTTGAAGCAGACATGAAAAAAGAGGAGTCCGGGCTGTCGGTGTGCGACGGATCGGGTTCCTCTTTGGCTTTTTTGCTTGTTCGCTGTCCGGCTCTATTGAAAGGCTACTGTCACAAATTCCGAAGTGTATCCATCCGATCATGCAAGACACGAATCACCGCAATCCCATAAGCCGTGATCCGAAAGTAAATCATGTGTCGTTCGACACTACGTCGGCGATAACCAGTTCGAACATGGTCACAGGCTGGAGCTATCTTAGGCTGCTGCGCCAGTTCAGAAAACGCCGCAATGATGGTATCAACGTATCGATTGGCCTGCGCCACGCCCCATCGTTGGGCGGTATAGGTCCAGACAATTTCAAGATCACGCTCGGCGGCAGGTGTGAGGCGGTATTCAGCCATGCGCTGTCAGCATTCTCTTCTTGAACGCATCGGGATCGAATGGTTGAGGTTTTCCACTGGATTCACCCTCTTTCAGGGCGGACCGGATAGCCTCAAGTTCAGCGCTACGCTCCTGCTCGCGCCGAATCAGATCGCGAATGTATTCGCTATCATTGGTGTAGTGACCCGCTTCGATCTGAGCCTTGATCCAGCCGTCTTGTTGGTCGGTGACGGTGATGGTTTTTCGAACGGTACCCATGATGAGCCTCCGGGAAAATGATCGACTCACGCAAATTATCATACTATTGGTGCGATATCGAGAATGAGCACTGCAAGGGCCCGTACGCAAACCCTTTGCCCCCTCCAGTCAAAAAGCCCCACTGCGCAGCAACGCACTGGAGCTCTTTGCTTTCCATCAGGCAGCAGAAAATATCGACCGGTAATCGATCAACAAACAAAGTAGATAAGAAAATTCGACAAACCTTGCGAACGAAGGCCTGGGCGTTATGGAGGCAACCCCACCAGCCACACCCCGGCACACAATGTTCCCGCTGTGGCTGCTTCCTTCCGGATCTGACCAGGTTCACGGGTAATCGTTGCGGGGGGACCGATGGGGTCACCATAACGACGCCCGCCTGACGGCGAGCCGCGCCATTGTACCTATCTGACGAGAAGTTACAACCGTTCGCGCCGGATTAAAAAACTGAAGATGTTCAAGCACTTGCCTGTGAGAACAAAGCTTGCTCCCACAAGTTGGCGGTTACAGCAGCACCTCGTCAGCCCGGCCGCCCTCCTCCTGAATCACCAGATGGATGAAATGCAGCTTGGTAATCACCGCGGCGGGTACGACGAACGGGTAGAAATCCGGTTGGCCCATGCTGCGCGACAGTTCGTTGAGCATGCCGGCCAGTTCGATCCAGGCGTTGACGAACGAAAGAAAGGCCACGCCCCCCGTATGTTCAGGGTCGAACAAGGTCTCGGGCGGGAACGGCTGGTAGTCGAAATCCATTTCCCCGGCGCTCATGCCAAAACCCAGGGCCGTGTCCACCGCGTCCATCATATGCAGGTAATGCGCCCAGGTTTCCGCCCAGTCTTCCCAAGGATGCATGGTGGCGTAGGCGCTGACGTAGTGGGTTTGCCAGTCCAGCGGCGCGCCTTGCTGATAGTGACGTTCCAGGGCATCGCAATAGCTGGCCCGCTCGTCACCAAACTGCTCGCGAAATGCATCGAGCCAATGGCTGTTGGCGATCAACCGGTCCCAGTAGTAGTGCCCCACCTCATGACGAAAGTGCCCGAGCAAAGTGCGATACGGCTCGCGCATCTGCTGGCGCACATGCTCGCGGTGGGCATCGTCGGCCTCTTTGATGTCGAGCGTGACCAACCCGCTGGCGTGGCCGGTGGTCGGAGGCGTGCCATCGAGGTCGACGCCGATGAAATCGAAGGCCAGCCCCTCACTTTCACTGACGGTTTTTGGGATGACAGGCAAACCGAGGGTGATCAATTGCGCCACCAGCCGCCGCTTGGCGGTTTCGACCTTGCACCAGCGTTCGGGGTTTTCCGGGATCGACAGGTCGGGAATGGTGCGGTTCAAGCTACAGGCGATGCACAAGGTGTCGTGCCCATTGGCCGGCAGCAGCCAATTGCAGGCCGCCGGCGTGTCGAGGTTGGCGCAACGGCGAAACAACCCGGCTTGTGGGTCGGCATCCAGGGTCCAGGTGCCAGGCTGCTCGCCGGGTTGCAGGGACGACAAGCGGCTTTGCTCGGGCTGATAGCCCAACACCGCCTGGCAGGCCAGGCACTGGCTGTTGCGAAAAAACAGCGACTGGCCGCAACGACACGGCCAGATTTTGCTGTTACGCGAGCGATCGCCCGTAAAGGGCGCGGCGATGCGTGAACTCAGTTGCTCGAAGAAGCGGTACATGGTGATCTCCGGGGGCCTGCAAGACTAGATCCCCTCCTGTGCGTGATCGTTCCCAGGAGCGTGCGAATCATCCGAAGATTGTGAGCATTGTGTAGGACGCTGCCGGGTCGGGCTACCCCGCCTTGCGCCATTGCCTACAACTGCGCCAGAATCCGCCGGCTTGTGCGCCTATGGGCCGGACTTTATCGTTTCCGGGTCGCTGACGAATCAGCGATCGGGTTTAGCGACCCGGATCATTCTAGGTGCATAAGCGGCCCATGCTTCGTTGCAGGTCTAACTGCAATGACGTTATGGCGGCTGTATGTGGGAGACCTTCGAGTCTGCCGGGTGCCTATGACCGGTTCGCTAACCTGCGTGCAGCCGCCACCATTTCTGTTTAGCGACGGCCTTGGTGGCTCCATCCCATAGGAGCGTCACCATGTTCAAAGCAACCCCCAACCCACCGGACACCGATCCAACATCCCCGCACAAAACCGCCGCCGCTAAGAAACTCGACGAAGCCGCCGAGCGCGCCCTCGACTTCTACCTGAAGCCAAAACCGGAAACGCCGGAAGCCGATCCCGCACCCGCTCAGCTCTTCACCGTGATCAACGGCATCGACACCGAATGCCTGCTCGCCAACCTCAGTGAAACCCTGGCTTCAGCCGATGCCATGATCAGTGATCTGGCGTTCGAGCTGGAGGGTTCGCGGCGGCATGTTGCGCTGGGTATTCAGCAGTTGATTGAGCTGGGAGGGTTGCTGGTGAATCGGGCGCTGGATAACGTCGACCCGCGCTAGCCGACTCTCCACATAACCCTGTGGCGAGGGGATTTATCCCCGCTGGGCCGCGCAGCGGCCCCAATCCTGTCGACTCAATCAGCCAGACAGACCGAGATGGCAGATTTTAGGGCTGCTGCGCAGCCTAGCGGGGATAAATCCCCTCGCCACAATGGGTCCGAGTTTCCTGGCGACATGACTAAACCGTAATGCCGTGCTGACTCAAGAACGCCACAAACGCTTCTTCATCCAGCACCTTGAGCCCCAGCTCATTGGCCTTGGTCAGTTTCGACCCGGCCCCAGGCCCGGCGACGACGCAATGGGTTTTCGCCGACACGGAACCGGCCACCTTGGCCCCCAGGCTTTCCAGTTTGTCCTTGGCGACATCGCGGCTCATCAACTCCAGCGATCCGGTCAGCACCCAGGTGTGCCCGGCTTCGGGCAAACCTTCGACGACTTTTTTCTCGCTCTGCCAGTGCATGCCGAAGGCCTGCAGTTGCTTCTCGGCGGCTTCGGCTTGTTGGCGGTTGGCGGCGATGGCGAAGAACTCGCGCACGGCGTTGGCCTGTTTTTCCGGCAGGGCCTGGCGCATGTCCAGCCAGTCGGCGTTCATCACCGCTTCGAGCGAACCGAACTTGTCCGCCAGCTTCTGCGCCCCGCCCGGCCCGACCGAGGGAATGTTCAGCTTGTCCAGGAAACCGCCCAGGGTGGTGCTGGCGGAGAACTCGGCGCCCAGTTCGCCCTGGTCCTGGATATCCAGGCCATGGCGCAGCAAGCCCTCGATCACCTGGCGGTTGTGCGAGTCTTCGAAGAAGCTGTGGATCTCGTGGGCCACTTCCAGGCCGACGTCCGGCAAGTACGTGAGCACTTGCGGCAAGGCCGCTTGCACACGCTCCAGTGAGCCGAGGGAGCGGGCCAGGACCTTGGCGGTTTCCTCGCCCACGTCCGGGATGCCGAGGGCGTAGATGAAGCGCGCCAGGCTCGGCTTCTTGCTGTCGACGATGGCCGCCAACAGGTTCTTGCTCGACAGTTCGGCGAAGCCTTCCAGGTCGACCACTTGCTCGAAGGTCAGGGCATACAGATCGGCAGGCGAGCCCACCAGCCCTTCGTCCACCAACTGCTCGACACTCTTCTCGCCCAGGCCTTCGATGTCCATGGCCCGGCGCGACACGAAATGAATGATTGCCTGCTTGAGCTGCGCACCACAGGCCAGACGACCAACGCAGCGGTACACCGCGCCTTCGCTGATGGTTTCACGGCCCTTGCTGCGCTTGATCAGTTGCGTGCGTTCCACATGGGAGCCACACACCGGGCACTGTTGCGGGATTGCAACGGGGCGGGCGTTCTCCGGGCGACGCTCGGTGACCACTTGCACCACTTGCGGGATCACGTCACCGGCGCGGCGGATAATCACCGTGTCGCCGATCATCAGGCCCAGGCGCGCCACTTCGTCCATGTTGTGCAGCGTGGCGTTGGCTACGGTCACACCGGCTACCTTGACCGGCTTGAGTCGCGCAACGGGTGTCACGGCGCCGGTGCGGCCGACCTGGAACTCGACGTCCAACAGTTCGGTGAGTTCTTCGCTGGCCGGGAATTTATGGGCGATGGCCCAGCGCGGTTCCCGGGCGCGGAAACCCAGTTCGCGCTGGGAGGCGATGCTGTTGACCTTGAACACCACGCCATCGATTTCGTATGGCAGCGCGTTACGCCGCTCGCCGATGTCACGGTAGTAGTCCAGGCACTCGTCGATGCCGTGGGCCAGTTTCAGTTCGCGACTGATGGGCAAGCCCCAGGCCTTGAGCTGCTTGAGATTGCCGATGTGGGTGTCGGCAATGTCCGCCGTCACCTGGCCGATGCCGTAACAGCAGAATTCCAGCGGACGATTGGCGGTGATCTTCGAATCCAGCTGGCGCAGGCTGCCCGCGGCCGCGTTGCGCGGGTTGGCGAAGGTCTTGCCGCCCGCCTCCAGTTGCGTGGCGTTGAGACGCTCGAAGCCGGCCTTGGACATGTATACCTCGCCGCGCACTTCCAGCACCGGCGGCCAGCCACTGCCCTGCAACTTGAGGGGGATGTTGCGCACCGTGCGCACGTTAACGCTGATGTCTTCGCCGGTGGTGCCGTCGCCGCGCGTGGCGCCGCGCACCAGCAGGCCGTCCTGGTACAGCAGGCTGACCGCCAGGCCGTCGAGCTTCGGCTCACAGCTGTACTCCACCGCCGCGCCACCGCCCAGCAAGTCGCCCATGGGCAGGTCGAGGCCTTCGGTCACCCGGCGGTCGAATTCACGCATGGTGGTTTCGTCGAAGGCATTGCCCAGGCTGAGCATCGGGATTTCGTGGCGGACCTGGCTGAAGGCCGACAGTGCAACACTGCCGACACGCTGGGTCGGGGAGTCGCTGGTCACCAGCTCCGGATGCTGCTCTTCCAGGGCCTTGAGCTCATGGAACAGGCGGTCGTACTCGGCGTCCGGGATGCTCGGTTCGTCGAGGACGTGGTAGCGGTAGTTGTGCTGATCCAGCTCGGTACGCAACTGTTGGATGCGGGTTTGGACGGCAGTCATGGATGTTCTCTCATAAAGCAAAAGAGCAGCCTAGGCTGCTCAATTTTTTGAAATCATCGGCAGTCGGACCTGAGCCCGCCGAACATACAACCTGTGGCGAGGGGATTTATCCCCGCTGGGCTGCGAAGCAGTCCCAAAGCTAACGACTCAACTAGCTGATAAGGCCAAGGCGCCAGGATTTAGGGCTGCTGCGCAGCCCAGCGGGGATAAATCCCCTCGCCACAAAAGCCCTTCAGCCAAAAAAATTCTGCCGACTTTAGCGCTTCTGGGTCAGCGCCCGGCGTTCGAATTCGACGATGCGCTGGCGGTAGTGTTCGATGGTCTGGGCGGTCAGCACGCTGCGCTGGTCGTCCTTCAGCTCACCGTTGAGTTCCTGGGACAGCTTGCGCGCCGCGGCCACCATCACGTCAAAGGCCTGCTTGGGATGACGCGGGCCGGGCAGGCCGAGGAAGAAGCTCACCGCCGGGGTGCTGAAATGGTCGATGTCGTCCAGGTCGAACACGCCTGGCTTGACCGCGTTGGCCATGGAGAACAGCACCTCGCCGTTGCCGGCCATGCTTTCATGGCGGTGAAAAATGTCCATCTCGCCAAAACGCAGGCCGCTCTCCAGGATGTTCTGCAACAGCGCCGGGCCCTTGAAGCCGGCCGGGTCGCGGCAGATCACGCTGATCACCAGCACTTCCTCGGCCTGGGCCTGGTCCTTGTCGCCGCGCACGGGTTTGTTCTCGTCCGGGAAGTCGTCGTCGCGGCTGCTGAAGCTCGGGCCGCCGTCCAGGTCAAGATTGAGGTTCAGGTCGCCCTGGGACGGTTCGCTGTTGCGCTTGCCGCGCTTGGAACCCGTTTCCCGTGGCTCGCGCACTGGCGCGCTCATCGACGGCAGGTCATGCTCATCCAGTTGCGGCTCCTTATGGGTATCCAGCACCCGGGGCGGGCCCAACAGCTCGGCATTGCCATCGTCATCCGGCAGGTTCGACAGGCTGCGGTCGAGACGAAACTTGAGTTTCCCCTTGCCGCCGCGCATGCGGCGCCAGCCGTCGAAAAGAATACCGGCAATGACAATAATGCCGATGACGATCAGCCACTCGCGCAGACCGATTTCCATGTAATCCCGTGCCTCTATAAAAATGCTGAAAAATAAGGGGCTTAGCTATGTGCAAACCGCTTTAAAACGTGGCGCCAACTCTATGTTCTGAATGGCGTTTTGCCCACGCATACGAAAAATTGACATTAAACTAGCACGACCAAAGATAACTTTACACCGTCTGTCGCGTAGGCTTGCGCCATTCTGTGAATTGAACGACAAGCCCAAGGCTCAAAAAAATCCTACAGCATCCTAAATAGATGCCCTACAAGCAGTGTTTCACGCGTCCACCATCGCCATCGCCTCCTCCACATCCACGGCCACCAGACGCGAGCAACCCGGCTCATGCATGGTCACGCCCATCAACTGGTCGGCCATTTCCATGGCGATCTTGTTGTGGGTGATGTAGATGAACTGCACAGTCTCAGACATCTCTTTTACCAGCCGCGCATAACGCCCCACGTTGGCGTCGTCCAGCGGCGCGTCCACCTCATCGAGCATGCAGAACGGCGCCGGGTTCAATTTGAAAATGGCAAAAACCAGGGCCAATGCCGTCAGCGCTTTTTCACCCCCGGAGAGCAAATGGATGGTGCTGTTCTTCTTGCCCGGGGGACGCGCCATGATGGTCACCCCTGTATCGAGTAAATCTTCGCCCGTCAGTTCCAAGTAAGCGCTGCCGCCACCGAAAACTTTCGGGAAAAGTGCCTGCAAACCGCCGTTGATCTGATCAAAGGTATCCTTGAAGCGATTACGGGTTTCCTTGTCGATCTTGCGGATGACGTTTTCCAGGGTCTGCAACGCTTCCACCAGATCGTCGTTCTGGGCATCCAGATAGCGCTTGCGCTCGGACTGCTGCTGGTACTCGTCGATGGCCGCCAGGTTGATAGCGCCCAGACGCTGAATGCGCGCGGCGATGCGTTCCAGCTCTTCTTCGGCGTCTTTCTCGTTGGCCCCGGCCACCAACGTGGCGAGCACGCCGTCGAGGTCGTAGCCGTCTTCCAGCAATTGGTCCTGCAAGGCTTTGCGGCGCACCGTCAGGGCCTGCCATTCCATGCGTTGCTGTTCCATCTGGCTGCGGATCAGCTGGGATTGCTGTTCGGCCTGGCTACGACGCTTTTCGGCGTCGCGCAGTTCGCGGTCGGCATCTTCCAGGGCAATTTGCGCAGTCTTGAGTTCTTCATCAACGCTCATGCGCTTGTCGAGCAACTCTTCGAGTTTGAGGCGCAACTCTTCCAGCGGCGCTTCGCCCTCCTCCAGGTTCAGGCTCAATTGCTCGCGCTTTTCGGTCAGGCGTTCGGACTGCATTTCCAGCCGCTCCAACGCTTGGCGCGTGGAATCGTACTGGGCCTTGAGCGAGCCCAGGCGCACCGCCAACTGATGGGCGTGATCCTTATGCTGGCGGGCATCCTGGCGCACCCGGTCGAGGCGTTCGCGCAGACTGTCGCGCTGAGCCAGCAGCAACTCGCGCTGCTCGGTGTCCACGGCCATGGCATCGAGGGCTTCCTGCAGTTGCAGGCGCGCTTCACCGATCTGCTCATGCTCCAGCGCCCGCTGCTCGCCCAGCTCGGCGATTTCTTCCTCAAGGCGCGTGCGGCGCAAGGCCAGTTGTTCAACCTTGGCCTTGCCGGCGGACAACTGCGCCTTGAGCTCGCCCTGCTGGCGTGCTTCGTCCTGCAACAACCGACGCAAGTGTTCGCGACCATTCTCCTGCTGGCGCTGTTGCGCCCGCAGATTCTGTAATTCGGTTTCCAGGGCTTCGACGCTCGCTTCGCGTTCTTCACGCTCGGCGCTCAGGCGCTGGATTTCCTGGCCTCGGGCAAGCATGCCGCTCTCGGCTTCGCTGGCCCGGCGCACCCGCAGGAAATGCCGACCGACCCAATAGCCGTCCCGGCTGATCAGGCTTTCCCCGGCCGCCAGTTGTCCGCGCAGGGCCAAGGCCTGTTCAAGGCTGTCCACCGGTTTCACCTGCCCCAACCAGGGAGACAGGTCGACCTGGGCCTCGACTTTATCCAGCAAGCTGCCCGGCATCCGCACGCCATCGCCAGGCGGGCTGAGCAGGCGCAGATCGCCCTGAGTGAAGCCCGACAGATCGAAGCCTGCGAAGTCATCCACCAGCACCGCTTGCAGATCGGCGCCCAGCACGGTTTCCACCGCCAGTTCCCAACCGGCATCGACCTTCAGGCCTTCGGCCAGTCGCGGACGCTCGGCCAGATGCTGGTCGCGCAGCCATTCGGCAGCGCCGGTGCCGGGGTCCAGCGCCGCTTGCTGCAAGGCCTCCAGCGAAGCCAGACGGCCATTGAGGCGCTGCAATTCACCCTGGGCCTGCTGCTGATTCTGCAGGGCCAGTTGCAAGGCCTGGCGCAGTTGCTCGAGCCGCTCGACCTGGGCATCTTCGCTGGCTTGCAAGTCTTCAAGGGTGGCTTCGCTGGCAGCCAGTTGTTCGCTCAGATCGACAATCGCCGCGTCTTCAGGGTCCGCCGCGAGCAAGGCGCGCTCTTCGGCCAAACGGCGCTGACGCTCGGCCAGGCGTTCCATGCTGGCTTCCAGTTGCTGGATGCGCGACTGCTGGACTTCGGCCTGACGCCGCGGCTCGGCAGAGCTCAGGTTGAAACTGTCCCACTGCTCTTGCCAGCCATGCATGCTCAGCTCGGCTTCTTCCAGGGCGGCGGCAGCCTCTTCGGCGGCGGCGCTGGTGAGTTCCTGCTCGGGCGTGAGCCGGTCCAGTTCTTCGCCCAGGGTCAGCAGCAACGTGCGGTCGTGGCCCAGGTGGGATTCGGTTTCCAGGCGCGCGCGCTCGGCCTCTTTCAAATCATCCTGCAGCTGGCGCAGCCGTTGCTGACCGTGCTGGATGCTCTGTTCGACCCGGGCGATGTCGCCACCCACCGAATAGAAGCGCCCTTGCACCAGGTTGAAGCGTTCGGACAGGTCGTGGTGGCCGTCACGCAGGCGCTCGATGGCGGCGTCGGCATTGCGCTGCTCGGCCACCAGGGCTTCAAAGCTGACTTCCTGATTGCCAATGATCGCCTCGCGCTGGCCGACCTGCTCGTTCAGCGCCTGCCAGCGCAGGGCCGAAAGCTGGGCCTTGAGCTGACGTTCTTCGCCTTTGTATTCCTGATATTTCTTGGCGGCTTCGGCCTGGCGGTGCAAGCGCTCGAGCTGGCGTTCGAGCTCTTCGCGCAGGTCGGTCAGGCGGGCCAGGTTTTCGTGGGTGCGACGGATGCGGTTTTCGGTCTCGCGCCGCCGCTCCTTGTACTTGGAGATGCCGGCGGCTTCTTCGATGAAGTTGCGCAGGTCTTCGGGCTTGGCCTCGATCAGCTTGGAGATCATGCCCTGCTCGATGATCGAATAGCTGCGCGGGCCGAGGCCGGTGCCGAGGAAAATATCGGTGATATCGCGACGTCGGCACTTGGCGCCGTTGAGGAAATAACTGTTCTGGCTGTCGCGGGTCACTTTGCGGCGAATGGAGATTTCCGCGTAGGCCGCGTACTCGCCAATCAGGGTGCCGTCGGAATTGTCGAACACCAGCTCGATGCTCGCCTGGCTCACCGGTTTGCGACTGGTGGAGCCGTTGAAGATGACGTCGGTCATCGACTCGCCGCGCAGGTTCTTGGCCGAGCTCTCGCCCATCACCCAGCGTACGGCGTCGATGATGTTCGACTTGCCGCAACCGTTGGGCCCGACCACCGCCGCCATGTTACTGGGGAAGTTCACCGTGGTCGGGTCGACGAAGGATTTGAACCCCGCCAGTTTGATGCATTTGAGCCGCACGTTCAGGCCGCCGTCAGGGCAGAAACCACCAGATCGCAACTGCGCTGGGCATAAGCCGTCAGCACGATGCGGATCTGCGGCAAATCACGGGCCAGCACGGCGGTCAGCAAGCGCTGGAACAGGTCGAGGAATTCGCTCATCTCGGCCTTGCGTTGTTCCAGGGCCAGGAAGTAGGCGCGGCTCATGGCCGGTTGCAGGTTCTCGACGGTTTCCTGCAAGTACGGGTTGTTGGCGAAGGGATACGCGGCGCGCATCACGCTGAAACTTTCATCGACGAAGGTGCGGATGTCCTGGCGCGCGAAGGCGTCCTGAAGACGCTGCTGGATCTCGATGAACGGCGCCATGTCGGCCTGTTCCTGCCAGCCATGAGCCACGGCGTTGCCCAGCAGGATGTACAGCTCGCTCATCAGCGCACAGAGGCTGCGCACCTTGTGTTCGCTCAATTCGGTGACGTGTGCACCACGGCGAGGCAGGATCGCGATCAGATGCCGGCGCTCCAGTATCAGCAAAGCCTCACGGACCGAACCGCGACTCACGTTGAGCGCCAGCGTGACCTTCTGCTCCTGGATGCGCTCGCCCGGCTTCATTTCACCACGAATGATGCGCTCGGCCAGGTGATGGGCGATTTGCTCGGCGAGGCTGTCCGGGGCCTTGAACGTCATGGTTGTCCTTCAAACTCTTCGATTTGCACAAGCGGCGCAGTGTAGCGCACTCAATACGTCATGGCGCAGGGCCTGCAGCGGGTTTTTGGCACGATCCAAGCAAAAAAGTTTGAGCCCTCATCCTGAAACAGAATCTGTGGAAGAACCTGTGGGAGCCGAGCTTGCTCGCGATAGCGGTCTGTCAGCATGCATCCATACTGAATGTACCGCCGTCATCGCGAGCAAGCTCGGCTCCCACAGGGTTCTACAGTGTCTATAGACCGTTGTTCATCGACCAAGCGGAGTTTCTTGACCTTTAAGTCAGAAAATCGTTGACCGCAAAGTCAGACCTGCTAAATTCAGCCCAAGTCGATACAACAATAATGAGTCTGCGAGGCCTTCCGTGATCCAGTTTTTACTCAACCAGGAACTCCGTAGCGAGCACGCCCTGGACCCGAACCTGACCGTGCTCAACTATTTGCGCGAACACCTCGGCAAATCCGGCACCAAAGAAGGCTGCGCCAGCGGCGACTGTGGTGCGTGCACCGTGGTGGTGGGCGAGTTGCAGACCGACGAGGACGGCCGTGAACGCATTCGTTATCGCAGCCTCAATTCGTGCCTGACCTTCGTCTCGTCCCTGCACGGCAAGCAGTTGATCAGCGTCGAAGACCTCAAGCACCAGGGCCAGTTGCACAGCGTCCAACAGGCGATGGTCGATTGCCACGGTTCGCAATGCGGCTTCTGCACACCGGGCTTCGTGATGTCCCTGTTCGCCCTGCAAAAGAACAGCGAACAGCCCGACGCCCATAAGGCCCACGAAGCCTTGGCCGGCAATCTGTGCCGCTGCACCGGCTACCGGCCGATTCTGGCGGCCGCCGAGCAGGTCTGCTGCGCCAGGCAAGCGGACCAGTTCGACGCCCGCGAAGCCGAGACCATCGCTCGCCTCAAGGCCATCGCACCGACTGACACGGGTGAGCTCAACAGCGGCGACAAACGCTGCCTGGTGCCCTTGACCGTGGCCGACCTGGCCGACCTTTACGACGCTTATCCCCAGGCGCGCCTGCTGGCCGGCGGCACGGACCTGGCCCTGGAAGTCACCCAGTTCCATCGCACCCTGCCGGTGATGATCTACGTGGGCAACGTCGCTGAGCTCAAGCGTATCGAGCGTTTCGCCGATCGCCTGGAGATTGGCGCCGCCACCGCACTCTCCGACTGCTACGAAGCCTTGCAGGCTGAATACCCGGACTTCGGCGAACTGCTGCAGCGCTTCGCTTCGTTGCAGATCCGCAACCAGGGCACCTTGGGCGGCAACATCGGCAACGCCTCGCCGATTGGCGACTCGCCGCCCTTGCTGATCGCCCTCGGCGCGCAGATCGTCTTGTGCAAGGGCCAGACCCGCCGCACCCTGGCGCTGGAAGACTATTTCATCGATTACCGGGTCACCGCCCGCCAGGAAAGCGAATTCATCGAGAAGATCATCGTGCCCCGGGCCAACGCCGAGCAAGCGTTCCGCGCCTATAAGGTCTCCAAGCGCCTGGACGATGACATTTCCGCCGTATGCGCGGCGTTCAACCTGCGTATCGAGCATGGCGTGGTCCAGGACGCCCGGGTGGCCTTCGGTGGCATGGCCGCGACGCCCAAGCGCGCCAAGCATTGTGAAGCCGCGTTGATCGGTGCCGCGTGGAACGACAACACCGTCGAACGTGCCTGCGCCGCACTGGCCGAGGACTTCACACCGCTGTCGGACTTCCGCGCCAGCAAGGAATACCGCCTGCTCAGCGCCCGCAACCTGCTGCGCAAATACTTCATCGAACTGCAAACGCCGCACATCGAGACTCGGGTGACCGCTTATGTCTAACCATCACGCCGTAGAGAAGACTCAAGCCGAGCTGGCCGAACTGTTCGCCCGCGACCTGACCACCGGCGTGGGCCGCAGCGTCAAGCATGACAGCGCCGCCAAGCATGTATCCGGCGAAGCCCAGTACATCGACGATCGCCTGGAATTTCCGAACCAGTTGCACGTTTACGCCCGCCTGTCGGACCGCGCCCACGCCCGGATCTTGCGCATCGACACCGCGCCTTGCTACGC
This sequence comes from Pseudomonas rhizophila, assembly GCF_003033885.1. Lineage (NCBI taxonomy): Bacteria > Pseudomonadati > Pseudomonadota > Gammaproteobacteria > Pseudomonadales > Pseudomonadaceae > Pseudomonas > Pseudomonas rhizophila. The sequence goes on along the minus strand of NZ_CP024081.1, from coordinate 3,004,740 downwards.
CTTTGAAGGCGTGCGCATCGCCATCACCCATGCAGACGTGCCCGGCCTCAAGGACATCGGCCCGCTGCTGCCCGGTGACCCGTTATTGGCCATCGATGACGTGCAGTTCGTCGGCCAACCGGTGCTGGCCGTTGCCGCCAGGGACCTGGAAACCGCGCGCAAGGCAGCGATGGCGGCCATCATCGAATACGAAGATCTGGAACCGGTGCTGGACGTGGTCGAGGCCCTGCGCAAGCGGCATTTCGTGCTGGATAGCCACACCCACCAGCGCGGAGATTCGGCGGCGGCACTGGCCAGCGCCGAGCACCGTATCCAGGGCTCGCTGCACATTGGCGGCCAGGAACACTTTTACCTGGAAACCCAGATTTCCTCGGTGATGCCCACCGAAGACGGCGGCATGATCGTCTACTGCTCCACACAGAACCCCACCGAAGTGCAGAAACTGGTGGCCGAAGTGCTGGACGTTTCGATGAACAAAGTCGTGGTGGACATGCGCCGCATGGGCGGCGGCTTTGGTGGCAAGGAAACCCAGGCCGCCAGCCCGGCGTGCCTGTGCGCGGTCATCGCCCACCTCACCGGCCAGCCGACCAAGATGCGCCTGCCCCGGGTCGAAGACATGCTGATGACCGGCAAGCGCCACCCTTTCTACATCGAATACGACGTCGGCTTCGACAGCACCGGGCGCCTGCACGGTATTGCCCTGGAGCTGGCCGGCAACTGCGGTTGCTCGCCGGACCTGTCGGCCTCGATTGTCGACCGGGCGATGTTCCATGCCGACAACGCCTACTACCTGGGCGATGCAACCATCAACGGCCATCGTTGCAAGACCAATACCGCGTCGAACACCGCTTACCGTGGCTTCGGCGGGCCGCAAGGCATGGTCGCCATCGAAGAGGTGATGGACGCCATCGCCCGGCATCTGGGGCTGGATCCGCTGGCGGTGCGCAAGGCCAACTACTACGGCAAGACCGAGCGTAACGTCACCCACTACTACCAGACCGTCGAGCACAACATGCTCGAGGAGATGACCGCCGAACTCGAGCAAAGCAGCCAGTATGCCGAGCGCCGCGAAGCGATCCGCCGCTACAACGCCAATAGCCCGATTCTGAAAAAAGGCCTGGCGCTGACCCCGGTGAAATTTGGTATTTCCTTCACCGCCAGCTTCCTCAACCAGGCCGGGGCGCTGATTCATGTCTATACCGACGGCAGCATCCACCTGAACCATGGCGGCACGGAAATGGGCCAGGGCTTGAACACCAAAGTCGCGCAAGTGGTGGCCGAAGTGTTCCAGGTGGAAATGGACCGGGTACAGATCACCGCGACCAACACCGACAAGGTGCCGAACACCTCGCCCACCGCTGCCTCCAGCGGTGCCGACCTCAATGGCAAGGCTGCGCAGAATGCCGCCGAAACCATCAAGCAGCGCCTGGTGGAGTTCGCCGCGCGGCAGTACAAGGTCAGCGAAGAAGACGTGGCGTTCCACAACGGCCATGTGCGGGTGCGCGATCACATCCTGACGTTCGAGGCGCTGGTGCAGCAGGCGTATTTCGCCCAGGTTTCGCTGTCGAGCACCGGTTTCTACAAGACCCCGAAAATCTACTACGACCGCAGCCAGGCCCGAGGGCGGCCGTTCTACTACTACGCCTATGGCGCGGCGTGCGCCGAGGTGATCGTCGACACCCTGACCGGCGAATACAAGATGCTGCGCACCGACATCCTCCACGACGTCGGCGCCTCGCTAAACCCGGCCATCGACATCGGCCAGGTCGAGGGCGGTTACATCCAGGGCATGGGCTGGCTGACCATGGAAGAGCTGGTATGGAACGACAAAGGCAAGCTACAGACCTGCGGCCCGGCCAGCTACAAGATTCCGGCGGTGGCCGACATGCCGTTGGATCTGCGGGTCAAGCTGGTGGAAAACCGCAAGAACCCGGAAGACACGGTGTTCCATTCCAAAGCCGTGGGCGAACCGCCGTTCATGCTCGGCATCGCCGCGTGGTGCGCCATCAAGGATGCCGTGGCGAGCCTGGGGGATTACCAGCACCAACCGAAAATCGATGCACCGGCGACACCGGAGCGGGTGTTGTGGGGATGTGAGCAGATGCGTGGGTTGCGGGTGGCGAAGGTTAAGGAAGCCGAGCCCGAAGCCATTTGATGATCGTTCCCACGCTCTGCGTGGGAATGCAGCCCCCGACGCTCTGCGTCGAAGTTTGAAGAGCGGACGCGGAGCGTCCAAAGATGCATTCCCACGCAGAGCGTGGGAACGATCAGTTGAGGTGAAATATGTACAACTGGATCAGCGCCCTCGCCGACCTGCAAGATCGCGGTGAACCCTGCATGCTGGTGACGATCATCGAAGAACTCGGCTCGACCCCGCGCAATGCCGGTTCGAAAATGGTGATCAGCGCCAGCCAGACGTTCGACACCATCGGTGGCGGCCACCTGGAATACAAGGCCATGGAGATCGCCCGGCAGATGATCGCCAGCGGCCAGCAAAGCACCCATCTGGAGCGCTTCAGCCTCGGTGCCAGCCTGGGCCAGTGCTGCGGCGGCGTGACCGTGTTGCTGTTCGAACCCATGGGCCAGGTCCAGGCGCAGATCGCCGTATTCGGCGCCGGCCACGTCGGCCGCGCCCTGGTGCCGCTGCTGGCGAGCCTGCCCTGCAAGGTGCGCTGGATCGACTCCCGGGAAGCGGAGTTTCCTGAACACCTGCCCCACGGCGTGCGCAAGATCGTCAGTGAAGAGCCGCTGGATGAAATCGACGAGCTGCCCGCTGGCAGCTACTGCATCGTCATGACCCACAACCATCAACTCGATCTGGAACTGAGCGCCGCGATCCTCAAGCGCAACGACTTCGCCTACTTCGGCCTGATCGGTTCGAAAACCAAACGGGTCAAGTTCGAACATCGCCTGCGCGATCGCGGCTTCGACAGCAGCACCTTGCAGCGCATGCGCTGCCCGATGGGCATTGGCGACGTCAAAGGCAAGTTGCCTGTGGAAATCGCCATCTCCATCGCCGGTGAAATCATCGCCACCTATAACGCGGATTTCGGCCAGCACACCACGCGCGCCGAACCGATTGCCAAGCTGTTGCCGGCCTCGCGCCGCAGCCAGGCGAACCGTTGAACAATCGTTGAGAATTCCCATGCCCCTGACACGTAAAGCCTACCGCGCCGCCCTGCTCCACAGCCTTGCCGACCCCGCCGAAGTCGGCATTGAAGCGTCCTATGAATATTTTGAAGACGGCCTGCTGGTGGTGGAAAACGGCCAGATCAGCGCCATCGGCCACGCCAGCGAGTTGCTGCCGACCCTGGAGGCCGACATCGAGATCACTCATTACCAGGACGCGCTGATCACGCCCGGCTTCATCGACACCCACATCCACCTGCCACAGACCGGCATGGTCGGGGCTTACGGCGAGCAATTGCTGGACTGGCTCAACACCTACACCTTCCCGTGCGAAAGTCAGTTCGCCGACAAGGCCCATGCCGACGCTGTCGCCGATATTTTCGTCAAGGAACTGCTGCGCAACGGCACCACCACCGCGCTGGTGTTCGGCAGTGTGCACCCGCAATCGGTGAACGCGTTTTTCGAGGTGGCCGAGAAACTCGACCTGCGGATGATCGCCGGCAAAGTGATGATGGATCGCAACGCCCCGGACTACCTGACCGACACCGCCGAATCCAGCTACACCCAAAGCAAAGCGCTGATCGAGCGCTGGCATGGCAAGGGCCGCCTGCATTACGCCGTGACCCCGCGTTTTGCGCCGACCAGCACGCCGGAACAACTGGCCCTGGCGGGTCAGTTGCTGGGGGAATATCCCGACCTGTACATGCAGACTCACATCAGTGAGAACCTGCAGGAAGTGCAATGGGTCAAGGAACTGTTCCCCGAGCGCAAAGGTTATCTGGACGTCTACGACCACTACCAACTGCTCGGCGAACGCTCGGTGTTCGCCCACGGCGTGCACCTGTGTGACGACGAATGCGCGCGCCTGGCCGAGACCGGTTCGGCCATCGCGTTCTGCCCGACCTCGAACTTTTTCCTCGGCAGCGGCCTGTTCAACCTGCCAATGGCCGAGAAGCACAAAGTGAACGTGGGGTTGGGTACGGATGTGGGGGGCGGCACCAGTTTTTCGCTGCTGCAAACCCTGAACGAAGCCTACAAGGTGATGCAGTTGCAGGGCGCCCGCCTGAGCCCGTTCAAGTCGCTGTACCTGGCCACGCTTGGCGGCGCCCGGGCCTTGCGCCTGGAAGACCGGATCGGGACCTTGCAGCCGGGCAGCGATGCGGACTTTCTGGTGTTGGACTACAACGCCACGCCGCTGTTGAGCTATCGCCTCAAGCAGGCCCGGGACATTGCCGAGAAGTTGTTTGTGTTGATGACGTTGGGGGATGATCGGACGGTGGCGCAGACTTTTGCGGCGGGCCGGTTGGTGCATGAGCGCTAGATTTCTAGCGCCTATCAGACCGCCAATCGCGAGCAGGCTCGCTCCCACAGTGGATTTGTCTCAGTCACATAACCCTTGGGGGAGCGAGCCTGCTCGCGATGAAGGCAACTCGGTACGCCTGATTCAACCCATCAAAGCTTGGCCGTCGACCGCCCTGGCTTCTTGCTCTGCAACAAATGCGAAAACACCGCATGCAAATCATCCGACGCGCTTTCTTCGTCGAGGTTGAGCTTGCTGTCGATGTGGTCCATGTGGTGCATCATCAGGTCCACCGCCAGGGTGGCGTCGCGGGCCTCGATGGCGTCGATCAATTGAGTGTGTTCGTCGTAGGAACAGTGGGAGCGGTTGCCGCTTTCATACTGGGCGATGATCAGCGAGGTCTGCGACACCAGGCTGCGCTGGAAGCTGATCAGCGGGGCATTCTTCGCCGCCTCGGCCAGCTTGAGGTGGAACTCGCCTGACAGGCGGATGCCGGCGCCACGGTCACCACGGGAAAAACTGTCGCGCTCGTCGCTGACCATCTGCCGCAGCTCGGCAAGCTGCTCGGCGGTGGCGTGCTGCACGGCCAGTTCGGTGATGGCCCGCTCCACCAGACGCCGGGCCATGAATACCTGGCGGGCCTCTTCAACACTCGGGCTGGCCACCACGGCGCCGCGATTGGGCCGCAACAGCACCACACCTTCATGGGCCAAGCGCGACAACGCGCGGCGAATGATGGTGCGACTGACCCCGAAAATCTCCCCCAACGCCTCTTCGCTCAACTTTGTACCGGGCGCCAGACGCTGTTCGAGGATGGCCTCGAAAATATGCGCATAGACAATATCGTCCTGGGTTCCGCTGCGGCCGGCTTTGCCTGCTCGCGGTTGTTTCTTGAGGGGCTGCAACTGTTCGTTCATGGGCACTCGAGTCGGAGAACTGCGGCGAATTGACCGTGACTGTAATACGCCTCAGCGGGTCGCTGACAAGTATCACGTAAATAATACGTCGATTGTACACAACCTCTGATGGCAACACGACTGTACGGCTGTTTACGGACGTGGCTGTATTGCAATTGGCAACGGAGTTGAGTTTAGGCTTAAACCCCGAATCTGTGGCCCCCGCCCTCCTGCAATTTACAACAAGGACCACCGCCCACCATGACCGAAGTCACGACCACGCCACTTCGTCCGTTGGCCGATACATCGCCATCGGCGATCGTCGCCGGTTTCATCGCCATGATGACCGGCTACACCAGTTCGCTGGTGTTGATGTTCCAGGCCGGACAGGCGGCGGGGCTGACCAGCGGGCAGATTTCTTCGTGGATCTGGGCGATTTCCATCGGCATGGCCGTGTGCTCCATTGGCCTGTCATTGCGGTATCGCACACCGATCACCATCGCCTGGTCGACACCCGGCGCGGCGCTGCTGATCACCAGCCTGGGCGGGGTCAGTTATGGCGAGGCCATCGGCGCCTACATCACCTGCGCGGTGCTGGTGACGATCTGTGGCCTGACCGGCAGCTTCGAGCGCCTGGTCAAGCGCATTCCGGCCTCGCTGGCGGCGGCATTGCTGGCGGGGATCCTGTTCAAGATCGGCAGCGAGATTTTCGTCGCCGCCCAGCATCGAACCGGTCTGGTGCTGGGGATGTTTTTCACCTACCTGATCGTCAAGCGCCTGTCGCCGCGCTACGCGGTGCTGGCGGCGTTACTGATCGGTACAGCTTTGTCAGGCTTGATGGGGCTGCTGGACTTCAGCGGCTTTGCCCTGGAAGTCGCCACACCGGTATGGACCACGCCGCATTTCTCCCTGGCGGCCACCATCAGCATCGGCATTCCATTGTTCGTGGTGGCGATGACTTCGCAAAACATGCCTGGCATCGCGGTGCTGCGGGCCGACGGTTACAACGTACCGGCCTCGCCGCTGATCACCAGCACCGGCATCGCCTCGCTGCTGCTAGCACCGTTCGGCTCCCACGGCATTAACCTGGCGGCCATCAGTGCGGCCATCTGCACTGGGCCCCACGCCCATGAGGATCGTAACAAACGCTATACGGCAGCAGTCTGGTGCGGGGTTTTCTATGGGCTTGCCGGGGTGTTCGGCGCGACACTGGCGGCGTTGTTCGCGGCGCTGCCCAAGGAGTTGGTACTGTCCATCGCGGCGCTGGCGCTGTTCGGCTCAATCATCAATGGCTTGAGCATCGCCATGAGCGAAGCCCGGGAACGGGAGGCAGCACTGATCACCTTCATGGTCACGGCATCGGGGTTGACGCTGTTTTCCATCGGTTCGGCGTTCTGGGGGATTGTCGCGGGGGTGTTGACCTTAGTGATCCTGAACTGGCGTAACGATTGATCGTGCCCACGCTCTGCGTGGGCATGCCACCCGTGACGCTCCGCGTCACTGGACGCGGAGCGTCCCTAGAGGCATTCCCACGCGGAGCGTGGGAACGATAACCCCAACCGACAGGCACAAAAAAACCGGCACCCAAACGGGCTGCCGGTTTCAGACCATCAAGCGACCGGATTGATCGGCTTTTCCGGGTACCAGACGTCCATCAGCGGGCTGACTTCAACGCTGGTCAGCTCAGGACGCGCCTTGAGCCAGGCTTCAACGGCCGCACGCTGCTCTTCGGACACCGAGCCACGCTTCTGCAGGCAAACCAGACCGTAGTCGTCGCCGCCAACATAGCCCAGGCCATTGGCTTCCATGGCTTCTTTCAGGAAAGCGTCGAGGAAAGCGTCAACGGCCTCATCGGCCAGATCTTCTTTGAAATCCAGGTTCAGTTCGAAACCCAGCTCTTGAAATTCATCCACGCACAGTTTTTTGCGCAGACGCTGGGAACGGTTAGTCGCCATTGGAACAATCCTCATAAGTAATAACGGCCGGCACTCTACCAGTTTGGTGCACTGTTTGCCCGCCTGATCGGGTGTGTGGGCCTACCGTCGGTAAAAAATAGCGCCCCGAAGGGCTCAGGCACGGCACAAGCCGTTGCACCTTGGGGCATAATGCCGACACTTTCATGACGTTGAGGGCGTTCATTTTCATGTCCTCGTTTTTTCCCCCTCGCCCGTAGGGTTTTATTTCAAATGATCAGATCTTTGCGTCCACTGCTTTTGGCCAGCCTTCTTCTTCCCCTGGCCCTGCCCGCATCCACCAGCGCCGCCACTATCAACACGGCCCTGACGCCCAATGTGCAAAAGGCCCTCAAGAACAGCAAGCTGCAAAACAACGCCTTGTCCCTGGTGATGATCCCGCTCAACGGCCCTGGCACCCCGACCCTGTACAACGCCGACGTCTCGGTGAACCCGGCCTCCACCATGAAGCTGGTGACCACCTATGCCGCCCTGGAGATGCTGGGGCCCAATCACCAGTGGAAAACCGAGTTCTATACCGACGGCACCCTCAGCGGCGGGATTCTCAACGGCAACCTGTACCTCAAGGGTGGCGGCGACCCCAAGCTGAACATGGAAAAACTCTGGCTGCTGATGCGCGACCTGCGGGCCAATGGCGTGCAACAGGTGACCGGGGACCTGGTGCTGGACCGTGGTTTCTTCATCAAACCGCAGTTGCCTGAATTCAACGACGACGGCAACGACAAGAACAAACCGTTCCTGGTCAAGCCCGACTCCTTGCTGGTCAACCTCAAGGCCCTGCGTTTTGTCGCCCGCAATGACGCCGGCCGGGTGCTGGTGTCGGTGGAGCCGCCGATTGCCAGCATTCGCATCGAAAACCAGGTCAAGGCACTCAACTCCAAGCAATGCACCGGTGGCGTGCGCTACAACCCGGTGCCCCAGGCAGACGGCAGCGTGACCGTGACCGTCGGCGGCCAGCTCGGTGACGGTTGCAGCTCCCAGACTTACCTGGCGCTGCTGGACCACCCCACCTACACCGCCGGAGCGGTGCGGGCGATCTGGAAGGAACTGGGCGGCAGCATTCAGGGCAAGGACCGCCTGGCGGCGACCCCGAGCAGCGCCAAGGTGCTGGCCCGGGCGTTCTCGCCGGACCTGGCGGAGATCATTCGCGACATCAACAAATACAGTAACAACACCATGGCCCAGCAATTATTCCTGAGCCTGGGCGCAGAGTTCCGCAACGAAGCCGACGGTGACGACGCCAAAGCGGCACAGCGGGTGGTACGCCAGTGGCTGGCCAGGAAAGGCATCACCGCGCCGCACCTGGTCATGGAAAACGGCTCCGGCCTGTCCCGCGCCGAAAGGGTGAGTGCCCGGGAAATGGCGGCAATGCTGCAAGCCGCGTGGCGCAGCCCGTACTCCGCCGAATTCATCAGTTCGATGCCCATCGCCGGCACCGACGGCACCATGCGCAAACGTCTCAAGACCACCGCCATGGCCGGCGAAGCGCACGTCAAGACCGGCACCCTGAACACCGTTCGCGCCATCGCGGGCTACAGCCGTGACATCAACGGCAACACCTGGGCCGTCGTGGCGATTCTCAACGATCCGCGGCCATGGGGCGCTTCGTCGGTGCTGGACCAGGTGCTGCTGGACCTGTACCGCCAGCCGAAACTGCCGCAGACGGCTTCGGTGCTCTAAACCCGTACCAAATTGAATGTGGGAGCGAGCCTGCTCGCGATGCGTCAGCCAGTGAACAGCGATGTTGAATGGCACACCGTTATCGCGAGCAGGCTCGCTCCCACATCGATCACCGGCGCGAACGCCTACCCCAACTGCACCTCAACCCGATCCCGTCCGGCCTGCTTGGCCGCGTACACCCCCGAGTCGGCCCGCAGCAGCAGCGCATCCGCCCCCTCCCCCACGCGCCAGGTGGCGATACCGAAGCTGGCCGTGATGACACCCACGTCCTCGATCGGCGCGCTGCGCAGCCCTTCCCACAACCCTGTGGCCAAGGCCTGGGCACTTTCGCCGTCGGTGTCCGGGCATAACACTACGAACTCTTCACCGCCCAGCCGACAGAACACGTCGGTACGTCGCAGCCGCTGGGTGATGCGCTGGCAAACCGCCTGCAACACCCGATCGCCCACTGCATGACCATGCTGATCGTTGATGCGCTTGAAGTGATCGATGTCGAGCATGATGACCGCCAACTCGCCGGTGCCCCGCTCCACCCGCGCCATCTCCGTGGTCAGGCGCTCCTGGAAATAGCGCCGGTTGCGAATACCTGTCAGGGCGTCGGTCACTGACAAGGCTCGCAGTTCTTCTTCCACCCGCTTGAGATCGGAAATGTCGGAAATATAACCGTGCCACAACACCCCGCCGCCTGGCAGCTCCTCAGGCGTGGCCTCGCCGCGCACCCAACGCAACCCCCGCTGCGGCAGCTGCAGGCGATACTCCTCGCGCCATGGGCTCAGGGTGTCGGCCGAAGTGCGGATCGATCTGCGCACGCGCGCACTGTCCAGCGGATGGATGCGCGAGAAAATCGATTCGGCGTTGCGCACCAGTGTCTCGGGCTCCAGTTCATAGATATCGCGAATGCCATCACTGGCATAAATCACGCTGAAACGCCCATTGAAATCCATCTTGAACTGGTAGATGCCCCCAGGCACGTGGGCACTGAGTTTTTTCAGCAACAGGTCCCGGGCGGCCAAGGCCTCATGAACGCGCTTGCGTTCGGTGATGTCGATGCAGATCGCCAGATGCCCGACCCACAGCCCCTGATCATCGAGCATCGGTGTCGCCAGCATGTTCACGGTCAGATGGCTGCCATCGCGGCGCACCAGAGTCCATTCCCGGGCCTGCTGGCCACCCTGTTCGCCGCCCTCGACCAACATTGCGTGGCACGTGGGAATCGGTTTGCCATAACGCGCAGCAAGTTGTACGGCCCGGGCCTGGAGCTCGCGCGGCAAGTGAAGGCTTTCGAGGGTCATGCAGTGCAGAACCTCGCCGCTGTCGTAGCCAAGCATCTGCTCGGCGCCCGCATTGAACGTGGTGATCACCCCGCGAAGATCCGTGGCGATGATCGCAACCTGGGTCGCGGCATTCAGCACACCACGCAACTGACCATGAGTGCCCCGCAGTTCCTGCTCACGCTCGCGCAGCTCTCGGGTCCGCAGCTCGACCAACTGCAGGGCCCGCTGTCGCTGGCTGACCAGCACATACAGCAGCGCACTGAGGAGCAGGCTGAGCAAGCCCCCCAATACCACCAGGCTGGCCACCGAGGAAGGGTTGGTGGACAGGAACATGTGACTGGGCCGCAACTCTATCCGATAGTCACGATCGGCCAGGCGCAACAGGCGGGTCGCCGACAAGTCACTTTCGCCCGGTGGATCGAGTGACTCGAACAGCACTTCCTCCCGATCGTCCGTGGACAGGTCCATGACCCGCATCGAAAGGTTGTCCTGACCGGGCGCCGGCAGGCCATCACCCACCAGTTGGCGCATGCTGACGGCAGCCACGACGTAACCGAAAGGTTCCTTGGACCACGCCTTGGAGACCGGCGCGACCAGCAACACCCCGCGGGTGGCGGTGGCGGCCTCTCCCGCCAGGTCCAAAGGTTGCGATACCACTATGGTCTCCCGATGGCGAGCGCGCTCAAGGGTGGCACGGCGCAAGGGCTGGGCGAGCAGGTCCAAGCCCCGTGGAGCCTTGAAGGAAGGTTGATTCTGGAGGTACAACACCGGCACGTATTCGTCCCGTTCGGCGGCCAGACGCAAGCCACCGGAGTCGTCGGGCTCACGGATGGAAAACGTATCGCCCCCCTCGGTGCGGGCTTGTTGTTCGAACGATGATCGTTCGTCGCGCAGCACCCGAGGCGCCCAGGCGAACGCCTGGGTGCGCCGCAGCAACGCTTCGGCATAGCCATGGAATTCCCTCTCGGAAACCCCGGCCGAGTTGGCAAAGAAACGCCTCAGGCTGTCGAGACGTTGCTCCTGGTCCTGAAAACGTTCCTCGATGCGGCTAAAGCGTTCATCGGCTTGCAGTTCAAAGCGCTGGCGCAATTGCTGGTCAAACAGATTGGCCATCGCCCAGGTCAGCAAACCGGTCAGGAACGCACCGGCCAGCAGCACCAGCGAAGCCACCAGCCAGGCCGACACATCTTCGCTGATAAAACCCAGGATTCTGGGGCGTACCTGATGCAATGCCATAAATACAACTCAGAAAGGGGCAGGCAGTAGGTACTGCCCTGTCCACAGGCTTAAGTTATAGCTATTAGCCATCACTTTGACCAGCACAAAAACGCCTGAAAGCCTTGAGTTTCAAGGCTTCCATGGATCCAATCGGCTATAGGTCAGCGGGCCATGATTTTCCAGGCACGGTGAATCTTGCCATTGCGGGCAAAATCCGGATCGATGGTCTTGGCGGTGATTTCCTCCACCGCGTAACGCTCCGCCAGATTGTCCTCGAGCTGGAACTTGCGGAAGTTGTTGGAGAAGTACAGCACACCACCCGGCGCCAGGCGGGCCATGGCCAGGTCCAGCAGTTGGACGTGGTCGCGCTGCACGTCAAACACCCCTTCCATGCGCTTGGAATTTGAGAATGTCGGCGGATCGATGAAGATCAGGTCGTATTCGTCACGACTGGCTTCAAGCCAAGCCATCACGTCGCCCTGCTCCAGGCGATTCTTGTCCGAAAAACCATTGAGCGACAGATTGCGCCGCGCCCAGTCCAGGTAGGTTTTCGACAGGTCGACACTGGTGGTGCTGCGCGCACCGCCCTTGGCAGCGTGGACACTGGCGGTCGCGGTATAGCAGAACAGATTGAGGAAGCGCTTGCCGGCCGCCTCTTTCTGGATCCGCAGGCGCATCGGCCGGTGGTCGAGAAACAGCCCGGTGTCCAGGTAGTCGGTGAGGTTGACCAGCAGCTTCACGCCGCCTTCGTTGACCTCGGTGAACTTGCCCTGGGTGCTCTGGCGCTCGTACTGCTTGGTGCCGCTCTGCCGCTCGCGACGCTTGATCACCACGCGGCTCTTGTCGACGTTCAGTGCCTGGGGAATCGCCGCCAGGGCGTCGAACAGCCGGGCCGAGGCCTTTTCCGGGTCGATGGATTTTGGCGCGACGTATTCCTGGACGTGAACCCAATCGTGGTACAGGTCGATGGCCATGGAGTATTCCGGCATGTCGGCATCGTAGACCCGGTAGCAGTCCACGCCTTCACGCTTGGCCCATTTACTCAGCAGCTTGAGGTTTTTTTGCAGGCGATTGGCGAACATCTGCCCGCCTTCGCTCAAACGGGCCTGCTCGACCACAGGAGCCGGAGCCGGTGCCGGCTTGATCGGGTTACCGTTCTTGTTGTACTGGCGCTCTTGCGGTACTTCCGGCGCCTGATCGTACTCAGCCTGCTCACGCTCGGCCTGGCGCTGTTCCGGGGTACGACGCTCGCCGGTGACGAACTGATCGGGCAGGACCTTGATCAGCAGCAATTTGCACGGCAAGGCGCCGTTCCAGAACGAATACTGCTTGTGACTGCGAATGCCCATGCGCTTGCCCAGGTCCGGCGCGCCGGTGAACACTGCGGCCTCCCAGTTCAGGCAGGCCTGGCGCAGGCGCTCGCCGAGGTTCTGATAGAGATAGAGCAAGCTGGCTTCGTCGCCCAGACGCTCGCCGTACGGCGGGTTGCAGATCACCAGGCCTTTCTGGTTCTGGTCCGGGCGGGGTTCGAACGTGGCGACTTCCCCCTGATAAATCTTGATCCACTCGCTCAGGCCCGCCCGCTCAACGTTGTTGCGGCCCGGCTGGATCAGCCGTGGGTCGGCTTCGTAGCCGCGAATCCACAATGGTGGCTTGGCCAGGCCGGCAGCGGCACGCTCGGTGGCTTCTTCGTGGAGCTTCTTCCACAACGCCGGCACATGGCCGAGCCAGGCGGTAAAACCCCACTGCTGGCGACGCAGGTTCGGCGCCATGTCGGCGGCGATCATGCCGGCTTCCACCAGGAAGGTACCGACGCCGCACATCGGGTCAGCCAACGCCCCGCCTTCAGCGGCAATACGCGGCCAGCCGGCACGGATCAGGATGGCCGCGGCGAGGTTTTCTTTCAGGGGCGCGGCGCCTTGCTGCAGGCGATAGCCGCGCTGGTGCAGGCTGTGGCCAGAAAGGTCCAGGGAAAGGATCGCTTCGCCGCGGTCCAGGCGCAGGTGGATGCGCAGGTCCGGGTTGAGCTTGTCGATGGATGGCCGCTCGCCTGTCGGGGTACGCAGCTTGTCGACAATGGCGTCCTTGACCTTCAAGGCGCCGAAGTGGGTGTTGTCGATACCCGAGCCGTGGCCGCTGAACTCCACCGCCAGGGTGCCATCGGCGAGCATGTGGTCTTGCCAATCCACATCCAGCACGCCGTGATACAAGTCTTCGGCATCCTTCATCGGGAAGCGCTTGAGCACCAGCAATACGCGGTTGGCCAGGCGCGACCACAGGCACAGGCGATAAGCCGTTTCCATGTCGGCCATGCCGCGCACGGCCGAGGTGTGCTCACGCGCCTCTTCAAGGCCAAGCCCGACGGCTTCCTCGATCAGCAGGCCTTCAAGACCTTTGGGGCAAGTGAGGAAGAGTTCGAAACGATCGGACATGGGATTTCCAGAGCCTTTGGCTAAGTGGACCGGGCAACGCATTGCCGGGCCGGGTTCAATCAGGTGCTTTTCTCAAGAACACCCGTGTGGCACGAAAGTGTGCCGTGCCACCCTCGCCGCTCAGGTTAAAAGAGCTTAGAGGCGAGGGCAGATAAAAAATTCTGTGCAACAAATTGTGAAAACTCGACCCTTTCGTCGAATAGTACCCGAGTGCAACGGGGGGACATTCTCATTCGCCTGAGGGCTGCACCCTTCGATGCAGGGCCGATCATACAGGGGTCTTGCCTGAAAGCGGGTGACGAACATCATGTTACTTATCGCCCTAACATCTTTATTGTTACGTGCTTATGACAAAACGATCATTCCATCCATGTGACGCTTTGGTTAGAACTCAACACAGGTTGACGTCGCAACGGCGTCAACACCTCGGCTCGTCACGCCGGCAACGAGCCACCAACGGCAGAATGATTCTGCCCCGGCCTCAATAGAGGTCGACGCTAAGCAACAGTCAACAAGTGAGGGCAACACCCTATGAGAAGACTTAAGCGTGATCCGTTGGAAAGAGCATTTTTACGCGGTTACCAATATGGCGTTGGTGGTAAATCCCGTGAGCTTTGCCCCTTTACTCTACCGTCGGTACGTCAAGCCTGGATCAATGGCTGGCGAGAAGGACGCGGCGACAATTGGGACGGTATGACCGGCACTGCGGGTATCCATAGACTCAACGAACTTCACGCCGTCGGCTGACACAGGGCTTAACACTCAAGAACTCGACAATTTGATACTCACATCGATTTAACCACGCACGTCCCATCCGGACGGCGGGCTTCGGCCCAGGGGGCTCCTTCGAGGAGCCCTTTTTAATGCCTGGGTTTCATGAACACTGCAAAAAGCTGGGCTGTGAATACAGTTGTGGCGAGGGGATTTATCCCCGCTGGGCTGCGCAGCAGCCCCTCAGAGTGTCAGGTTTAACGAGTGAGCTGTTTGGGGCCGCTTCGCGCCCCAGCGGGGATAAATCCCCTCGCCACAGTTGAATCGCGTTGCACCTTGAGAATCAACGCAATGCAGCAATCGCATCCACCGATTCCCGAATCAACGCCGGCCCCTTATAGATAAAGCCCGAATAAATCTGCACCAGGCTCGCGCCTGCGCTGATTTTTTCGGCAGCATGCTTGCCCTCGGTGATGCCACCCGCCGCGATGATCGGCAAGCGCCCCGCCAGTTCGGCGGCCAGCACTTTCACGGTATGGGTGCTCTTGTCCCGCACCGGCGCACCGGACAGCCCGCCCGCCTCGTCGGCGTGTTCCACCCCTTCGACGCCTTCGCGACCCAGCGTCGTGTTGGTGGCAATCACCGCGTCCATTCCGGTGTCGATCAGGGCCTGGGCCACCTGTGCGGTCTCTTCGTCGGTCATGTCCGGGGCGATCTTGATGGCCAGTGGCACATGCTTGCCATGGATCACCGCCAATTCGGCGCGACGTCGAGCCAGGTCAGCCAGCAGTTGCTTGAGCGAATCACCAAATTGCAGGCTGCGCAGCCCCGGAGTGTTCGGGGAACTGACGTTGACGGTCACATAACTGGCGTGGGCGTAGACCTTGTCCAGGCAGATCAGATAATCGTCGACCGCGCGCTCCACCGGTGTATCGAAGTTCTTGCCGATGTTGATGCCCAGCACGCCCTTGTACTTGGCGGCAGCCACACGCCCCAGCAAATGGTCGACGCCCAGGTTGTTAAAGCCCATGCGGTTGATGATCGCCTCGGCTTGCGGCAGGCGGAAAATCCGTGGCTTGGGGTTGCCCGGCTGGGCACGCGGGGTGACGGTGCCGATTTCGACGAAACCGAACCCCAACTGGGCAAAACCGTCGATGGCCGCGCCATTCTTGTCCAGGCCCGCCGCCAGCCCGACCGGGTTGGGGAACTCAAGCCCCATCACATTCACCGGCAATTTAGCCGGCGCCTTGCACAGCAGACCATTGAGGCCCAAACGTCCACCCGCGCCGATCAGGTCCAGGGACAGATCGTGAGAGGTTTCCGGGGAAAGTTTGAACAGCAGTTCACGGGCCAGGGTGTACATGGGCGGCTTGGACTCGGGCGACGAAATGAGGCGGCGATTATAGCCGGGCTACGACGATGCACGCGAGGCGCCTGCACAAAACAGCGGCGATGGCATATGCCTTGCACCACTTGCGTTCATCGGCACCCATGCCAACGACGGAATGAGTGCCACACTGTATTTGAAGGACAACGGCGTCGTCATCCGGCCTTGCAAGCGTCCGGATACGGCGCCTTTTTTTGTGGAAAGGTGATGCGCGATGAATGAAATTCCAGCCAACCCCCTGGCCTGGGTCAACGGCAGCGATGCCCCGGAAAAGAGCGCGATCAATCTTGGCTTCATGGCCTTGAGCGACTGCGCGCCGCTGGTGGTGGCCGCCACCCAGGGCTTTGCCCAGCCTTACGGGCTGACTTTGAACCTCAAGCGCCAAGCGTCCTGGGCCAACCTGCGGGACAAGCTGGTCAGCGGTGAAATCGATGCCGCCCACAGCCTTTATGGCCTGATCTACGCGGTGCACCTGGGCATCGGCGGGGTCGCGCCGACCGACATGGCGGTGTTGATGGGGCTGAACCAGAACGGCCAGAGCATCAACCTTTCCCATGGCTTGCAGGCCCAAGGCGTGACCAGTCCTGAGGCACTGGAACAGCATGTGCACCAAACTCGCCCGAAACTGACTTTCGCCCAGACCTTCCCCACTGGCACCCACGCCATGTGGCTCTATTACTGGCTCGCCGCTCAAGGCATCCATCCGCTGTCGGATGTCGACAGTGTGGTGGTACCGCCGCCGCAAATGATCGCCCACCTGCAGGCCGGACGGATCGACGGGTTCTGCGTGGGCGAGCCGTGGTGCGCCAGTGCGGTCAAACAGAACCTGGGCTTCACCCTGGCGACGACTCAAACCATCTGGCCCGATCACCCGGAAAAAGTCCTCGGCTGCACCCGTGCATTCGTCGAGCAATACCCCAATACCGCCCGCGCACTGGTGATGGCGATCCTGCAAGCCAGTCGCTTCATTGAGCAAAGCACCGAGAACCGCCGCAGCACCGCACAACTATTGAGTGCCCCCGAATACCTGGACGCACCGCTGGATTGCATCGAGCCGCGCCTGTTGGGGATTTACGCCGACGGGCTGGGCAACAGCTGGCAGGACCCTCACGCGATGCGTTTCCACGGCAACGGCGAAGTGAACCTGCCCTACCTGTCCGATGGCATGTGGTTCATGACCCAGTTCCGCCGCTGGGGCCTGTTGCGTGAAGACCCGGATTATCTGGCCGTGGCACAGCAAGTCCAGCAGCTCACGCTCTACCGTCAAGCCTGCGCGGCACTGGACATCGCCGCCCCCCGCCAGGACATGCGCAGCAGCCAATTGATCGACGGCACCATCTGGGACGGCTCGGATCCGGCCGCTTATGCCAAAAGCTTCAAACTGCACGCTTTGAGCGATGCGGCTCCCCTCTTCGCCAGCCGCTGACAGGAGCCACGACCATGCTGCGTATCCTGCTGATCAACGACACCGCGAAAAAAGTCGGCCGTCTCAAAGCGGCCCTGATTGAGGCCGGGTTCGAAGTCATCGATGAATCCGGATTGACCATCGACCTGCCGGCACGCGTCGAAACAGTGCGTCCGGACGTGATCCTGATCGATACCGAGTCACCCGGGCGCGATGTCATGGAGCAAGTGGTGCTGGTCAGCCGCGACCAGCCACGACCGATCGTCATGTTTACCGACTCCCACGACCCGGATGTAATGCGCCAGGCGATCAAGTCGGGCGTGAGCGCCTACATCGTCGAAGGCATCCACGCCGCGCGCCTGCAACCGATCCTCGACGTGGCCATGGCCCGCTTCGAAAGCGACCAGGCCCTGCGCGCCCAGCTCCTGGCCCGGGACCAGCAACTGGCCGAACGCAAACGCATCGAACTGGCCAAGGGCATGCTGATGAAGATGAAAGAATGCAACGAAGAACAGGCCTACACCCTGATGCGCCGCCAGGCCATGAGTCGCCAGCAGAAGCTGATCCAGGTGGCCGAGCAGATCATTGCGATGAATGAGTTGCTCGGCTGAAAGCCTTGCAGCGCCTGGCCCGGCGCTATCGCGAGCAGGCTCGCTCCCACAGATCCTGTGGCCACTGGAACTCCAATGTGGGAGCAGGCCCGCTCCCACAGGTTTCATGGCCACTGAAGATCCACTGTGGGAGCGAGCCTGCTCGCGATAGGTCTCACACTGCTCCCCTGTTGGCACAGTTCTCGCTTTAGCAAAGCCACAGGTAACCAACGGCGGTTGCCCCACCTACGACAAAGACGTCGCACACCCTCCTCGCCCCCTGGCGATTCGGGTTGCGGCGTTTTTTTGTTTTGATCCCACAGTCCGGGGTCGGTGGTGCAGCCACAGGCGGCGCACTGCTTCAAGGCACTGACTCATTTCTCGAGACTTTTACAGCTGAGGTGCGCGATGAATTCAAGCTTCTGGAAATCCGGCCACACCCCGACACTGTTCGCGGCCTTCCTCTATTTCGACCTGAGTTTCATGGTCTGGTACCTGCTCGGTCCACTGGCGGTGCAGATCTCTGCCGACCTGCACCTGACCACCCAGCAACGCGGCCTGATGGTGGCTACGCCGATCCTGGCCGGTGCCGTACTGCGCTTGTTCATGGGCCTGCTGGCCGACCGGATTTCACCGAAAACCGCCGGTATGGTCGGTCAGGTGATTGTGATCGGTGCACTGTTCTGTGCCTGGAAACTGGGCATCCACAGCTACGAACAAGCCTTGCTGCTGGGGCTGTTCCTCGGCGTGGCCGGTGCGTCATTCGCCGTGGCCCTGCCGCTGGCCTCCCAGTGGTATCCGCCACAGCACCAGGGCAAGGCCATGGGCATTGCCGGCGCTGGTAACTCGGGCACCGTACTGGCTGCGCTGATCGCACCGGTAATGGCAGTGGCATTCGGCTGGAGCAACGTGTTCGGTTTCGCGCTGATCCCGCTGATCGTGACCCTGATCCTCTTCGCCTGGCTGGCCAAGAACGCTCCCGAGCGGCCAAAAGCCAAATCCATGGGCGACTACCTCAAGGCCTTGGGCGACCGGGACAGCTGGTGGTTCATGTTCTTCTATAGCGTCACCTTCGGCGGCTTCATCGGCCTGGCCAGCGCACTGCCCGGCTACTTCAACGACCAGTACGGCCTGAGCCCGGTGACCGCCGGTTACTACACCGCCGCTTGCGTCTTCGGGGGCAGCCTGATGCGTCCACTGGGCGGCGCCCTGGCGGATCGTTTCGGTGGCATTCGCACCCTGTTGGGCATGTACACCGTGGCCGCTGTCTGCATCGCGGCAGTGGGCTTCAATCTGCCAAGCTCCTACGCGGCCCTGGCCCTGTTCGTCTGCACCATGCTCGGTTTGGGTGCGGGCAACGGCGCGGTATTCCAACTGGTGCCACAACGCTTCCGTCGCGAGATCGGCGTGATGACCGGATTGATCGGCATGGCCGGCGGCATCGGCGGTTTCGCCCTGGCGGCAGGCATGGGCGCGATCAAGCAAAGCACCGGCAGCTATCAACTGGCACTGTGGTTGTTCGCCAGCCTCGGCGTCCTGGCTTGGTTCGGCCTGTACGGCGTCAAGCGTCGCTGGAGGACCACCTGGGGTTCGGCCGCTGTCACCGCGGCTCGGGTATAAATAGCCTCCATGAGCCTGCAACTGAGTTTTGCCGAAGCCAGTGCCATTGGCCCTCGGGAAGAAAACCAGGACGCCCTGCGCCTGGTGACCCCGGCGCCGGCCCTGGCCGCGAGCAAGGGGTACCTGTTCGCCATCGCCGACGGTGTGAGCCAATGCGCCGATGGCGGGCTGGCCGCCCGTTCGACCTTGCAGGCCCTGGCCCTGGACTACTATTCCACGCCGCAAACCTGGGGTGTGGCCCAAGCGCTGGACCGGCTGTTATTGGCACAGAATCGCTGGCTGCAAGCCAACGGTGGCGGGCAACCGCTGCTCACCACCGTCAGCGCGCTGGTCCTGCGGGGCCGGCGCTTCACCCTGGCCCACGTGGGCGATTGCCGGGTCTACCGCTGGCACGACAATCATCTGCAGCGGGTCAGTGAGGATCACGTCTGGGAACAACAGGGCATGCAGCACGTGCTCAAGCGTGCCCTGGGGCTGGATCAGCACCTGATCCTGGACTTCCTCGATGGCGAACTGCGCGCCGACGAGACCTTCGTACTGCTCAGCGATGGCGTCTGGGCGGTTCTGGGGGACACGGCCATCGCCGGTATCCTTCGCGACCAGCCGGACCTGGACATTGCCGCGCAAACCCTGGTCAACGCTGCGCACCTGGCCGGCAGCCAGGACAACGCCAGCGCACTGCTGGTGCGGGTCGATGCGGTGGGTGAAGCGAGCATAGGCGATGCGCTGGCCCAGTTACAGCAATGGCCCCTTCCCCCGGCATTGAAACCGGGGCAAGTGTTCGAGGGCTGGCAGATCGAAAGCCTGCTCGGCCAGAGCCAGCAATCGTTGCTCTACCGGGTACACGATGGCCAGGGCCAACCGTGGTTGCTGAAAACCTTGCCGGGGCATCTACGGGACGATACTCAGGCCGGGCAGTCGTTGCTGTCGGAAGAGTGGTTCCTCAGGCGGGTCGCCGGGAGGCAGTTTCCGGAAGTCCACGGCGTTGCCCAGCGTCAGCATTTGTACTACGTCATGCGGGAATATTCGGGCAAGACCCTGGCCGAGCTGTTCAACCAGGGCGGCCCGTTGCCTCTGCCCCAGTGGCAGGATCTGGCGCAGCGGCTGGTGCACGCGGTGGGCCTGTTGCATCGAAGACAGATCTTTCACCGCGATATCAAGCCGGAGAACCTGCACCTGGGCGAGGATGGGGAACTGCGCTTGCTGGATTTCGGCCTGGCGTACTGCCCGGGATTGTCCGAAGACCAGGCCAACGTGCTGCCCGGCACGCCCAGCTATATCGCCCCGGAAGCCTTCGGGGGTGCGCCGCCGACGGCGCAACAAGACTTGTATGCGGTCGGCGTGACTTTGTATTTCCTGCTCACCGGACACTATCCCTACGGCGAAATCGAGGCGTTCCAGCGACCGCGCTTTGGCATACCGGTCAGTGCCCATCGCTATCGACCGGACCTGGCCGAATGGCTTGGGCAAAGCCTGGAGCGTGCCGTGGCGGCGGATCCTGGGCAACGGTTTGAAACCGCCGAGGAATGGCTGTTGCTGCTGGAACAGGGTGAACGGCGCAGCTTGGGCGTCAGGCCTCGGCCGCTACTGGAAAGGGAGCCGCTGAAGGTTTGGCGCACATTGGCGCTGGTGTCTTTGGTGGTGAATCTGGTGCTGCTGTATTTAGCGTTTCATGGCTGAAACCCAGTCGCGTCTATCGCGAGCAGGCTCGCTCCCACAGGTTTTGTGTCCACCGCAGATCCAATGTGGGAGCGAGCCTGCTCGCGATGGCGGCCTGATGGTCCCTGCAACTGCGCCTGCGGGACGCTCCAATACCGGGCAACACGCTTTGATTCGGTGCAATAAATCCCGCTCCAATCCGCACAACCCGCCTCCCCTCCAATAAATCCGCGCCCTCAAGCCAGTTGGCACAACCACTGCATAACCTCTCTCACCATACATAAAGCAACGCCTCCAACGATGAGGGCGGTGCTTCCCGAGAGAACGGGACAAGGACAAAGGCGTCCTCGCTAGGCAACTAGCGGGACGCCTTTTTTTGTTTTCGTAAAAGTATCGAGCCAGTCCGAGCACCGTGATGAACCGGGCCTGAGCTTGTGGAGAACCCTGATGAAGAAACTCAAACTGGTGATGATCGGCAACGGCATGGCCGGGGTTCGAACCCTTGAAGAACTGCTCAAGCTGAGCAATGAGCTATACGACATCACGGTGTTCGGCGCCGAGCCTCATACCAACTACAACCGAATCCTGCTCTCGCCCGTGCTCGCCGGCGAGCAGACGTTTGAAGAGATCGTGCTCAACGACCTGAGCTGGTACCTGGACAACAACATCAAGCTGCTGCTCAACCGCAAGGTCGTGGAGATCGACCGAGTCAAGCGCCGGGTCATCGCCGAGGACGGCAGCGAAGCCGAATACGACCGTCTGCTGATCGCCACAGGCTCCACGCCATTCATCCTGCCGATCCCCGGCAACACCCTGGATGGCGTCATCGGCTACCGCGACATCGCCGACACCCAGGCGATGATCAACACCGCCAAGACCCACAAACACGCCGTGGTGATCGGCGGCGGGCTGCTCGGCCTGGAAGCCGCCAACGGCTTGAAACTGCGGGGCATGGACGTGACAGTGGTGCACCTGGGTGAATGGCTGCTGGAGCGTCAGCTGGACAAGACCAGCGGTCAGTTGCTGCAAACCGCCCTGGAAAATCGCGGGCTGAAATTCCGCCTGAGCGAACAAACGCAAGCCCTGCACGACGCCGGCAATGGCCGGGTCGGCTCGGTGCAATTCAAAAACGGTGACATCATCCCGGCCGATCTGGTGGTGATGGCCGCCGGTATCCGCCCCAATACCGAACTGGCGGAAAAGTCCGGCATCCCTTGCAACCGCGGGATTCTGGTCAACGACACGATGCAAACCTACGACCCGCGCATCTATGCCATCGGTGAATGCGCCAGCCACCGTGGAACCGCCTACGGCCTGGTGGCACCGCTGTTCGAGCAAGCCAAGGTCTGTGCCAACCACCTCGCGCAACTGGGCTTCGCCACCTACAAGGGGTCAGTGACCTCGACCAAACTCAAAGTCACCGGCATCGACCTGTTCTCCGCCGGGGACTTCATGGGCGGCGAAGGCACCGAGACCATCACCCTTTCCGACCCGATTGGTGGCGTCTACAAAAAACTGGTGATCAAGGATGACGTGCTGGTCGGCGCCTGTCTGTACGGCGATACGGCAGACGGTGGCTGGTATTTCCGTCAGATCCGTGAGAACCACACCATCAGCGAGATCCGCGATCACCTGATGTTTGGGGAAAACGCCCTGGGAGACGTAGGACACCAGGGCCAGGACAAAGCCATGAACATGGCCGACACCGCCGAAGTCTGCGGCTGCAACGGCGTGTGCAAGGGCACCATCGTCAAGGCGATCCAGGAGCATGGGCTGTTCAGCGTCGATGATGTGAAAAAACACACCAAGGCCGCCAGTTCCTGTGGCTCCTGCGCCGGTTTGGTGGAGCAGATCCTGATCAACACCGTGGGCGGCGCGGCGGACGTCAAACCGAAAAGCGAAAAAGCCATCTGCGGTTGCAGCGATCTCAACCATGGGCAGATTCGCCAGGCGATCCGCGACCAGCATCTGCTGACCATCGCCGCAACCATGAGCTACCTGAACTGGCGCACCCCAAACGGCTGCGCCACCTGCCGCCCGGCGCTCAACTACTACCTGATTTCCACCTGGCCCGGCGAAGCGCACGACGATCCGCAGTCGCGCCTGATCAACGAGCGTGCCCACGCCAACATCCAGAAAGATGGCACTTACTCCGTCGTCCCGCGGATGTGGGGTGGCGTGACCAATCCGTCTGAGTTGCGGCGCATTGCCGATGTGGCCGACAAATACAACGTGCCGATGGTCAAGGTCACCGGCGGCCAGCGTATCGACTTGCTAGGGATCAAAAAGCAGGATCTACCCGGAGTCTGGAAAGACCTGGACATGCCGTCCGGCCACGCTTATGGCAAATCCATCCGCACCGTAAAAACCTGCGTAGGCAGCGAATTCTGCCGTTTTGGCACGCAGAACTCCACCCAATTGGGAATCGAGCTGGAGCACGACCTCTTCAACATGTGGTCGCCCCACAAAGTGAAGCTGGCCGTTTCCGGTTGCCCCCGCAACTGCTCGGAAGCGGGCATCAAAGATGTCGGCATTATCGGCGTCGATTCCGGCTGGGAGATGTACATCGGCGGTAACGGCGGGATCAAGACTGAGGTCGCCGAATTCTTCGTCAAACTCAAGACCGCCGAAGAAGTGCGCGAATACAACGGCGCATTCCTGCAGTTGTACCGCGAAGAAGCCTTCTACCTCGAACGCACCGTGCACTACATGCAACGGGTCGGCATGGAGCACATCAAGAAAGCAGTACTTGAAGATCCGCAACGACGCAAAGCCTTGCATGACCGCCTGAAGTTCTCCCTGTCGTTGGAACAGGACCCATGGAAAGAACGCCTGGAACAGCCCCAGCTGAAGAAAGAGTTTGAAGTCATCACCGTGAAAAACCTGGAGGTACCGGCATGAACTGGCTGGATATCTGCGCACTGGAAGAGATCAACGCCCTGGGCTCGCGCATCATCAATGGCCCGAAAGGCGATATCGCGATTTTTCGTACCAGCGACGATGAGGTTTTCGCACTCGATGACCGCTGCCCGCACAAGGGTGGCCCGCTGTCCCAGGGGTTGATCTATGGCAAGCGCGTGGCCTGCCCGCTGCACAACTGGCAGATCGACCTGGAAACCGGCCAGGCTCAGGCCCCGGATGTGGGTTGCGCTCATCATCATGCGGCGCGGGTCGAAAACGGCCGGGTGATGCTGGCATTGCGGGAAGCAAGCTGATGAGCCGTCAAACCACCGCCTCGACCTGCTGTTATTGCGGGGTCGGTTGCGGCGTGCTGATCGAACATGACGACGAGCGTATCCTCGGCGTCAGTGGCGATCCCGCTCACCCGGCCAACTTTGGCAAACTGTGCAGCAAGGGTTCGACCCTGCACCTGACCGGCGACCTCGCCGCGCGCGCCTTGTATCCCGAACTGCGCTTGGGCAAGGGCCTGTCCCGCGCCCGCACCGATTGGGACAGCGCGCTGGATCACGCGGCCAGCATCTTCGCCGATACCATCGCCGAACACGGCCCCGACAGCGTGGCGTTCTACATCTCCGGGCAACTGCTGACCGAGGACTACTACGCCTTCAACAAACTCGCCCGGGCACTGGTGGGCACCAACAACATCGACAGCAATTCCCGGCTGTGCATGTCCTCGGCGGTGGTGGGTTACAAGCGCAGCCTCGGTGCCGACGCCCCGCCCTGCAGCTATGAAGACCTGGAGCTGAGCGACTGTGTGATGATTGTCGGCAGTAACATGGCCTACGCCCATCCGATCCTGTTTCGCCGCCTCGAGGACGCCAAGTCCCGCCGACCACAGATGAAAATCATCGTCATCGACCCACGGCGTACCGACACCTGCGACCTTGCCGACCTGCATCTGGCGATCCTGCCGGGCACCGATGTCGCCTTGTTCCATGGGATTTTGCACCTGTTGTTGTGGGAAGACTGGGTCGACCGCGGCTTCATCAAGGCCCACACCGAAGGCCTGGCGGACCTCAAGAACCTGGTGCGCGACTACACCCCGGCCATGGTCGCCCAGATCTGCGGCATCAGCGTCGAGCAACTGCACCAGTGCGCCGAATGGGTCGGCACGTCGCCCAGCTTCCTGTCGTTGTGGTGCATGGGCTTGAATCAGTCCACCGCCGGCAGTGCGAAGAACAGCGCGTTGATCAACCTGCACCTGGCCACCGGCCAAATCGGCCGGCCGGGCGCCGGGCCCTTCTCGCTGACCGGTCAGCCCAATGCCATGGGCGGTCGGGAAACCGGTAGCTTGTCGAACCTGCTGCCGGGTCATCGCGACGCCGCCAACGCCGAACATCGCGCCGAAGTCGCTCGCTACTGGGGTGTTGAGCAATTGCCCGCGACCACGGGTTTGAGCGCCATCGAACTGTTCGAACAGGTTCGCAGTGGCAAGATCAAGGCACTGTGGATTGCCTGCACCAACCCCGCGCAGTCGATGCCTGACCAGACGGCGGTCCGGGAAGCCCTGCAAGCCTGTCCATTCGTGGTGCTGCAAGAGGCCTTCCGGACCACCGAAACCGCCGCGTTTGCCGACCTGCTGCTGCCAGCGGCCAGTTGGGGCGAGAAAGAAGGGTCGGTGACCAATTCTGAACGGCGTATTTCCCACGTCCGCCGGGCGATTGCCGCACCGGGTGAGGCACGGCCGGACTGGGCAATTACCGTGGATTTCGCCCAACGCCTGGAGAAACGCCTGCGCCCGGGTCAACCCAGCCTGTTCGCCTTTGAAACCCCGGCCCAGTTGTTCGATGAATACAAGCAACTGACCCGTGGCCGCGACCTGGACTTGTCCGGTATCAGCCATGCCCTGATCGATCAACTCGGTCCTCAGCAATGGCCCTTCCCGCAAGGCGCCAGCAGCGGAACACCGCGCCTGTATCTGGACGGGATTTTTCCTACCGACAATGGCCGCGCGCGGTTTGTCGCAGAACCGTATCGCGCCGCCAAAGAGTTGCGCGACGCCCGCTACCCATTGACCCTCAACACGGGTCGACTGCGGGACCAATGGCATGGCATGAGCCGCACCGGCACCGCCGCGCAATTGTTCGGTCATGTGAACGAAGCCGTGCTCAGCCTGCACCCTGACGAACTGCTTCGCCATCGCCTGCAAGCCGGCGACCTGGTCAGCCTCAAGAGCCGTCGTGGCGCCGTGATCGTGGCGGTGGACAGCGACGACAGCGTGCGCCCCGGGCAGGCGTTTCTGCCCATGCACTGGGGCGATCGCTTTCTCAAGGGTGGGGTCAATACCCTGACTCAACCGGCCTTCGACCCTCTGTCAAAACAGCCGGAACTCAAACACAGCGGCGTGCGCCTGGAACCGGTGAACCTGCCCTGGCAGCTTTTCGCCCTGGTCGAAGGCGATGTTCAACAGCACTTGGAGACTTTGCGACCACTGTGTGAGGCGTTTGCCTACGTCAGCCTGAGCCTGACTGGGCGCGAACGTCCCGCGTTGCTGATTCGCGCGGCCAGCGCCGTCGCCCCCGAACCGCAGTTGCTGCAGGCGATCGACGAGCAATTGGGGCTGATCGAAGGGCCGGTACTGGCCTATGACGACCCGCGTCGTTCCATCGGTAAACGGGTGCGAATCGAGAACGGTCGCATCACCGCCATTCGCCTGGCCGGCGAAACCCTGGCCCGCCACTGGCTGCAAAACCTCTGGCTGGAAGGCCGCGCCGATGAGCAGTTGCGGCGCTGGCTGCTGGCGCCTTTGAGCGCCCCACCAGGCAATGCCGGCGCCGCCGTTGGCGGCAGCAAAACACTGTGCAACTGCATGAACGTCAGCCAGCGTGCGATCTGCGCCGGCATTGAACGTGGCCTGGACTTGCAGGGGCTGAAACAGGAACTGGGCTGCGGCACGCAATGCGGCTCCTGTGTACCGGAAATCAAACGCCTGCTGGTTGCCACCGCGCAACCGGTGGCCGCTGTCTCGTGAGGAAAACACTATGAACGCAAAAGTCTGGCTGGTGGGTGCAGGTCCTGGCGACCCTGAATTGCTGACCCTCAAAGCCGTGCGCGCCTTGGGCGAAGCCGACGTGGTGTTGATCGACGATCTGGTCAACGATGCAGTGCTGGAGCACTGCCCTGGCGCGCGGATCATCGCCGTCGGCAAGCGCGGCGGATGCCGTTCCACGCCACAGGCTTTTATCCATCGGCTGATGCTGCGTTATGCCCGTCAGGGCAAATGCGTGGTACGCCTCAAGGGCGGCGACCCGTGCATCTTCGGCCGGGGCGGCGAAGAGGCGCAGTGGCTGCGCGAGCATGGCGTCGAAGTGGAACTGGTCAATGGCATTACGGCCGGCCTCGCGGGTGCGACGCAATGTGATATTCCGCTGACGCTGCGTGGGATTGCCCGGGGCGTGACGCTGGTCACCGCCCACACCCAGGACGGTAGCAGCCTGAACTGGCAAGCCCTGGCACAAAGCGGGACCACCTTGGTGGTGTACATGGGGGTGGCGAAACTGAGCGAGATCCGCGAGCAACTGCTGGCCGGAGGCCTGGCGGCGGACACGCCGGTGGCGATGATTGAAAATGCCTCTCTGCCCCATCAGCGCGACTGTCGCAGTGACCTGACCTCGATGGAGGCCGATGCAGGCGCATTTCAACTCAAGAGCCCGGCGATCCTGGTGATTGGCGAGGTGGCCAGAGCTGCTGAGCTGGCAGGCGCGCAACCGGCCTGGGTCCAGGCTTCGGCGCTATAGCACAGACACCAGCAAACCTGTGGGAGCGAGCCTGCTCGCGATGGCGGTGGATCAGCAACATTGATGCTGACTGACACACCGCCATCGCGAGCAGGCTCGCTCCCACAGTTTTTTGTGTTTCTCCAGCCCCGCCCCTGATTTTCATAAATCGCAGGCAAAGAAAAGCCCGGCCTAAGCCGGGCTTTTCCAAAGCTGTGGGCTAATTACTTAGCTTCGGCTTCAACCTGCGCTTCTACGCGACGGTTAACAGCACGGCCAGCGTCAGTAGCGTTGTCGGCAACTGGGCGGGATTCGCCGTAGCCAACAGACTGAACGCGGGACGATTCAACACCGTACTGGTTGGTCAGGACTTGCTTAACGGCGTTTGCACGACGCTCGGACAGAGCCTGGTTGTAAGCGTCAGGACCGACGGAGTCAGTGTGACCTTCAACAGTAGTGGTGGTGGATGGGTACTGCTTCATGAAATCAGCCAGGTTCTTGATGTCGCCGTAGCTGTTATCTTTAACGACCGCCTTGTCGAAGTCGAACTTGACGTCCAGCTCAACACGTACGACTTCAGCAACAGCTGGGCAGCCATCAGCGTCAACGGTTACGTTGGCTGGGGTGTCAGGGCACTTGTCGACGTTGTCGCACACGCCATCGTTGTCGCTGTCGGAGCAGACTTCAGCCGGAGCTGGAACTGGAGCAGCAGCAGGCTTGGAGCCGCCACCGAAGTTCACACCGATACCGACGCTTGGAGCCCACTCGGTGTCGCCCTGGTCGATGTTGTACTGAGCTTCAACGCCGGCACGGGCGTAGAAGTTGTCAGTGAAGTACAGCTTGGCACCGCCGCCAACGTTGGCGAAGGTGGAGCCGTTGCGACCGCTACGGCCGTTCTGACCGATGCTCTGATCGGAGAAACCAGCCGATACGTAAGGACGCAGCATGTCGCCTGGGTTGTTGAAGTGGTACAGAGCGTCCAGAGCGGTGTTGGAGCCCTTGATGTTACGACCGTCTTCGGCACGTGCGTTGTGCACTTCGTCGTAGGCCAGACGCAGTTCTACGTCGTCGGTCAGGAAGTAACCAATCGAGCCGCCGAACAGGTTGCCGTTGTTCTTGAAGTCGCGAGCGCTGTCGAACATTTCTTTCTTGGCGAAGCCTTCGATTTCAACTGCGCCTTGGCCTTGTGCCAGAGCGCCGAACGAAGTGGCAGCAATCAAAGAACCAATGGCAAAGCCCAAGGTGTTTTTCAGTTTCATCCGTTAAATCCCCATCTGGTGATTGTAAAGCAGTCCCGCAAACCGGGGGACAACTCGGCGACAAGTCTATCAGAACTTGCCTACACGTAAGAGATATTTGCGCCGAACTAAGTTTCAGCAATACCCGCAAATTTCTCACGCAATTTATCAAGAGCGCGCTTGTAACGCATTTTTGTCGCGCTCAACCCCATGTGCATTATGTCTGCGATCTCTTGGAATTCCAGCTCTGCGACAAATCGTAGCACCAGAATTTCCCGGTCGATCGGGTTCACATGGACAAGCCAGCGATCCAGCCCACCCTTTTCCTCTGGTTTGGGCGCCTTTTCTTCAGACGCTTCCTCCAGAGGATCCAGGCTCAAAGCATCCATCAAGCGACGCTTTCGCCGTTCCTTGCGGTACTGCGTGATGCATTCGTTGTACGTGATGCTATAGAGCCATGTCTTGAACTTCGATTTCCCCTCGAAGTTCTTCAGGCCATACAGCACCTTCAACATCACCTCCTGACAGACATCGTCAGCATCACGATCGTTCCCCAGATAACGCGCACAAACGTTAAATAATGTTCTCTGGTAACGGCGCATCAATTCTTCGTAAGCACGCGTTACGTGGAAAAGTTCCGTATGCGCGCGCGCGACCAACTCCTCATCGGAGAGATCACGGGGGTCGTAGCGCGTGGATAGCGATTGGGGTTTGTTCAAAACAAGTCGGGCCGACAGTCTAGGTCAATGTGCGCCGCAGCCTGCGTTAACGGGCATTTTGCGGCGGCATACATTAGCAGGGTTTGCCGGGTTAGCGGCTACTCACATGCTGTTCCAGTAGGATCCGATTGGAGAGCGATACCAATTCACCCTCCTCGGTCAGCAATGTGGTCTTCACCGTGCCGATCTCTTCGATCTGGCCTTCGACCTCGCCAACACGCACTTGTTGCCCAACCTCATACAATTCACGCACATAGATTCCCGCAAGAATCTGGCCGGCGATTTCCCGGCTTCCCAACCCCATTGCCAGCGCAACCGCCAGACCAACG
This sequence comes from Pseudomonas rhizophila, assembly GCF_003033885.1. Lineage (NCBI taxonomy): Bacteria > Pseudomonadati > Pseudomonadota > Gammaproteobacteria > Pseudomonadales > Pseudomonadaceae > Pseudomonas > Pseudomonas rhizophila. The sequence goes on along the minus strand of NZ_CP024081.1, from coordinate 2,974,503 downwards.
GTAATCAATACGATGACGATCACATGGTTGAGCAGGTCAGTCTTGACCTCCAACTGGCTGATCGCGACCGAAATACTGATGATGATCACCAGGCCCTGGGCAATTCGCCCCAAGCCCTGGGCGTAGTCAAGCCCGACACCTTCGGCCGCGCCGCGCACCAGCCCGTTGGCCAATTGCGCCAGCAGAACGCCCACCAGCAATACCAGCGCGGCACCGAAAACCTTCGGCAAATACAGCGCTAGCATATCGAGCGTAGCTGAAACTCGCTCAAGGCCCAGGGATTCAGCGGCAGAAACCAGGAAAATCAGCAGAACGAACCAGTAGACGATCTTGCCGACCAAGGTCGAGATCGGAACCTGAATGCCACCGCGCGACAGCAGCTTGGTCAGGCCGGTGCCGCCCATCAGGCGGTCGAGCCCCAATTTGGCGAGCAGTTTTGAAAGCAGGGTGTCCAGCAGCTTGGCCACCACGAACCCCAACAACAGCACCACCAGGGCGCCGAAGAGGTTGGGGATGAAATTAGCCACCTTGGTCCACAACGCGGTCATTGCCGTGACGAGGCTCTGGGTCCAGAGATCAAGTTCCATATTCAATCAGCCTTATCAGCGGTGCGAGTAACAGGTTTACGACGGGAAACCGGCGAAACGTGGGCCGACCCGTTATTCAGGGCGATCATCAGCGCGGGCAACCAGCGGCCCAGCAGGCTGAACAGATCGCCGGCGCCAACCTGGCGGTTGGCGGTTTTCAGTACACGTCCCAGGCATGCATCGTCGTCCCGGCTGGACGGCGAAGCCTTGAGCATGTCGCGCAAAGACTGTTCAAACGGATCGTGCATACGCACCTCTCGTGATGTCTGTGAAAGACGCGATCAAATTTCGGCAGGTCACATGGCGCCCCGTCAAACCCAGCGCAAACGGCGGAACAGCCACCACTGACCGAGGGCCACGCCGACCATCAACAGGCATGCAACCAGGAAGCCATAAGGGCTTTCGGAGAACGGAATACCGCCGACGTTGATGCCCAAAAGACCGGTGAGAAAACTCATCGGCAGAAAAATCCCGGTGATGATGCCGAAGCGGTACATGGTGCGATTCATACGCACCGACAGACGCCGGTCCTCGGCCTCCAGCACAAGCCCCACGCGCTCTCGGGTCAATTCCAGCTCTTCGAGGTAGCGGGTCAGGCTGTTGTTCAATTCATTCCAGTAATCGCCATCATCCTCGACAAACCACGGCAGTTTGAGCCGTGTCATCTGGCCGAAAATATCCCGCTGGGGGGCCAGGAACCGCTTCAGCCCGGCCGCCCTTCTGCGAATGTGCAAAATGGCATCATGCTCGGGGGTATACCGTTCGTCGGTATCAATCTTTTCTTCTTCGCTATCGACGATTTCCGAGAGCTGGGTGACCAGATCCTGCACCTTGTTGGTCAGGTACTGCGCCATATAAAGGATGAGTTCCGACGCAGTCCTTGGCCCCTCGCCCTCGGCCAGTTGCGTCAACAGTTCATCGGTGGCGCGCAACGGACGCAGGCGCAGGGAGATCACTCGCTGGGGGGACGCGAAGATCCGCACCGACACCATGTCCTCCGGTTCTGCGCCCGGATTGAGGTTGACGCCGCGCAGAAACAGCAGCAGTTCGGCGTTGGGCAGCGGCAACAGGCGCGGCCGGGTGTTCTCCTCCAGCAGCAGGTCGCAGTTGAATTCGCTCAGGCCACTGGACTTGCGCAGCCAGGTGTGGGTTTGCGGATGACTGCGATCCCAGTGCAGCCACAAGCTTTCGTGGGCCTGTAACTGCAAATCGTCGAGTTCTGTCCGGGCTATCGAACGCGCGCCACCATTACCGTCCAGCACCAGGGCATGCACCAGCCCCCATTGCGCGTTTTCTTCCTCGAACATCCTCATCCCTTATGGCTTTGACGCTTCATTCAGGCATTTTCAGCGGGCTGGGCGACACAATCACGCCGTTGTTGTCCGCATAGACATACTCGCCTGGACGAAACGTCACGCCGGCAAAGGTCACCGCGACATTGAGATCGCCGATGCCACGCTTGTCGGTTTTCATCGGATGGCTGGCCAGGGCCTGGACACCAAGGTCTGTCTGGGCGATGACGTCGACGTCGCGGATGCAACCGTAAATCACCAGCCCTTCCCAGCCGTTTTTCGCGGCTTTTTCGGCCAGCATGTCACCCAGCAATGCCCGGCGCAGTGAGCCGCCGCCATCGACCACCAACACTTTGCCGTTGCCCTTGAGTTCCACCTGCTCCTTGACCAGGGAGTTGTCCTCGAAGCACTTGATGGTCACGATTTCGCCGCCGAAGGAATCGCGGCCACCGAAATTGCTGAACATCGGCTCCAACACTTGCACCAACTCCGGGTAGGCGTCGCACAGGTCGGGCGTGAGGTAATGGTTCATTGAACAACTCCTGTAAAGGCTGGAACGTCAGGCTGAGTGAGCAACCGTTTGTGACCGGAACCGCGTATCGCGTCATATCTTAGCCGCAAGCCGACAAGAGCGAAATGCCCTTGTCAGAGCCTTCGCTTCAAACCGCTTCGGCCAGCCTGGATGGATCCGCCAGTAGCGGTGCATGCTGATCTGCCAGCCAACGCGCCACCAGCGGCCAGACCTCAGCATGGGCCGCTTTGCTGACCAGCATCTCGACATGGCCGAAATCGTCGGTAAAGCCCTGCTCCCGGCCCAGGCAGACAAACTGCTTGTGCGCAGAGCCGACCTGCTCGAAGAGTTTGCGGCAAGCCCAGGTCGGATCCTGCTGGTCGCCGGCCGCGCTCACCGCCAGTATCGGCACCTGCACATCGGCCAGCCCCGCCCACCAGTTCTTCTGCGCATCACCAAAACGCCCGAACAGGCCATACCAGCGCATGCTCTCCAGCGCCAGGCCGATGGGCTCGTCCTCCGGGCCGCGCTTGAGCCGCGAACCGGACAACTGGGCAAAACGCTTGAGAATGAAACGTCCGCTCCATTCCACCGGCGGGATCTTCAGCGGCCAATAAGTGCGGCTGACCTGGGTGCCAAAAAACGCCGCCGAAGCCACCGCCGGCTCGCCCAGATAGTGACCGCCCAAGGCCGCCGCCAGGGTGATGCCGCCCAAAGAATGGCCGATCCAGTGCGGCACCTGCCCGCTCTGCTCACGCACAAAGGCGCCGATGGCCGGCAGGTCGTAACGAGCGTAATCGGCCACGCGGTTCTTGCGGTAATCGTGATTGCGCTGGGACAGGCCATGACCGCGCATTTCGGGAATCCACACGTCAAAGCCCAGCCGCGCAAGATAGGCCCCCAGTCCCAGGCCCTTAGGCGAATACCAGAAGCGCCGGTTGGAAAAACTGCCGTGCAGCAGGATCACGGGAACGCCGCGAACCTCGCTGCCGTCGGCCATGCCCAGTCGGGTGACGGCCAGTTCAACGCTGTAGTCCGGGCTGTTGCCGGGCTTCAGACGATAGACGTCTTCGCTCAGATCACCACGCCGCTCGGCGCTGATCAGGGCGACAGGAAAAAGGTTGCTGCTGCTTTGCATAATGCTCTTGCACAAAAAAGGGCGGCATCCGCCTGGAGCCCGCCCTACTTCAATCAAAAGGGGCTGCCGCGCAACCTGTGGGAGCGAGCCTGCTCGCGATGGCGGTGGATCAGCAAATCAACGTTGACTGACACTCCGCCATCGCGAGCAGGCTCGCTCCCACAAGGGCTGCGCTCACCGACTGACATCAGCCGGTGAGGCCCCTTCACTCGATCAGACCGCAGCCTGACCTTCAGCCAGGAAGAACCAGGTCTCCAGCACGGAGTCGGGGTTCAACGAAACGCTTTCGATGCCCTGCTCCATCAGCCACTTAGCCAGGTCCGGGTGGTCCGAAGGGCCCTGACCGCAGATGCCGATGTACTTGCCGGCCTTGTTGCAGGCGGCAATGGCATTGGCCAGCAGCTTCTTGACCGCCGGGTTCCGCTCGTCGAACAGGTGCGCGATGATGCCGGAGTCACGGTCCAGGCCCAGGGTCAGCTGGGTCAGGTCGTTGGAGCCGATGGAGAAACCGTCGAAGAATTCAAGGAATTCTTCAGCGAGGATCGCGTTGGACGGCAGCTCGCACATCATGATCACGCGCAGGCCGTTATCACCACGGGCCAGGCCGTTTTCCGCCAACAGGTCGACAACCTGGCTCGCTTCGCCCAGGGTGCGCACGAACGGCACCATGATCTCGACGTTGGTCAGGCCCATCTCGTTGCGCACACGCTTGAGGGCGCGGCACTCGAGTTCGAAGCAGTCACGGAACGATTCGCTGATGTAACGCGAAGCGCCTCGGAAACCCAGCATCGGGTTTTCTTCTTCCGGCTCGTAGAGCTTGCCGCCAATCAGGTTGGCGTATTCGTTGGACTTGAAGTCCGACAGGCGCACGATGACCTTTTTCGGCCAGAACGCAGCCGCCAGGGTGCTGATGCCCTCCACCAGTTTCTCGACGTAGAAACCGACCGGATCGTTGTAACCGGCAATGCGCTTGTCGACGCTGTCCTTGATCTCCGGCGGCAAGCCGTCGTAGTTCAGCAACGCCTTGGGGTGCACGCCAATCATGCGGTTGATGATGAATTCCAGGCGGGCCAGGCCCACACCCGCGTTCGGCAGTTGCGCGAAGTCGAAGGCGCGATCCGGGTTGCCGACGTTCATCATGATCTTGAACGGCAGGTCCGGCATGGCGTCCACGGAGTTCTTCTTGATGTCGAAGCCCAGTTCGCCTTCGAAGATATAGCCGGTATCGCCTTCGGCGCAGGACACGGTGACGCCCTGGCCGTCCTTGAGCAACTGAGTGGCGTTGCCGCAACCGACCACAGCCGGAATGCCCAGTTCACGGGCGATGATCGCCGCGTGGCAGGTACGTCCGCCGCGGTTGGTGACGATGGCGCTGGCGCGCTTCATCACCGGTTCCCAATCCGGGTCGGTCATGTCGGAAACCAGCACATCGCCGGCCTGGACCTTATCCATCTCCGAGACGTCCTTGATGATCCGCACCTTGCCGGCGCCGATGCGCTGGCCGATGGCACGGCCTTCCACCAGCACGGTGCCGGTTTCCTTGAGCAGATAGCGCTCCATGACATTGGCCTGGGTACGGCTCTTCACGGTTTCCGGACGGGCCTGCACGATATACAGCTTGCCGTCGTCACCGTCCTTGGCCCATTCGATGTCCATCGGGCACTTGTAGTGCTTCTCGATGATCATCGCCTGCTTGGCCAGCTCGCTGACTTCGGCGTCGCTCAGGCAGAAGCGCGCGCGCTCGGCCTTGTCCACGTCGACGGTCTTGACCGAACGACCGGCTTTGGCTTCGTCGCCGTAAATCATTTTGATGGCCTTGCTGCCCAGGTTACGGCGCAGGATGGCCGGACGACCGGCTTCCAGTGTGCCTTTATGGACATAGAACTCATCCGGGTTCACCGCGCCTTGTACGACGGTTTCACCCAGGCCGTAGGCGCCAGTGATGAACACCACGTCACGGAAACCCGACTCGGTGTCGAGGGTGAACATTACCCCGGCGGTGCCGGTTTCGGAGCGGACCATGCGCTGCACACCGGCAGACAGGGCGACCAGTTTGTGGTCGAAGCCCTGATGCACACGGTAGGAAATGGCACGGTCATTGAAAAGGGAAGCGAAGACTTCCTTGGCGGCACGGATGACGTTTTCCACGCCACGGATATTCAGGAAGGTTTCCTGCTGGCCGGCGAAGGAGGCATCCGGCAGGTCTTCGGCGGTGGCCGAGGAGCGCACGGCGACGGCAACGTCGGGATTGCCTTCGGACAGTTTGGCGAAGGCGGTGCGAATTTCGGCGTTCAGCTTCTCGGGAAACTCGGCTTCCATGATCCATTGGCGGATCTGGGCGCCGGTCTTGGCCAAGGCGTTGACGTCATCGACGTCCAGGGCATCGAGCGCGTCGTGGATCTGTTTGTTCAGGCCGCTCAGTTCCAGAAAGTCACGATAAGCCTGAGCCGTCGTGGCGAAGCCACCTGGCACCGATACGCCGGCACCGGCGAGGTTACTGATCATCTCGCCCAGGGATGCGTTCTTGCCCCCCACATGCTCTACATCATGGACGCCGAGCTTATCGAGGGAAACTACGTACTCTACCAAGGTGATCTCTCCACTAACTGTGTTGGAAAAGCTCAAGGCACCGGTGGCTCCAGGGGAGCTAATACCGGCGATATGGCCTGGACCTGGAAAATAAGTGAGAATGCGGGCCACTGGCGGCCGGCAAATCGCGCCTATCATATCCAAGAATCGTCACTAGCTCACTAGGGCCCAAGGCGCAAATGAAACGATCTGCTTTCTTTATCTCCGACGGCACCGGCATTACAGCCGAAACACTGGGCCAAAGCCTGTTGGCGCAATTCGAAAACATTACCTTCGCCAAATTCATACGTCCGTACATCGACAGTGTCGACAAGGCGCGGGCCATGGTACAGCAAATCAATAAAGCCGCCGAAACCGACGGTTTCCGCCCGATTATCTTCGATACCATCGTCAATCAGGACATCCGTGAGATTCTCGCAACGTCCAATGGTTTCATGATCGACATTTTTTCCACCTTCCTGGCGCCTCTGGAGCAGGAGCTGAGCGAGCATTCCTCCTACTCGGTCGGCAAGTCCCATTCCATTGGTCATAACTCCAACTACATGGAGCGCATCGAGGCGGTCAACTTCGCCCTGGACAACGATGATGGCGCCCGTACGCATTATTACGACAAGGCCGATTTGATCCTAGTGGGTGTGTCGCGCTGTGGTAAGACGCCGACGTGCCTGTACATGGCGATGCAATTTGGTATCCGCGCGGCCAACTATCCGCTGACCGAGGACGACATGGAGCGCCTGCAACTGCCCAGCGCCCTGCGCGCCCACCAGCACAAGCTGTTCGGCCTGACCATCGATCCGGATCGCCTCACCGCGATCCGCAACGAGCGCAAGCCCAACAGCCGCTATTCGAGCTACGCCCAGTGCGAATTCGAAGTGCGCGAGGTAGAAAACCTGTTCCGGCGGGAGAACATTCCCCACATCAACTCCACGCATTTTTCCGTGGAAGAGATTTCGGCGAAGATCCTGGTGGAGAAAGGGGTGGAGCGGCGGTTCAAGTAACCCGCAACAACACAAAACCCTGTGGGAGCGAGCCTGCTCGCGATAGCGGAGTGCCAGCCAACATTAATGTCGCTGATCCACCGCTATCGCGAGCAGGCTCGCTCCCACAGGGGTTGAGGCGTCCTTACATGCTCTGCATTAATGGACTACCGCCACCTGCTCATCCATTTTCTTGCGCAGGCTCAAGGGACGCATGTCGGTCCAGACTTCTTCGATGTAGGCCAGGCAGTCCTTTTTGAAGCCGCTTTTGCCAACCGCACGCCAACCTTCGGGGATGGCTTTGTACTCAGGCCAGATCGAATACTGTTCTTCGTGGTTGACCACGACCTGAAAGACGATGTCCTCGCGGTCGAATACTGAAGTCATGGGTGTCTCTCCATCTTTGTTCGAGGTTCACTGCGGCGCATGCGCAGCCAGGGTATGAAAGGAACGTTTGGAGCCGGGTGAAAATTAGGCTTGGGCAACGGCAGCCTTCAAGGCGCGTCCGAAAATCTCGGCAACCCGGTCGATCTCCGTCGCTGTGATGGTCAGCGGCGGCAGGAAACGCACCACGCCGCCCTGCCGGCCACCCAACTCCAGGATCAACCCGCGTTTGAGGCATTCACGTTGCAACCGTGGCGCCAAGCGCGCATCTACCGGCGGGTGGCCCAAGGCATCCGGCATTCCGGCCGGGTCAACCAGTTCGACGCCAAGCATCAGCCCGCGTCCACGGATATCGCCCAGTTGCGCAAAATCCCGCTGCAGGACGTGCAGGTGTTCGCTCAAGCGATCGCCCATGGCGCTGGCGTGGGCCGGCAGGTTGTGTTCCACCAGATAACGCATCACCGCGGAACCGGCAGCCATGGCCATTTGATTGCCACGGAAGGTCCCGGCATGGGCTCCCGGCAGCCAGGTGTCGAGCCAATCGCGATAAACCACCACCGCCAGCGGCAGACTGCCGCCGATGGCCTTGGACAGCACCACCACGTCTGGAATGATGCCGGCGTGTTCGAACGCGAACATTTTACCGGTGCGGCCAAAACCACTCTGGATCTCGTCGACAATCAACGCCACGCCCGCCTGCTCGGTGATGCGCCGCAACCCGCGCAACCAATCCAGATCGGCCGGTATGACCCCGCCCTCGCCCTGCACCACCTCGACGATCACCGCCGCCGGCAATTGCACGCCGGCCTCGGGGTCGGTCAGCAGGTTTTCCAGATAATGCAGATTGGCCTTCACCCCCGAGGCACCGCCCAAACCGAACGGACAGCGGTAATCGTAGGGGTAAGGCATGAATTGCACACCGTTACCGAGCAAGGCGCCCAAGGGTTTCTTCGGTCCCAGGCTGCCCATCAGGCTCAGCGCCCCCTGGCTCATGCCGTGATAACCGCCCTGAAACGACAACACGGTGCTGCGCCCGGTGGCCGTGCGCACCAGTTTGAGAGCGGCTTCCACCGCATCAGTGCCGGTGGGGCCGCAGAATTGGATCTTCGCCTCGGCGGCAAGGTCTGCCGGCAACAGGCCGAACAGGTCCTGGACGAAGCGGTCCTTGACCGGCGTGGTCAGGTCCAGGGTATGCAAAGGCAACTCATCGCTCAGCACCTGCTGGATCGCCTCGATCACCACCGGATGGTTATGCCCCAGGGCCAGGGTGCCGGCCCCGGCCAGGCAGTCGATGAAAGTGCGACCCTCGACGTCCTCGACATACAAACCCCTGGCGCGCTTGAGGGCCAAGGGAATGCGCCGTGGATAGCTGCGGGCATTGGACTCCTGCCGGCTCTGGCGGGCCAGCAGCGGCGACTCGTTGAATTGGTAGAGCGTCTCGGTCGGCGCGCAACTGACCCGCGCCGGCTGTGCTTCGATAAGACTATTGGCGACTGACATCTCTCGACCCCGCAATACACTGTAGTAGTGACCCAAATGGCACACCGGGCAGGTGCGCATCCGGTCGGGGCGCACGTGCAGGTTTCCTGTTGTGGAAACGCACCGGCGCGGCAAGGATTTACTCTGGAATCGAACTTTCCCCCGCAGGCTCGACCAGTGGCTTGTGCATGGCAATGGCGGTGACACCGCCGATGGCGAACGCCTCGGCGCTTTGCCTGAACCCCAGGTGTCGATAGAACCCGTGGCTGCTGCGTGTGCTGTTGAGGGTCGCCTGGACGACCCCGCGACCGCGCAACCACGCCTCGATGTCCCGTACCAGCGCTCGCCCGGCACCGCGGCGAAACCATTCCGGTTGCACATAGCAGAACGCGATTCGTCCTGAAACCGAGGCCATGGCGGTGCCCACCAGCCGCCCCTGCAAACGCGCCAGGGTCAGGCGCAACCTTGGGTCGAGCAGTAAGGGCTGTAGGTGGGCAAGGGTGTTGTGGCGTGTCCAGGCTGCCACGATGCGCGGGTCGTTACGGTGTTCGGCGGCACATCCGAGGCGGATGGAGCGTTCGGCGATCCGGCTGATGATGCCGGCATCGCTGGGGGTGGCGGTGCTGATTTCAATGAGTGGTTCCATGGCGCGGTGTTCCTCAGTCCTTGAGTCGAGCTGAGAAAAACATAGCCCCGGATGAGGTGGGTGCGCCAATGGCAGGTCGTTACAACGGATGTATGCAGCTCCCCGGTAGACCTGGGTTAACCCACCTGTACAGGCATCGTCAATTCAACCCGCAATCCGTCCGGACGGCTGTCGAAATGCAGACCGCAACCACAACGCTGGACGATGGCCTGGACAATCGCCAACCCCAGTCCGCAGCCGGTGCTCTGGCCGTTGCGCCAGAAGCGCTGGGTCAGGTACTGGATATCGTCGGCGTCAATGCCGGGACCATGATCGCGAACCTGGAAGCGTACGCGCTGGCCAATCATTTCCAGGCTCAATTGCACCTCGGTCCCGTCCGGCGTATGCCGCAAGGCGTTGTCCAGCAGATTGCGCAAGGCGGCGATGGAAAGCACCGCCGGCATTTGCACCGGCGCGTCGGACACCCCGGGTGCCAAGTGCAACTTGATCCGCTGGGGAGCGCCGCCGGTCGCATCCTGGATCGCCAGTCGCGCCACTTGCTCGGCGTTGCATTGCACGCCATCGTCGAACGACAGGCTGCCCTCGACCCGGGCCAGCAGCAACAACTGTTCGAGGGTGCGGTGCAAGCGGTCGGCGCCCTCCTCGGCCCGGGCCAGGGACTGATCGCGGGCGACGCCTTCGGTCATGCGCGCCACTTGCAGGTGAGTCTTGATGGCCGTCAATGGGCTGCGCAGTTCATGGGCGGCATCGCCGGTCAGCCGGCGCTCGCGCTCAATGGTCTTGCCGATCCGCTGGAACAGCTGGTTCTGGGTCTCAAGCAACGGCCGCAGTTCGCTGGGCAGCGGATGGATCTGCAACGGCTCCAGGGAGTCGGCATTGCGTCGCATCAATGCATCGCGCATGCGATTGAGCGGCGCCAGGCCCTGGCCAATGCCCAGCCATAACAGGCACAGGCAGCCCAGCAGCGCCACGCCGACCGGCACCGAGGCCGCCAACAGCACCGACATGTTCAAGGCTTCGCGTTCGATCTGGCGGTCGGCGGTGGTGATGCGCAAATCCCCTCGGGCCAGGGTGAAACTGCGCCAGGGCGCGCCGTCGATCATCTGGTCGTGAAAGCCCAGCTTCTCGGCTTCCAGGGTTTGGTCTGGGGTGCCATGGCTGCGGGCCAGGATCTCCCCCCGCAAGGAGCTGACCTGGCAAGCCATGCCCCCCGGAATGCTCACCTGCTCGGTTTTCAGGTGCGTGCCTTCCCCTTTGCTGGGCAATGGCATCTGTTCCAGCAGCCCGGCGACCATCCGCGCCGAAGCCACCAGCCGCTGGTCAAGGGAAAACATCATCTGGTTGCGCAGATCACTGAGCATCCACGCCGCCGCCAGGGCCCAGATCAGGGCGAAGGCCGCGCCGAGGGTCAGGCTCAGGCGCAATCGCAGACTCATCACTTGGAGGACTCCCCGTCGTCGGCCGGGCCCAGCCGATAACCCAGCCCGCGGACCGTCTCGACAATGCCATTGCCGAGCTTGCGCCGCAGGTGATGGATATGGACGTTGAGGGCGTTGCTTTCCAGTTCGTCATTGAACCCGTAGACACTGTCCTTGAGTTGCTCGGTGGACAGGACCCGACCGCGACTGTGCAACAGCGCCTGCAGCAATGACTGCTCACGCCGGGAAAGGTCCACCGGCTGTCCGCCGAGGGTGGTTTCCCGGCTGCTGGGGTCGTAGGTCAGGCGGCCGTGCTCGATCAGATTGACGCTGCGCCCCGCCACGCGCCGTAGCAAGGTGTGCAGGCGCGCCGCGAGTTCACGCAGATCAAAGGGTTTGAGCAGATAATCATCGGCACCGGCCTGCAAGCCGTCGACCCGGTCGGTCACCGAGTCCCGGGCGGTGAGGATCAGCACCGGTATTTCCAGACCTTGCTGGCGCAATTGGCGCAACAATTTAAGGCCGTCCTCGTCGGGCAGCCCCAGGTCCAGCACCATGACGTCGAACCGGGCCACGCCAACCATCGCCCGCGCCGCCGACGCCGTGGCGACGTGTTCGACGGTCAGGCCCTGGGCCGTGAGCCCGGCGACGATCCCGCTGGCGATCAACTCATCGTCTTCGCAGACCAGTACGTGCATGGTAAGCCCCGTGGAAAAAGGTACATTAGGCCGCCGGCCGATTAAGCCGACATTATGCGACGAGTACGGCAAACATGGGCGATCATTGCTACCTGCCGATCGTCGCCGGGTTAATCGACGGTTAATCGCCAGTCGCCATCGTGCATTCCACTTGCTCCGTTCTAAGGCTTTATCCATGCGTCGATTGTTTTTGCTGTGGCTGCTCCTGATCTCGGGCCTGGCCCAGGCCGCCAATCCCTTCGAGACCAAAACCGATTTCCTGCCGGTGGAAAAAGCCTTCGTGTTCACCTCCGAACGCCTGGACTCCGGTGAAACCCAGTTGTTCTGGCAGATTGCCGACGGCTACTACCTGTATCAGCAGCGACTCAAATTCGACGGTCTTGCCGAGGCGCAAAAGCCGAAGTTGCCGGAGGGTGAAGCCCATAGCGACGAGTTTTTTGGCGATCAACAGGTTTATCGTCAGGCGCTGGAACTGAAGATTCCCGCCGGCGCCACCGGCAAGATCAAGGTCGGCTTCCAGGGCTGCGCCGACGCGGGCTTGTGCTATCCACCCCAGACCCAAGTGGTGGACCTGGGTGGCACTGCACCAGCGGTTGCCAATGGCGAGGCGCCGGACCAGGCCCTGGCCAGCGGCCTGCAGCAACGGGCCTTGGGCTGGAGCCTGCTGGTGTTCTTTGGCCTGGGCCTGTTGCTGGCGTTTACGCCGTGCTCGCTGCCCATGCTGCCGATCCTGGCCGGGGTGGTGGTGGGCAGCGGTGCCAGCCCTCGGCGTGGATTGGCATTGGCCATCAGCTACGTGATCAGCATGGCCCTGGTGTATGCCGCCATGGGCGTAATCGCCGCGCTGCTGGGGGCCAACCTTCAGGCACTGCTGCAACAACCGTGGCTGCTGGGCACTTTCGCGGCGATCTTCGTGGTGCTGGCGCTACCGATGTTCGGTTTTTTCGAATTGCAGTTACCGGCCGCCCTGCGCGACCGCCTGGAAAGTGCCGGACGCCAGCGCCGCGGCGGCAGCCTGGTGGGCGCCGGTATTCTCGGAGCCTTGTCCGGCCTGTTGGTGGGCCCGTGCATGACTGCCCCGCTGGCCGGTGCGCTGCTGTACATCGCCCAAAGCGGCAATGCGTTGCACGGCGGGCTGATCCTGTTCGCCATGGGCGTGGGCATTGGCCTGCCGCTGTTGCTATTGGTGACCGTGGGCAATCGTTTCCTGCCCAAACCCGGCGCCTGGATGAATGTGCTCAAGGGCGTGTTCGGTTTCCTGTTCCTGGGCACCGCGATCCTCATGATTCGCCCGGTCATCGACGGCTCGCTGTGGATCGGCCTGTGGGGCACGCTGTTGTTGATTGCCGCCTATAGCGCCTGGCGGCAGACCGAAGGTTTCGGTCGCACAGCCTATGTATGCGGCAGCGCGTCGCTGCTGTTCGGTCTGTGGGGCAGCCTGCTGGTGATCGGCGCGGCAGGTGGCGGCGATGATTTCTTCCAGCCCCTGGAGGTCTATGCCGGCACCTCGGAAAGCTCGGCCGTCAGCGCCCATGATGCCTTTATCACGGTCAGCGAGCCTGCCGCCCTGCAACGGGAACTGGATGCGGCCAAGGCTCAGGGCCAATGGGTCCTGCTGGACTACTACGCCGACTGGTGCGTGTCCTGCAAGATCATGGAAAAACAGGTGTTCGGTCGCGCCGATGTGCTGGACGCCTTGAAAGACGTACGTCTGGTGCGTCTGGACGTCACCGCCGACAATGCCGCCAGTCGCGAACTGCTGGGCCGCTATCAAGTGCCGGGGCCACCGAGCCTGCTGTGGATTGGCGCCGACGGTCAAGAGCGGCGCAGCCAGCGGATCACCGGGGAAGTCAATGCCAAGGAATTCCTGGAGCACTGGAACATGACTCGGAACGCGCGCTGATGCTGACGTTTACCCTCGGCACCTTTGCCATTGCGCTTAACCATCTATTGCTGATCAGCGCGTTGGCACTGGCGACCCTGGTGGGCTGGCGAGTAGCCAAGCGCGGTGGCGAAAACCCGGAATCGGTGCTGTTCGTGCTGTTTTTGCTGGGGCTTCTGGCCGCACGGATCGGCTTCGTCGGCGCCTACTGGAACCACTACCAGGATGACCTGTGGCAGATCGTCGACCTGCGCGACGGCGGTTTCCTGGCCTGGCCGGGGATTGTCGCGCTGGTGATTGGCGCGTTGCTGTGGAGCCGGCACCGACCGGCCTTGCGCCGGCCGTTGGGTTTCGGCGTGGGCAGCGGCCTGTTGTTCTGGCTGGTGGCGACGATGTCGTTGACGATCTATGAACAAGGCACCCGACTGCCGGAAATCAATCTGCGTAACGCCAACGGCGAGACGGTGAAACTCACCGATTATCAGGGCGGGCCCCTGGTGATCAACCTCTGGGCCACCTGGTGCCCACCCTGCCGGCGCGAAATGCCCGTGCTGGAAGAGGCCCAGCAGCAGCGCCCGGACCTGACGTTCCTGTTCGTCAACCAGGCCGAAAGCATGCAAAGCGTCAGCACTTATCTGGCCACCCAGGGCTTGAGCCTGGACAACGTGCTGTTTGATGGCAGCGGTCGCCTCGGTCAAGCCGTCGGTTCCATGGCACTGCCAACCACCTTGTTCTACAGCGCCGACGGCCGCCTGCTGGACAGTCACTTGGGCGAATTGTCAGAAGCGAGCCTGGCCCGCGCCCTGGAGAACTTCGAAACGCCGGATTCAACCTCGGCTCCCCACTCCGCCACAAGGAAACCCTCATGCCCCGCCTCCGCCACTTGCTGACCCTGGCCGTCGCCGCCACGCTGTCGCAGGCACCGCTGCTGCACGCCGAAGAACTGCCCGCGGCCATCAAGAAAATCGAAGCCAAGGGCGCGAAAATCGTCGGCACGTTCGAGGCGCCGGACGGATTGCGCGGTTACGCGGCGCAATACCAGAACCGTGGGATGGCGCTGTACCTGACACCCGATGGCCAGCATGTCTTGCTGGGCAACCTGTACGACGCCGACGGCAAGGACCTGAGCGCCGAGCCGCTGCAAAAGCTGGTCTATGCCCCAATGGCCAAGGCCATCTGGGGGAAGATGGAAGCGAGCAACTGGATCGCCGACGGCAGCAAGGACGCGCCGCGCACCGTCTATCTGTTCAGTGACCCGAACTGCCCGTACTGCAACATGTTCTGGGAACAGGCACGGCCATGGGTCAAAGCCGGCAAGGTGCAGTTACGCCACATCATGGTGGGCATCATCCGTGAAGACAGCCCAGGAAAATCCGCCGCATTGCTGGCGGCCAAGGACCCTGAGCAGGCCTTGGAAACCCACGAGAAGGCCGGCAAGGGCAGCGCGCTCAAACCCCTCAAAAACATACCGCCGGCCATCCAGGCAAAACTGGACGCCAACCTGCAGTTGATGGAAGAACTGGAACTGTCCGCCACCCCGGCGATTTTCTACCTGGATGACAAGGGCGAACTGCAACAGCAGCAAGGCGCACCGTCGCCGGACAAGCTGGTGAAGATTCTCGGGCCGAAGTGAGATCGACCTAGAGGGCCTCATCGCGAGCAGGCTCGCTCCCACAGGGGATATGTGGCGACGACAAATTCAGCGTCAGGCACAGATCAAAATGTGGGAGCGAGCCTGCTCGCGATGGCGTCAGGTCAGCTGCGCAGAAACTCCAGCAAGGCTCGGGTGACGAATTCCGGGTTTTCCAGGTTGGAGATATGCCCAGCCTCTGGAATCAGCACATGCGGGCAGCCAATCAGCTCAGCCATTTCCAGCGCCTCGGACGGTGGTCGCGGTTTGTCCTGGTCGCCGCACATCACCAGCGTGCGCCCGGCGTCGAGCTCAGGCAGGCGCGGCAGGATGTCGTCCCGACCAAAAATGATCCGTCCCAACGGCACGATACTGTCGCGCAGGCGGTCGGCCGGCAGTGCAGCCAGCGTGGCGCGGAACTGCTGGTAGAGCGCTGACTGCGGATCGATGCCCGACCGGAAAAAGATCGGCACGACAATGTCCAGCAACGGCTCGGGGATGCTGCCGCTGGCTTCGATCTTGTCGAACAACGAAAAGTAATACTGGCGAGTCGGTTCAGGTTCGACCCCCACGTAAGTGTCCATCAACACCAACGCCTCAAGCCGCTTGGGCGCCATCAGCGCCAGCCGTGCGCCCCACATCCCGCCCACCGAAAGCCCCACCAGACTGAAGCAATCGACCTCCAGATGATCCATCAACGCCAGTGCCTGGCGGGCCAGATCGTCCAGGGATTTCATGCCCTCAGGCAAACGCCCGGACTGGCCGTGGCCCCAAAGGTCCAGGGCGATCACCCGGTAATGCCGGGACAGTGCCTCGATCTGCGGCGCCCACATGGTGTGATCCCACAGGTAGCTGCTGCCCAGCAGCACCACCGGGCCCTGGCCTTGGTCCAGGTAGTGAAGTGATTGCCCATCAAGGGTTGCAAAAGGCATTGATGACCTCCTTGTGTTGAATGGAGAAAAAGCCTTGGGAGACTGAGCCGTACAGGGCGAGGCGTCAACCTTGGGCTTTGCGGTGTTAGTAATGACGCCATCGCGAGCAGGCTCGCTCCCACCGGGGATTTGCGTCGATCACAAATCCATTGTGGGAGCGAGCCTGCTCGCGATGAGGCCTCTTATAGACGCCGCAGAACTACAATCCTTCCAATTGCGCCATCAAATCATTCAACCGATCCACCTTCTCCTCGGTGATTTCACTCGCCGCCAGCCCATCGATGTATTCGGCCAGTTCCTGCACCGTGCTGCACTCGAACATCGCCCGCAGCGGCACATTGCGTTGCAGGGCCTTTTGCACCCGCGAAGCGATTTGCGTCGCCAGTAACGAGTGGCCGCCCAGTTCGAAGAAATTGTCTCGCACCCCCACCCGCTCGACCTTGAGCACCTGGGCCCAGATGTCCGCCAGGGTCTGCTCCAGCTCATTGCCTGGCGCCTGGTAATCCTGGCGGTGCAACTGGCCGATTTCCAAGGCCGGCAAGGCGTTGCGGTCGAGTTTGCCGTTGGCGTTGAGGGGCAAGCGCTCAAGCCACAGCCAGTGCAGCGGTACCATGTATTCCGGCAGTTCGGCGCGCAGACGCTGCTTGATGCGTTCCAGGCGTTCGGTCGGCTTCAATGCCGAATCGGCGGCGACCAGATAGCCCACCAGATGCTTGCCGTTGGCGCCTTCCTGTACCCCCACCGCGCCATCGCGGACCTCGGGCTGTTCATGCAGGCGCGCTTCGATTTCCCCCAGTTCGATGCGGTAACCACGAATCTTCACCTGATGATCGATGCGTCCAACGTACTCCAGCACGCCGTCGCGACGCCGCCGCGCCAGGTCGCCAGTGCGGTACAAGCGCTCCCCTGGCGCACCAAACGGGTTGGGCACAAACACTGGGGCAGTGCGCAATGGGTCACTGACGTAACCGCGCCCTACCCCGGTGCCTGCCACGCACAACTCGCCCACCGCACCCAGCGGCACCAGGTCCAGCGCACCATCGAGCAAGTACAAACGGTTGTTGTCGGTGGGCGTACCAATCGGCAGGTAGCTGCCACGGGTCGAGGCCATGTCGACCCGGAAGAACGCCACGTCATCGGAGCATTCCGCCGGGCCATAGGCGTTAACCAGGCCAATGTCCGGGTAACGCAACAACCATTGATGGGCCAGCTCCGGCGGCATCGCTTCACCAGTGGGCAGCATCCAGCGCAGGCCGTCCAGGCCGATGCGTTCCTGGGCGAGCATGCCCTGGATCAGTGACGGCACGCTTTCCAGCACCGTGATGGCCTGGCGTTGCACATGCTCGAGCAGCCCTTGCGGGTCGTGGGCGATAACGTTGGGCACGATGTCCACCCGGGCGCCGAACAACGGCGCGGCGAGGAACTGCCAGACGGAAATGTCGAAACTCTGGGAGGCGGTCTGGGCGATCACGTCAGTCTCGCTCAAGGCCAGGTACGGCACCTTGCTGAGCTGGTTGTTGAGCATGCCGCGTTGTTCCACCATGACGCCTTTGGGCAACCCGGTGGAGCCCGAGGTGTAGATCACGTACGCCAGGTTGTCCGGGCCGCTGTAGATGCCAGGGTTTTGCTGCGAAACATCGCTGGCCTGGATACTTTCCCACACCAGCAACTTCGGTCGCCCGGAACAGGCGAACTCGTCCAGCAGCGCCAGCGCCTGGGCATGACAGGCCTGGGTGCAGACCAGCAGCGGCGTGCGGCTCAGCTCAATGATGCGGCTCAGACGCTGACTCGGCAGGCCTGGGTCCAGCGGCAGGTAACCGGCACCGGCCTTGAAGCTGCCGATGATCATGCCGAGCAGGTCCAGGTCGCGCTCGGCCAGCAACGCCACCGGTTGATCGAGGCCCACGCCCGACGCGATCAAGGCATGGCCGAGGCGGTTGCTCCGTGCATTCAACTCGGCGTAGCTGTACGTCCTGTCCAGGCAGGTGGCGGCCACCCGTTGCGGATGGGCCGCGACCCGGGCCTCGAACAGCTCGACGTAACTTTGCTCCAACGCATAGGCACGCTCGCTCTGGTTGCAGCCTTCGATCAGGAAGTCCTGCTCCTGGGCGCCAATCAGCGGCAGCTCGGCCATGTCACCGTGAAAACCTTCCATCAGTACCAGCAGCAAGCGCTTGAACTCACCCAGCAAGCCCTGGACAGTGGATTCATCGAAGTAACGCTGGTCGTAGGACAGATGCAACCCCAAGTCATCCCCCGGGTAGCAGACCGCCGTGAGCGGGAAGTTGGTGTGGGTGCGGCCCGAGTCAGAGGTGGCGTTGAGGCTTTGGGCGCGATCCAGCACCGAAACTTCCACCGGCGCGTTCTCAAACACGAACAGACTGTCAAACAACGGTTGGCCCTTGGGCAGTTCGCTGACTTCCTGGATGCTCACCAATGGCAGGTATTCGTACTCGCGCAGTTGCATGTTGCTGTCGAGCAACTCACTGAGCCATTGGCGCACACTGCAACGCTGATGATCGTCGGGCATCCGCACGCGCAAGGCGATGCTGTTGATGAACAGGCCGACGGTGCGTTGCATTTGCGGCAGTTCCACCGGGCGTCCGGCCACGGTGACGCCGAACAGCACGTCCCGATCGCCGCTCACCCGCTGCAGCACCAGCGCCCACGCGGCCTGAGCGAAGGTGTTGACCGTCAGTTGATGAGCCTGGGCCAGTTCGCGCAACCGGGCACCGTCGTGGACATCGAGGCGGGTGTAGCAGTCGCCGACAATCATGCCGCCGCTGTCACCGGCGTGTTCACGCAGCAACGGCCGGTCGGTGGGGATCGGCGTGGTCCGTTCGAAACCTTGCAGGTTGCGCGTCCACCATTGCCGCGCCTCGGCCAGACTCTGGTGTTGTAACCAGCCGATGTAATCGCGATAACGCGGCGGCTCGGCCAGTCGCGGTTCGCGGTGTTCGCCAAGGGCGGTGTAGATCTCGAAGAAATCCTCCATCAGCAACGAACGGCACCAGGCATCGATCAGGATGTGGTGGTTGCTCATCATGAACCAGTAACGCGCCGCGCCAACCCGGATCAGGCGCAAGTGGAACGGGGCCTGGTTCAACAGATCGAAACCGGCCTCGCGCTCGTGCTTGAGCAACGCCTGGAGTTTGGCGTCCTGCTGATCCTCGGGCACTTCACACCAGTCCAGATAATCCACTGGCGTGCTGCCAGGCTTGTGGATGATTTGCAGCATTTCTTCGCCGACATTCCAGCAGAACGACGCGCGCAAGGCTTCATGACGAGCGATCACGGCTTGCCAGGCTTGAGCGAAACGTTGCCGATCCAGTTCGCTGTTGATGCGGTAGCGGTCCTGCATGTAGTACAGGCCCGTGCCTGGCTCCAGCAATGTGTGCAGCAGCATGCCCTCCTGCATCGGCGTCAGCGGGTAGACATCTTCGATCTGCGCGGCCGGCACCGGCAGGCTGTCGAGTTGGGCCTGGGTCAGTTTCGCCAGGGGGAAGTCCGAGGGCGTCAGGCCGCCCGCCGCGTCCGTCAGGCAATGTTCGATCAGGCCCTGCAGCTCATCGAGGTAGGCATCGGCCAGCGCAGCGATGGCCTGGCGGTCGTGCCGCTCAGCGCTGAACGTCCAGCGCAGCACCAGCTCGCCGCCGCTGACCTGACTGTCGACACTCAGCTCGTTGGGCAGCGGCGCATCGGGGTCGTGGATCGCCCCCAACGCAGCGTCCAGCGGCTGGAACAGCGCGTCGTGGCCCAGGGTCTGATCGAGCTGCCCCAGGTAGTTGAAGGTGATCGCCGCGTGCGGCAGGCCGGCCATCGCCTGGCGCGTCGCGGCGTCAGCCAGGTAGCGCAGCACGCCGTAACCGAGGCCCTTGTGAGGCACCGCGCGCAGTTGTTCCTTGATGGCCTTGATCGAGGTGCCGAAATCGTCACCCGCCGGGCTCAGGCGCAACGGATAAACGCTGGTGAACCAACCCACCGTACGGGTCAGGTCGATGTCATCGAACAGCGCCTCACGGCCGTGCCCTTCGAGCTGGATCAGCGCCGATGCGTGGCCGCTCCAGCGACACAGCACCCGGGCCAGGGCGGTGAGCAGCAGGTCGTTGACCTGGGTGCGGTAGGCCCGCGGTGCCTGTTGCAACAATTGCCCGGTGCGCTCGGCGTCCAGGCGCACGCTGACGGTTTCGGCGTGACGTTCCTCAAGCCCGCCGTCAGGATGGGCGCAGGGCAGCGCCACATCCGGGCCGCTCAACCGCGCTTGCCACCAACCCAGTTCCTCGCGCAGCGACTCGCTGCCGGCGTAGGCCTGCAAGCGTGCGGCCCAATCCCGGAACGGGCTGGTCTTGGCCGGCAGGTCTGCGGTTTGCCCGGCGCTGATCTGGCGGTAGAGCGTTTGCAAGTCATCCATCAACACCCGCCACGACACACCATCAACGACCAGGTGATGGATGACGATCAGCAGACGTTGGCGGCCATCGGGCAACTGCGCCAGCACCGCGCGCAGCAAAGGCCCGCTCGACAGATTCAGGCTGCGCTGCGTCTGGGCAAACACCGTTTCACAGGCCTGCTCACTCTCCACGTCCACCTGCCGCAACAGCGCCGCTTCGGACAATGGTCGGTGCTCGGCGCGCCAATGCCCGGCCATTTCGGCAAAGCCCAGGCGCAACGCATCGTGCTGTTGGAAAATGCTGCGCAGTGCCTGTTCCAGCACGGAGGGTTGCAGGGTAATGGCCGGCTCCAGCAACAACGCCTGGTTCCAGTGGTGACGGTTGGCAATCCTGCTATCGAAGAACCAATGCTGGATCGGCGTCAGCGCCGACTCACCGGCGAGCAGCCCCTGCTCGGCGCTCACTGACTGACTGTGGCTGGCAACACAGGCCAGGGCCTGCACGGTCTGGTGCTGGAACAGGTCACGGGGCGTGAAGTGAATGCCCTGTTGCCGGGCACGGCTGACGACCTGGATGGACAGGATCGAGTCGCCGCCCAGTTCGAAGAAGTTGTCGTTCAGGCCGACCTGCTTCACGTTCAGTACGTCGCACCAGATCGCCGCCAGGGCCTGCTCCAGGGCACTGCTAGGTGCCAGGTAATGTTGGCGATTGAGCTCAGGATCCGGCATTGGCAAGGCACGCCGGTCGAGCTTGCCATTGGCGGTCAGCGGCATGCTCGCCAGCAGGATCAGGTGGGTGGGCACCATGTAGTCCGGCAGTTGAGCCTTGAGGTGATTTTTCAGCGCTTCGCGCAGGGCCGCTTGTTGCTCGGTGTCCTGTTCAACGACGTCGGTCACTAGGTAGCCGGCCAGTTGCTTGCCGCCTGGCAGATCGAGCGCCAGTACCACCGCCTCGCGCACGGCGTCATGTTCCAGCAGGCGGCTTTCGATTTCCCCCAGTTCGATGCGGAAACCGCGAATCTTCACCTGATGGTCGATCCGCCCCAAATACTCCACCTGACCATCGACGCGCTGGCGCACCAGGTCACCGGTGCGGTACAGCCGTCCGCCATCGACGGCAAACGGATCGGCGACGAAGCGTTCGGCGGTCATGCCCGGACGCTGGTGATAGCCCTGGGCCAATCCCGCGCCGCCGACGTACAACTCCCCGGTAGCGCCTTGGGGCACCAGGGCCAGGTCGGCATCGAGGATATAGGCCACCCGCGCGCCGACCACGCTGCCAATCGGCACACTCGCCGCGCCCTCTTCCAGTTGCTCAGGGGCC
Organism: Pseudomonas rhizophila; assembly: GCF_003033885.1. Classification (NCBI taxonomy): domain Bacteria; kingdom Pseudomonadati; phylum Pseudomonadota; class Gammaproteobacteria; order Pseudomonadales; family Pseudomonadaceae; genus Pseudomonas; species Pseudomonas rhizophila. The sequence goes on along the minus strand of NZ_CP024081.1, from coordinate 2,952,626 downwards.
AGACTCGCCAGTGGCATGACCACGGTTTCGGTCGGGCCATAGGCGTTGAAGAACAGGCGCGGCTTGAACGCCGCCCGGATGCGTTGCAAATGCTCGCCGGTCAGGGCTTCGCCACCGGTGATGCACATGCGCACCGGCAGGGTTTGTCCCTGGGTCGCCAGCCATTGCGCCAACTGGCTGCCGTAGCTGGGGGTGAAGCCGAGGATGTTGATGCGCTGTTCGCGAATCAGCCCGCAGATCTGTTCGGCGTCCCACTGCCCTTGTGCGCGCAGCACCACCTGGGCACCGCTGAGCAGCGGCACCAGCAGGCGCTCGGTGGCGGCGTCGAAGTTGATGGAATAGAAATGCAGCTCGCAATCGTCCGGGCGCATGCCGAAACGCTGGATCACCGCCTGGCAGTGCATGGCGATTTCACCGTGGGACACCACCACGCCCTTGGGCTTGCCAGTGGAACCTGAGGTGTAGATCAGGTAGGCCTGATGCTGCGGCAGGTTGATCAGCGGCGGTGCCTGGTCCGGGTAGCCGGCCAGGGCCGGGCTATCGTCCTCCAGGCACCAGCCCTCTACACCGGCCGGCAATGGGCCCAGGGCCTGGAACATCGCCCGGTCGCTGAGCAGCAGACCGAGACCACTGTCTTGGATCATGTAATGCAAACGGTCCAGCGGGTATTCCGGGTCCAGCGGCACGTAGGCGCCGCCGGCCTTGAGGATCGCCAACAGGCCAACGACCATCTCCAGCGACCGTTCCAGGGCCAGGCCCACCCGCACCTGCGGCCCGACGCCGCGCTCGCGCAGCATCCAGGCCAGGCGGTTGGCACGGCGTTCGAGTTCGGCGTAAGTCAGGGTCTGCCCGGCAAAGGTCAGGGCCGGTGCGTCGGGGCGCGCCAGGGCCTGTTCGCTGAACAGTTGATGGATGCATTGATCCAGGCGGTGTTCGCCGGGTTCGACGCCGAGGCTGTCGAGCATCTGTTGCTGCTCGCGGGCATCGAGCAACGGCAATTCGCTTAGCCGCTGGGTCGGACCGGCCAGCAGTGCCTCCAGCAGATTGCGCCAGTGTCCGGCCATGCGGGCGATGCGCGGTTCGTCGAACAGGTCGGTGCTGTAGGTCAGGCAACAACCCAGGCGATGGTCCAGGTCGGTGACTTCCAGATTCAGGTCGAACTTGGTGGCCCGGGCGTCGTTGGCCAGGTATTCGACGCTCATCCCGGCCAGCGTGCGGCTCTGCTGAAACTCCCAGCGCTGCACGTTGCACATCACCTGGAACAGCGGGTTGTACGCGGCACTGCGCGGTGGTTGCAGGGCTTCGACCAGATGATCGAACGGCAAATCCTGATGGGACTGGCCTTCGATCACCGTCTGACGCACTTGCTCGAACAACTCAGCCACCGACATTTGCCCATCGAGCTGGCAGCGCAGTACCTGGGTATTGAGGAACGCACCGATCAGCCCTTCGCTTTCCGGACGGATGCGGTTGGCCACCGGCGCGCCGATGCGCAGGTCGGTCTGGCCGCTGTAGCGATAAAGCAGCACGGCCAGGGCGGCGGTCATGGTCATGAACAGGGTTAAGCCCTGTTGCGCGTTGAAGGCGCGGACTCGGGAGGCGAGATCATCACTGAGGTCGAATCTGAACAATTCACCGCGATGGCTTTGCACCAGCGGACGCGGACGGTCGCCCGGCAATTCGAGCAACGGGTGTTCGCGACCCAGTTGTGTGGTCCAGTAGTCCAGTTGCCGTTGACGCTCGCCAGACTCCAGCCACTGGCGCTGCCAGACGCTGTAGTCCAGGTACTGCACCGGCAAGGGTTCCAGTGGCGATTCACGGTCGTCGATAAAGGCTTCGTACAGCGCACTCAGTTCCCGGGCAAAAATATCCATTGCCCAGCCTTCGGTGACGATGTGGTGCAGGGTCAGCACCAGGTAATGTTCCTGCTCGGCGGTCTTGACCAGACAGACCCGCAGCAATGGCCCGGTTTCCAGGTCGAAGGGTTTGTGGGCTTCGCTGTCGGCCAGTTGCTGCACCCGCTGTTGGCGAATATCGACGGCCAACGTCGAGAAATCTTGCCAGTCCATGCGCAGGCCGGTGTTGGCGTGCACCTGTTGCCGGGGCACGCCATCGACGCTGGGGAAAGTGGTGCGCAGGGTTTCATGGCGCAGGACCAACGCCTGCAACGCCGCCTCGAAACGCCCGACATCCAGCACCCCGCGCAACCGCGCCATGCCGCCGACGTTGTAGGCCGGGCTGTCGGGCTCCATTTGCCAGAGGAACCACATGCGCTGCTGGGAATAAGACAACGGCACCGGTTGGCTGCGATCGACCTTCTCGATCGGCGGTTGCCGGTTGGTCTGGCCGCTGGCCTTTATCAAGCGCACCTGTTCGGCGAACGCACCCAACTCGCTGGCCTCGAACAAGGTGCGCAACGGCAGCTCGATATCGCAGGCCTGGCGGGTGCGGGAAATGATCTGGGTCGCCAGCAGCGAATGACCGCCCAGTGCAAAAAAGTCGTCCCGCAGACCGATGCGGTCGAGCCCCAGCACGTCGCGCCAAATGCCAGCGACCTGCTGCTCGAGGGCACTGACCGGCTCGACGTGTTCACGTACTTGCCAGTGCGGTTCGGGCAAGGCACGACGGTCGAGTTTGCCGCTGGGGCTCAGGGGCATGGCGTCCAGGCGCAGCAATTGCGCGGGCACCATGTAGTCCGGCAGTTCGGCGGCCAGGGCGGCGTTGAGTCGGGCGTTTTGGAGGTCCTGATCTTGCCCGACATCGCAAGCGGTGTAATAGCCGATCAGTTGCGGGCCGGCCGAGGTCTCGCGTACCAGCACCGCCACTTGGGCCACGCCGTCCTGGGCCAGCAGCCGCGCTTCGATTTCCTGTGGTTCGACCCTGAAGCCGCGCAGCTTGACCTGTTGGTCGAGACGGCCAAGGTATTCGATCACGCCATCGGCGCTCCAGCGCACCCGGTCACCGCTGCGATACAACCGCGTGCCCGCCACGCCCAGCGGGTCGGCGATAAAGCGCTCGGCGCTCAAACCCGGACGCCCGAGGTAACCCCGAGCCAGCCCCAGGCCGCCGATACACAATTCACCCGGCACACCGGCGGGCACGGGGTTGAGTTCACTGTCGAGCACGCGGCACACCACATTGCCCAGCGGCCGGCCGATGGGCGAGCGCTCGCCGTCGGCGACGCTACAATGCCAGTGGGTGACGTTGATGGCGGTTTCGGTCGGGCCATAACGGTTGTGCAATTGCGCCGACGGCAGCTGCGCCAGCACGCGGTTGCGCAGTTCGGCCGGCAAGGCCTCACCGCCACAGAAGACCCGGCGCAGGCTGGTGCAGCGGGCGCTCAGGGGCTCGTCGATAAACAGGCTGAGCAGCGGCGGCACGAAGTGCAGCGTGGTCACGCCAAATTGTTGGACCAACTGCGCGATGCGGTGCGGGTCACGGTGTTCGCCAGGGCCGGCCAGCACCAGTTGGCAACCGGTGATCAGCGGCCAGAAACACTCCCACACCGACACGTCGAAACTGATCGGCGCCTTTTGCATCAACACATCGGTTTCGTCCAGCCCGTAAGTGTCCTGCATCCATTGCAGTCGCTCGGCCAGGGCGCCATGGGTGTTGCCGACGCCTTTGGGTTGGCCGGTGGAGCCGGACGTGTAAATCACGTAGGCCAGGTGATCGCCATCCAGGTGCAAGCCCGGCGGGTTGCTCGGCCATTGCTCCAGGTGCAAGGCATCCATGGCGATGACGCTGACGCCCTCGCAGAGGGGCAAGCGTTCAAGCAATGCAGTTTGCGTCAGCAGCAGATCGACGCCGCTGTCCTTGAGCATGTAGGCCAAACGCTCGGCCGGGTAATCGGCATCCAGCGGCACGTAGGCGCCGCCGGCCTTGAGGATCGCCAGGACACCGATGAGCAACTGCGGCGAACGCTCGGCGGCAATCGCCACGCACACGTCCGGACCGACGCCTTTGTCGCGCAGGTAATGGGCCAGGCGATTGGCCTGGGTGTGCAGCTCGGCGTAATCCAGGCAGCCATCGTCCCACAGCAGCGCAGTGCGTTGCGGCGTGCGCCGGGCCTGCTCGTTCAACAGCTCCGGTAGCCATTGGCCGGCCGGCGCGCACGGGGCCGCGCCCCACTGCTGCTGTTGGGTGTATTCATCGGCGCTCAATAACGGCACATCGCCGATGGCCTGCTGCGGATCGGCACAGACCGCGTGCAACAGGTTGCAGTAATGCATCGCCAACCGCGCGATGGTCGGAGCCTCGAACAGCTCGTCGGCGTAGTCGAACGACAGCGTCAGCCGGCCGTTGCGATCCTCTTCGCTGTGCAGTTGCAGGTCGAACTTGGCTTCGCGGCTGTGCCACGGCAACTCCTCGGCCAACAGCCCCGGCAAACGACGCAAGGCGCTCAGGTCTCGCTGTTGATGGTTGAACATCACCTGGAACAGACCTTGCTCGCGCGCCTGGGGGAACGCTTCGAGCAGTTGCTCGAACGGCAGGTCCTGATGGGCCTGGGCACCGAGCGTAGCTTCCCGGGCCTGGGCCAACAGTGCGGCGAACGGCTGGCGCGAATCGACCTGCCCGCGCAGCACCTGGGTATTGATGAAAAAGCCGATCAGCCCCTGGGTCTCCAGGCGTGGACGGTTGGCGTTGGGCACGCCGATGCGGATGTCGGACTGGCCGGTGTAACGCTGCAACAGCGCCTGGAAGGCCGCCAGCAACAGTATGAACGGGGTTGCATCGTGGGCCTGGGCCACTTGGCGCAAGGCATCGCCGAGGCCTTTGTCCAGGCGCAGGCTATGGCGGGCGGCGCTGCGCTGGCGTTGTGCGCTGCGGGGATGGTCCGTGCTCAGGGTCAGGGTCGGATGTTCATCGCCCAGTTGCTGTTTCCAGTATGTCAGTTGCCGCTCGGCCTCCCCTTGAGCCAACCACTGGCGCTGCCAACTGCCGTAGTCCGCGTACTGCAACGGCAACGGCGCCAACGCGGCGACCTGCCCCTGGCATGCAGCAGCGTACAACCGGGAAAACTCATCGATCAGTACGCTCATCGACCAGCCGTCGGCGATGATGTGGTGTAGCGTGACCAACAATTGGTGGTCCCCCTCATCAAGACGCAACAAGGTGACCCGCCACAGTGGGCCCTTCTGCAAATCGAACAGCAGCGCCGCTTCATCGTCACGCATCTGCCGCGCCTGGACTTCGCGCTGGTCGGCGGGCAGGTCGCTGAGGTCGATCACGCGCAGCTTGAACTCACCGGCCGGATCGACCTGTTGCAGGGCGACACCCTCGCGCTCCAGAAATCGTGTGCGCAGGGCTTCGTGGCGTTCGAGCAGTTGCTGGAAACTGGCCCGTAGTGCGTCTTCGTCCAACTCACCGCGCAGGTGCAAGCCGCCGGGGATGGTGTAGGCGCTGCTCGCCGGATCCAGTTGCCAGGTGATCCACAACCGATTCTGGGCAAGGGATTGCGGCAACGCTTCGTGGCGCGGTAACGGGCTGATCACGCCTTGGGCCTCGCCCCCTTCCAGTTGCTGATTCGCCACCGCTGCCGTGAACGCTGCGAGGGTCGGCGCTTCGAACAACAAGCGCAGATTCAGCGCCAGCCCCAGCCTTTCTTGCAGCCGCGCGACCACTTGAGTGGCGGCGATGGAGTTACCGCCCAACAGGAAGAAATGATCGTCGCCATGGACGTGTTCAATCTGCAACTGCTCGCACCAGACTTGGCCGATCAATGTCTGCAACGGCGATGACGAGCGGGCGTCAGGGCTTGCTTCAACCTCGACTGAAGGGAACTGCGCATAGCTGTCGAGACTGCCGTCGGCCCATCGGGTCCGGCACGCCGAGCGTTGCAACTTGCCGCTGGAGGTCTTGGGCAACGCGCCCGGATTGAGCAACACCACCACACTCGGCGCTTGCTGACAGGCTTCGGCCACCGCTTGGCGAATGGCTTTGATTAACGCTTCGGGTGGCAGGATCTTCTGCACGCTGCGGCTGATTTCCGCCGCGATGCCGATGCCTTCTTCGCCGCCATCGTCGACCGCGAACGCCGCCACCCGACCCTTGCGCACGACTTCCACTTCCCGCTCGATGGTTTGCTCGATGTCCTGGGGATAGAGGTTATGACCGCGCACGATCATCAGGTCCTTCAGGCGGCCGGTAATGAACAGCTCACCCTCACGCAGGAAACCCAAGTCGCCGGTGCGCAGCCAGGTGCGGCCATCGTACTGGACGAATGTCTTGGCGCTGGCCTCAGGATTTCGCCAGTAACCATGCGCAATGCTCGGCCCGCAGGCCCAGACTTCGCCGACCCGGTTGTCGGTCAGCGGCTGCAAGGTGTTGGGCTCGACGATCAGCACCGCATGCCCGGGCTGGCTCACGCCGCAACTCATCACCGTACAGCCCTGCCCTGGCTCGGCACGGTGGTGCGCCAGTGCCGTGTCGTCCATTTGCAACGACGGGATGCCTTGACTGCGCGGTGTGCCCGCGACGAACAAGGTCGCTTCAGCCAGGCCATAGGACGCCATGAAACTGTCCGGCGTGAAGCCGCACGGCGCGAATTTCTCGGCAAAGCGTTCCAGGCTGTCGAGACGGATCGGCTCGGAGCCTGAATAAGCCACGCGCCAGCCGCTCAGGTCGAGGCGCTTGAGCGCCGACTCACTGACCCGCTCGCTGCATAGCCGATAGGCGAAGTCCGGGCCGCCGCTGATGGTGCCGCCGTATTCGCTGATCGCCTCCAACCAGCGCAATGGCCGGGCCAGAAAGTATGCGGGCGACATCAATACGCAGGGCACACCGCTGAAAACCGGCTGCAACAGGCCGCCGATCAGGCCCATGTCGTGGTACAGCGGTAGCCAACTGACGATCACGTCGTCAGGGTTCAGATCAATGCCGAAGCCGTGGCGGATCAATAATTCGTTGGCCACCAGGTTGCCATGGCTGACCTGCACCCCCTTGGGCAATGCGGTGGAGCCGGAGGTGTATTGCAGGAAAGCGATGTCATGGTCCTGCAGATTCGGTTGCAGCCATTGCCCGGCGCGGGCCGGATCAAGGTTATCGACGCACAGCACCGGCGGTGCCGACTCGATGGCTTGCAGCGGCTCGCGCAGATCGCTGCGGGTGAGCAACAGGCGCGGCTCGGCATCGGCAATGATCGACAGCAGGCGTTCCTGGTGGTGGCGACGGGCGGACTCCGGCGGATAGGCCGGCACCGCGATCACACCCGCGTACAGACAGCCAAAAAACGCCGCGACGTAGTCCGGGCCACTGGGAAACAGCAAAACCGCACGGTCACCAAACGCCGCCTCGGCCTGCAAGGCGGCGGCGATGGTCCGGGCACGCAGGTCCAGGTCGCGATAACTCAGTACAACACTTTGCTCCGGAACGTCGGCAAGGAAGCGCAAGGCCACACGGTCCGGCGACAACGCGGCGCGGCGCTGAAGGGCATGAGCCAGGGTGCTGGGGAGTTCGAACGCGTCGGTCATGAGGTTTCCTGCCTGAAATTCGGCTTGCGAGTGGTATCTGGTGGCCTGCGGAATGCGGTTCGGCATCGGGACTGCCGCCCGAAACCTTCATCCCTGAGAACGGATACCGTCGGCAAATAATTAGTCAGCAGCCTCTTGATCCAGACCCGCCGGAAAGCAGAACACCGCGGCAACGGGTCGCAGTTCTCACGCTGGACTTCTCAGCATCAATAATTCTTCTTCTCAATTGACAATCATTATCATTCAGCCTAATTTGTCGCTCGATATGCAGGACGAGTCGGACAGATCCCTCGTCCTGCTAACTTTTTGCAACAAGGTGAATTCCATGACGGAACAAGTATCCACAAGCAGGTGCGACTCACCGTTACTTCAGGCATTCGTGGATAACCGGATGATCCTGGTCAAGATCGCAGCCCGAATCACCGGTTGCCGGTCCCGGGCAGAAGACGTGGTGCAGGATGCGTTTTTCCGGCTGCAATCGGCGCCCCAGATCACCTCGTCCTTCAAGGCTCAGCTCAGTTACCTGTTTCAGATCGTGCGCAACCTGGCGATCGACCATTACCGCAAGCAGGCGCTGGAACAGAAATACTCGGGGCCGGAAGAGGAAGGGTTGAATGTGGTGATCCAGGGGGCTTCGCCAGAAACGTCACACATCAATTTCTCGACGCTGGAGCACATCGCCGACGCGCTCACCGAACTGCCCAGCCGCACCCGCTATGCCTTCGAGATGTACCGCCTGCACGGTGTGCCACAGAAGGATATCGCCAAGGAGCTGGGGGTCTCGCCGACCCTGGTGAACTTCATGATCCGCGACGCCCTGGTGCATTGCCGCAAGGTGTCGGGAGTGCGTGGGGATACCTTTGCCCGGCGGTGATTTTGCACTGATTTTCCGGGCCTTATCGCGAGCAGGCTCGCTCCCACAATGGATCTGCGCACTCACAAAGTCTGTGCTGTGCGCAATCCCTGTGGGAGCGAGCCTGCTCGCGATGGGGCTCTAGGGGCTTACAACCTCACATCAACCCACACCGATCAAAAAACCGCTCACGCCCCAGAATCATCAGCGCCGCGCGCTTGTGGGGGAAATCGAATTCCTTTTCACAGTGGAAACACTGGTTGTGCAGATGACCGATCATCCGGGCGTTGTCGGCTCGAGGTTCGGCCACCACCCGCTCGGTGCGCGGGTCGTCGAGAAACAGGTAATGCACCAGCGCCGACAGCCAGCTCGCCACCTTGTGCGGGCCGCGGTGTTGCTCCTCGCCCACCAACATGTGAATGCCGCGATCATAATTGTGCACGTCATAGAACGGCGCGATCCGATCCTCCTTGGCCCAATAGGCTTCGAAGTAGGCGAAAGGCTGGTCGTCGAAACAACCGATCAAGGTCAGCACCCGGGGATCGCGCTGCAGTGTGCTCAGATACTCGCGATGTTGTTCCAGGCTGCCCTCCTCCTGCCAGAAACTCGCCACCCGAGGACTGTTCTGCCAGCGGTTGAAGCGCGTCAGGTCCTGTTCGATTTCCAGGGTGCGCAAGGACACCCAGGCTCCCAGGCGCGCATCGAAGCGCCGATACACCTCACCTCGCGGCTTCATGGGCCGGCGCGGATGACGCTTGCCATCGGTGATGATCATCTGTTGCGGATAGCTGCCGTTGAACGACTCCCCCAGCCAGGGTTGCGGCAGTTGCCAGAACATCGTGCGCTCGCAGATGTATTCGTCGGCACACTCGCCGGGCGTCAGCAGTCCGCTGAGCAAGGCTTCACCGGGGCGCTCGGGCAGATGCCAAGTCAGGCGCCGGCATTCAGGATCGCGGGCGAACAGCCAATAGCAGGCCGCCCAAAGCGCCGGGCCTACGGGCCGATCGTTGATTTCCTGCAAATGCACATGCAGCTCGGTACCACGCTCCAGGCGCAGCCGGATCAGCGGCGCGCCCTCAAGCATCAGGCTCAGGTGGCGTTCGGTTTCATCGGCGCCGAGACGGCGACCGCCGGGTAAAGGCAACGTCGTCGGGTGCTTGAGATTGGACATGGGCGGGGCTCACGTAGTCGTCGGTAGTCAACGTGTGACGTGAGCCAGGCAGGGAAATTTAGTGCCCCGTTCAATGATCGTGCGCTGGCACCAGCTGTATCTGGTAGGGCTTGAAAATCGCCAGCATCTGCCCGTCGTCCCGCAGCTTTTGCAGCAGTCGCTCGAACGCTTCGCCAGAGATCGGCGCCTGGGGGCGGATCAGCGCGTAATGGTGGTAAATCTGATCGATACGTTCGGATATCAGCAATTGAGGGTCGACGTCAGGATTGCGCAGCACGTAGTCGATGAGGTACGAACGGGTGACCAGCGCAATGTCCGCACGCCCGCGCAAGACCATCAGCAGGTTGCTGTCATGGGAATACGTCAGCGTGGCGTTGTATTGGCCGGTCAGGAACTTGGGGTCGGCGTTGAATTCGGCAAAGGCGTAGTGGTAGCCGCTGAAGAGCGCCAGGCGCTTGCCCCTCAGATCAGAGAAATAGTCTTGCTGACGATCCGGTTGACGCTGGGCAACGAAGATTTCCGCATCTTCCAGGCCCATGTCTACCGCAGTATGAGGCACATCCTTCCAGCCCCAGTCCGGGTTCTCGAAAATGGCCATGTCGACCCGGCCCTGCTTGAAATCATTGAAGCGGCGCGGAATCGACGTCGGAACCAGCACGAATTGATAGTCGCTTTGGGCCTTGTTCAAGGCTTCTACCAACTGCGGCAGCAAACCGGTATCCGCGCCAGTTTCGGGGCGTATCGTGTAGGGCGGAAAATGCGCTGCGCCAATCCGGACCAGTTGCGCAGCCGTGGCCGGCAACGCGAACACTGCAATAAACGCAGCCAGCAAGACGCGCGAGGCTATCCCCATCGTTGAAAACGTCAAGACAGCTCACTCCCCAGAAAATTAATCATCAGTGAATCCAACCAAGCATCTCAATGCACATTACGCAGGGCACGCAAGGCGACCACTCAGCGGCATTGCTGCCTCTTTTTATTTTTCTTCAAGCACCAGAATCAAGGCTTGCTCGGCCAACTCATCAAGACTCAGGCTGCCCTCGGCGCGAAACCAGGTGGTGGTCCAGGACAGGGCGCCGGTCAGGAAACGACGGGTGATGAACACGTCGCCCCGAATATACCCCGCGTCCTTGGCCTGCCCAAGAACCTCAAGCCACAGGGCCTCATAAATATCACGCAAAGCCAGCACCTGTCTTTGACCTTGCTCAGACAACGAACGCCATTCGTAGACCAGGACCGCCATCGCCTCGCCGCTGCCGCCCATGATCGATTGCAACTCGCAGCGAATCAGCGCCAGGACCCGCTCGCGCACGCTATCGGCCTCGGCCAGGGCCGCGCGCATCAACGCCGTGTTGTAGCGAATGGTCTCTTCCATCACCGCCCGCAGGATCTCGTCCTTGCTTTTGAAGTGATGAAAGATGCTGCCCGACTGGATGCCCACCGCGCTCGCCAGGTCGCGCACCGTGGTGCGCTCGAACCCTTTGTTGCGAAACAGATGGGCGGCGGTCTGGAGCAGTTTGCCGCGAGCGCTGTCAGGATCGGTCAGTTGCCCGTTATCGACCAGCTCACGCATCACGTTCAGGGCTTTTTGCTCATCCACCCATTCTCTCCTACAGTCGATCGATCAACGTCGGGCCACGCTTGCGGAACCGACGAGGTGGCGCGGGCAATTTAAGCTGGCCGGGGCACCCAAGCAAGCGCTTGGATCGAAGAACCGGCGGTCGTTTACAAACCAAGCGCTTGCTTGGTAGTCTCGGGCGACGTCGGCCGGAGGGAGCACCATGCCAAAAACGATACGTATCGGTTGTGCCAGCGCCTTCTGGGGCGACACCTGTACCGCTGCGGCGCAACTGGTCGAAGGCGCCGAACTGGACTACCTGGTGTTCGATTACCTGGCCGAGGTCACGATGTCGATCATGGCCGGGGCGCGCATGAAAGACCCTCGGGGCGGCTATGCCACGGACTTCATCGAAGTGCTCTCACCGCTGCTTGCTCGTTTGCATGAACGCAAGATCCGCGTCATCAGCAATGCCGGCGGGGTCAACCCCCAGGCCTGCGCCGCCGCTCTGCAAGCGGCCTGCGACAAGGCCGGCGTGCCCTTGAAGATCGCGGTGCTGCTGGGAGACGACCTGCAACCACGATTCGAACAGCTCGCCAGCCAGGGCATTGTCGAGATGTTCAGCGGCGCGCCCCTGCCGGCGGTGTGCGTGTCCACCAACGCTTACCTGGGTGCCCCCGGCATTGTCGAGGCCTTGCGTCTGGGAGCCGACATCGTGATCACTGGCCGAGTGGTGGACAGCGCCGTGGTCAGCGCGGCCCTGGTGCATGAGTTTGGCTGGGCCTGGCACGACTACGACAAACTGGCCCAGGCCGCATTGGCCGGGCACCTCATTGAGTGCGGGGCCCAATGCACGGGCGGTAATTTCACCGACTGGCGGGAGGTACCGGATTACGAGCACATCGGTTTTCCCATCGTTGAAGTCAGCGCCGACGGCCAATTCATCGTCACCAAGGCCGAAGGCACCGGCGGGCTGGTCACGCCGCTGACTGTCGGGGAACAACTGCTCTATGAAATCGGCGATCCCCAAGGCTATCTCTTGCCGGACGTGATCTGCGACTTCAGTCAGGTCAGGTTGATCCAGCAAGGCAAACACGCGGTGCGCGTCCAAGGCGCCAAGGGCTTGCCGCCCACCGATCAATACAAGGTCTGCGCCACCTGGGCCGACGGTTTTCGCTGCACCGCCCTGTGCCTGATCGCCGGCATCGATGCGGTGGCCAAGGCCGAACGGGTCAGCCAGGCGATCATCGCCAGGACTTCGCAGCTGTTCAGTTCGCGCGGCTGGGCGCCCTACAGCGAGGTGAACATCGAGCTTCTGGGCAGCGAAGCCACTTACGGCCAGCACGGCAGGCGCCAGGACAGCCGTGAAGTGGTGATCAAACTGGCGGTGCGCCACCCCGACAAACAGCCGCTGGTGCTGTTTTCCAGGGAAATCGCCCAGGCCGCCACCGGCATGGTGCCGGGGCTGACCGGCCTGATGGGCGGTCGCCCGACGGTGTATCCGTTGATTCGCCTGTTCTCGTTCCTGATCGACAAATCCGCTTGCCGGCTCGACATTGAACTCGACGGGCAGAGTCATCCTTGCCTGCTGCCCGCCGTTGAAGCGCTGCAAACCCGCGACTTGCCGGTCGCTCCCGACCTGCCCAAACCCCAGGGCCGGGCTGATGCCAGCGTGCCGTTGGTCAAACTGGCGGTGGCGCGCTCCGGCGACAAGGGCAACCACAGCAACATCGGTGTGCTCGCCCGCGCCCCCGAATACTTGCCGTGGATCGCCGAGGCGCTGACGCCCCAAGTGTTGGTTGACTGGATGAGCCACGTGCTCGACCCACTGCTGGGGCGCGTCGAGCGCTGGTATCTGCCGGGCACCCACAGCCTGAACTTCGTGCTGGAAAATGCCCTTGGCGGCGGTGGTGTCGCCAGCCTGCGCATCGACCCGCAGGGCAAGGCGTTCGCTCAGCAGTTGCTGGAGATCCAGATACCGGTGCCACAGAGCATCGCCGATCAGGTCAATTAAAGGACGATCGCCATGGCGTTCGGTTCGAGCACAAGGAACACCCATGCCAGTCATCGAATCGCACCTTGACCCACACAGCGCCGACTTCGCCCGCAACCACGCGGCCATGTTGGCTGGCGTCGCACACCTGCGTCAGATCGAACAGGCGGTGCTGGAGAAAGCCGCCCAGGCCCAGGCCAGGTTCGAGCAACGCGGCCAACTGCTGCCACGCGAGCGTCTGAACCTGCTGCTGGACCCCGGCGCGCCGTTCCTGGAACTGGCGAGCCTGGCCGGCTACAAACTCCATGACGACAAGGACGGCAGCCAGGCCGGTGGTGGTTTGATCGCGGGGATCGGCTACGTCTCCGGCGTTCAGGTCTTGGTGGTGGCGAACAACAGCGCGATCAAGGGCGGGACCATCTCCCCCAGCGGCTTGAACAAGACCCTGCGTCTGCAACAGATCGCCATGGAGAACAAACTGCCGGTCATCACCCTGGCCGAAAGCGGCGGCGCCAACCTCAATTATGCCGCGCAGATTTTTGTCGAAGGAGCACGCAGCTTCGCCAATCAGGCGCGGATGTCCGCCATGGGCTTGCCGCAGATTACTGTGGTGCATGGTTCGGCCACGGCGGGCGGGGCCTACCAGCCGGGGCTCTCGGATTACGTAGTAGTGGTGCGCGACAAAGCACGGCTGTTTCTGGCCGGCCCTCCGTTGCTCAAGGCCGCCACTGGCGAAGTCGCCACGGAAGAAGAACTGGGCGGTGCGCAAATGCATGCGCAGGTGGCCGGCACCGCTGAATACCTGGCCGAGAATGACGCCGATGGCATACGCCTGGCCCGGGAGATCGTCAGCCTGTTGCCCTGGAACGAGCAACGGCCGACACCGCCTGAACGCACCTGGAAAGAGCCACTCTACCCGGCCGATGAGTTGCTGGGGTTGATCCCCGACGACCCGAAAAAGCCCTATGACGTGCGGGAAATCGTCGCCCGCATCGCCGATGGTTCGGACTTCCTGGAATTCAAAAGCGAGTTCGATCAACAGACGATTTGTGGCCACCTGCGCATTCGTGGTCATGCCTGTGGCCTGATCGGCAACAACGGCCCGATCACGCCCAAGGGCGCGAGCAAGGCCGCGCAGTTCATCCAGCTGTGCGACCAGAGCCGCATACCGCTGCTGTTCCTGCACAACACCACCGGCTTCATGGTCGGCACCGAGTCGGAACAACAAGGGGTGATCAAGCATGGGGCGAAGATGATCCAGGCCGTGGCCAACGCCCGAGTGCCGAAGCTGACGGTTGTGGTGGGCGGCTCCTACGGCGCCGGCAACTACGCCATGTGCGGCCGAGGGCTGGACCCACGCTTCATCTTCGCCTGGCCCAACAGCCACACGGCGGTGATGGGTGGAGCCCAGGCCGGCAAGGTTTTGCGCATCGTCACGCAGGCGACGCAGATCAAGAATGGCCTCACCCCCGACCCGAAGATGCTGGACCTGCTCGAACACACCACCGCGCAGACACTCGACAGCCAGTCCACTGCGCTATACGGCAGCGCCAACCTGTGGGATGACGGGCTCATCGACCCGCGCGACACCCGCACGTTGCTAGGCTACCTGCTGGACATCTGCCACGCGGCTGAGCTTCGCCCGCTGCAACCCAACAGTTTCGGTGTGGCCCGTTTCTGAACGTGTGAAGGACTTTTGATCGCTGCTCACAGGAGAACAATAAAATGATCTTCACCCAGGAACACGCAGCTCTGCGGCGCACCGTTCGCCAGTTTGTCGACCAGCAGATAAACCCCTATGTCGACGAATGGGAGAAGGCTGGACGGTTTCCCATCCACGAGGTTTTCCGCAAGGCCGGTGAACTGGGGTTGCTGGGTATATCCAAGCCGGAGCAGTTCGGCGGCATGGGCCTGGACTACAGCTATTCGATCGTCGCCGCCGAGGAGTTCGGCACCATTCATTGTGGCGGCGTGCCGATGTCCATCGGCGTGCAGACCGACATGTGCACCCCGGCCCTGGCGCGTTTCGGCTCCGATGAGCTGCGTGAAGCATTCTTGCGCCCGGCCATCAGCGGTGAGCAGGTCGGTTGCATCGGCGTCTCGGAAGTCGGCGCCGGCTCTGATGTCGCCGGGCTCAAGACCACGGCCCGCAAGGATGGCGATGACTACGTCATCAACGGCAGCAAGATGTGGATCACCAATTCACCGAGTGCCGATTTCATGTGCCTGCTGGCCAACACTTCGGACGACAAGCCCCACATCAACAAATCACTGATCATGGTGCCGATGAACAGCCCGGGTATCAGCCTCGGCGGGCACCTGGACAAACTCGGCATGCGCAGTTCGGAAACCGCCCAGGTGTTCTTTGACGACGTACGGGTGCCGCAACGCAATCGCGTTGGCCAGGAGGGCGCCGGGTTCATGATGCAGATGTTGCAGTTCCAGGAGGAACGCCTGTTCGGCGCGGCGAACATGCTCAAGGGGCTGGAGCACTGCATCGACAGCACCATCGAGTACTGCAAGGAGCGCAAGACCTTCGGCACCGCCCTGATCGACAACCAGGTGATCCACTTTCGCCTGGCGGAACTGGCCAGCGAGATCGAATGCCTGCGGGCGCTGGTCTACCAGGCCACCGAGCAGTACATCAACGGCCAGGATGTGACGCGGCTGGCGTCCATGGCCAAGCTCAAGGCCGGGCGCCTGGCCCGGGAAGTCACCGACAGTTGCCTGCAATACTGGGGCGGCATGGGTTTCATGTGGGACAACCCGGTGGCGCGGGCGTATCGCGACGTGCGACTGGTGTCCATCGGCGCCGGTGCGGACGAGATCATGCTGGGCATCATCTGCAAACTCATGGGCATTTTACCGGGCAAGAAAAAATGACTGTGTTCACTCTCCATTGTGGGAGCGAGCCTGCTCGCGATGAGGCCCTGACTGCCACCGAAAAACCCAGGAATGACCACCATGCCCGCCTTCAGCAAGATCCTCATCGCCAACCGCGGTGAAATCGCCTGCCGGATCCAGCGTACCGCCCAGGCCCTGGGCTATCGCACCGTGGCGGTGTTCAGCGAGGCCGACGCCGACGCGCTGCACGTGCGCATGGCCGATGAAGCGGTACTCATCGGTGCAGCACCGGTGCCGCAGTCCTACCTCAATCAGCCGGCCATTCTCGATGCGGCCCGGCGTACTGGCGCCGACGCCATCCACCCTGGCTACGGTTTTCTCTCGGAAAACGCCGGATTCGCCAAGGCCTGCGCAGAGGCCGGTATCGTGTTCATTGGCCCCAGCCCCGACGCCATCGACCTGATGGGCAGCAAACGTCGCTCGAAAATCGCCATGATCGCCGCCGGCGTACCGTGCATCGCCGGTTACGAAGGCACCGATCAGGACGACGACACCTTGTGCCGTGAAGCCGAACGCATCGGCTATCCGTTGATGATCAAGGCCAGCGCCGGCGGTGGTGGCCGAGGCATGCGCCTGGTTTGGCGGGCTGAAGACCTTTTGGAACAGTTACGCACCGCGCGCTCCGAGGCGTTGCATGGTTTTGGCAACGATGAGTTGATCCTCGAACAGGCTCTGATCAATCCACGGCATGTGGAAATCCAGATTTTCGGGGACCATCACGGCAATCTGCTCCATTTGGGCGAAAGGGACTGCTCGATCCAGCGACGCCACCAGAAAATCATTGAAGAAGCGCCCTGCCCGGTCATGACCGCCGATCTGCGCCAGGCCATGGGTGACGCCGCGCTCAAGGCTGGCCGCGCGGTCAATTATGTGGGTGCCGGGACCGTGGAGTTTTTGCTCGCCCCGGACGGCGGTTTTTACTTTCTGGAGATGAACACGCGCTTGCAGGTCGAACATCCGGTCACCGAGCTGATCACCGGACTGGACCTGGTGGCCTGGCAACTGGATGTGGCCGCCGGCCTGCCACTGCCCCTGCGCCAGGACCAGGTCCAGTTCAGTGGTCACGCCATGGAGGTGCGGTTGTATGCCGAAGACCCGGCTGCGAACTTTCTGCCGCAAACCGGCCATTTACTCAGTTGGGAACCCCCTATCCGCGACGGTGTACGAATCGACCATGGTTTGCTTGAAGGCCAGACCATCAGCCCGTTCTACGACCCGATGCTGGGCAAAGTCATCGCCCACGGCGCTACCCGTGAAGAGGCCCGACGCAAATTGCTGCGAGCCGTGGAGGACTGCGTGCTCCTGGGTGTACAGGCCAATCAACGCTTGCTGGCGGGGTTGCTGGCTCATCCACAATTCATTGATGGAGATTTCGGCACCGATTTCATCCACCAACACTTCGCCGATCATCCTGCCTTGCAGGCCCCCGCCCCCTCGGCTGAGCAGCTCGCCATCGCCGCAGCCTTGTTCTATCAGGCCATGCATGCACGTCATGCGCCCGGCCTGGGAGGATGGAGCAACAATAGCGGCGCGGTGCGGCGCTATCGCATTGGCCTGGGCGAGCGCGACTGGCCCCTGACCCTGACCGCCGCAACCGGCGGCACGCTGCATATCCGGATAGCCGAGCGTGTGATCGAGTTGAAGTTGCTCGAAGCTGATCAGTGCGGCGCGACGCTGATGATCGACGGCATTCGCCAACGCCAGGCCTGGCACCTCGATGGTAATGACCTGTGGCTGTTCACTCGCCCAGGCGGCCTGCATTTACAGGATCGGACCCAGGCCCCCGTCGCCGCCAGGGCCAGCGTCAGCGATGGCTCCCTCAACGCGCCAATGGACGGCGCTATCGTCGAAGTACTGGTCAGCGAAGGGACGGCAGTACGCCAGGGACAGCTACTGATGGTGCTCGAAGCGATGAAAATGGAGCACCCACTCAAGGCAGGTATTGATGGAGTGGTCAGGACCTTACACGTCAAGCCAGGCGATCAGGTGAAAAACCGCCAGTTATTATTGCAGGTTGAAACAGCGCACTAGGCGGATGCGCAGGGTTTGACTACGCTCAAACCCATCAGCACGCCGATACCGGGAACCTTGCGATGCCTCACTGGCTGGTGATTGATTTGGAGGCCACCACCGATGAAGGTGGCTGGCCGGTAACCGAAATGGAAATTATCGAAATCGGCGCCACGCTGGTGAATCGGGATGGCCGCGAGCTGGACCACTTCCAGCGGTTCGTAAAGCCGTTGAGGCGCCCGTTGCTCACACCTTTCTGTCGCGAGCTGACCCATATCACCCAGGCCAATATCGACAGCGCCGCGCCTTTGACCGAGGTCTGGCCGGCGTTCGAACGCTGGCTGGCGCAGTACCACGCGAACCTGGAGAGCTGGGTCAGTTGGGGCGATTACGACCGCAAGCAATTGCTTCAGGAATGGCAGCATCAGCGGTTGCACAGCTTTCTCGGCCAAGTGCCGCACATGAACCTCAAGCAGCGCTTCGCCAAAGCCCGCCGGCTGGAGCGACCACTGGGGCTCAACGGGGCGCTGCAACTGGCCGGCCTGCAATTCTGCGGTCAACAACACCGGGCCCTGGAAGATGCGCGCAATACGGCGCGGTTACTACCCCTGGTACTCCCAGGCTGAACGCGAGCCACGACTGCGGCGCGGCAGATGACGAACGTTGAAGCCTTGTGCATACTGGCCGGCCTTTTCCAGCCCCTTTTTTCGAGGAATCGCCCATGTTTAAAGTCAACGAGTACTTCGACGGCACCGTCAAGTCGATCGCTTTCGGCACAGCCGAAGGCCCTGCGACCATCGGCGTCATGGCTGCGGGCGAATACGAATTCGGCACGGCCCAGCGGGAAATCATGCACGTCGTCTCCGGCGCCCTGACCGTGAAACTGCCCGACAGCACCGACTGGGAAACCTTCGAGGCCGGCAGCCAGTTCAATGTACCGGCCAATAGCAAGTTCCAGCTCAAGGTCGCCGTCGACACCGCCTACCTGTGTGAATACCGCGGCTAAGCCTGTGGCGAGGGGCGGTGCGACGTTTCGCTAAATCCCCTCGCCACAAAAGCCCCGGCGTGGCATCGGATAATGAAAAATGCCCGTGTCCAGTGGACACGGGCATTGTTTTTTCAAAAGCGGTGTTTATTCGAGCACTTCAACCGGCATACCCACTTCAAGCCAACCATTGCTGTCATTGACCAGGTTCTGGCCGAACATCGCACCGTCCGGTGTCGAACGATACTGCTGCAGCGTGGCGAAGGGTTCGCGGTCAGGGTCGCGTTCGCCGGTTTGCGGGTCGACCGTGGTCATGATGCAGCGTGAGCAGGGCTTGACCAGCCGGAACTCCACATCGCCGATACGAATGCGCTTCCAGCCATCCTCGGCAAATGCCTCACTGCCCTCGATAACCAGGTTGGGACGAAAGCGCAGCATCTCCAAAGGGCGGCCGACCCGATCGGACACGTCCTGCAAAGAGGCCTGGCCGATCAGCAGCAAGGGGAAACCGTCCGCGAACGCCACCTTGTCGTCATCCTTGCCGTAACCGGCGGCGGTGGTGCGCGCCAGTTCCACCGGAACGTGAACCAGCCGGGTGGGCTTGCCGATGAACTCGCTGACCCAGGCCGCCGCCTCGTCACCGGCATCCGGTACGCGCAAGGTGTCGCGCCAGATGATCACTCCGCGCCGTTGCTCTTCGTCAACAGGTGGCAGGGGCACATCCAGGGTGGCAAAACCTGGCGCACTGAGCGTCAGACCGCCGGCCTCATTCCACAATGCCGAGAGCTGGCTCATCTGGGTCACCGCCCGCTGGGTCAGGAAGCGCCCGGTGCCCTCGTCCACCAGCATCCAGCGCCGGTCACCGTCCAGGCCCAGCTTGTCCAGGCCTATGCCTTGCAGGAGCTGGCCCTTGCCGGACTTCAACGGATAACGATACAGCGCGCTCAGCCGCAACATGGTCGACTTCCCCGGTGACGAAAAAACGCCACCTTATACGAGCCGGCCATTGAAGCAAACCATGATCAGCCTCAGTCGAGCATCAGTCGCTGGCGCACCACATCAACCAGCTTGTCCGGCTGGAACTTGGAGAGGAAGTTGTCGCAGCCGACCTTCTTGACCATCGAATCGTTGAAGCTGCCGGACAGCGAGGTGTGCAGCACCACGTAGAGCCCGCGCAAACGTGGGTCGTTGCGGATCTCGGTAGTCAGGCGATAGCCGTCCATTTCCGGCATTTCCGCGTCGGTGAAAATCATCAGTAATTTGTCGGTCATCACTTCGCCAGTATCGGCCCAGGCCTTGAGCATGTTCAGGGCTTTCAAACCGTCGCTGGCAACGTGCATCTTCACACCCAACTGACCCAGCGTATCGCGCAGTTGAGAGAGCGCGACATTGGAGTCGTCCACCAGCAGCACTTCGCGCCCACGGGCGCGCTCCAGTACCGGATCCTCGAGTTTGTCCCGGGAAACCTTGGCGTTGTAAGGCACGATTTCGGCCAGGACCTTTTCCACGTCGATGATTTCCACCAACTGGTCGTCAACCTTGCTGATCGCCGTCAGGTAGTGCTCACGCCCGGCGCTGGTCGGGGGCGGCAAGATGGCTTCCCAGTTCATATTGACGATGCGGTCCACGCCGCCCACCAGGAACGCCTGAACCGAACGGTTGTATTCAGTGACGATAATGGTGCTGTTAGCTCCCGGCACCAGCGGACGCATACCGATGGCCTGGGACAGGTCGATCACCGGCAATGTCTGGCCCCTCAGATTGACTACACCGCACACAAACGGATGGCGCTGCGGCATCAACGTCAGCTTCGGCAACTGCAGTACTTCCTGGACCTTGAACACGTTAATGGCGAACAACTGCCGCCCTGCCAGGCGAAACATGAGAATTTCCAGGCGATTCTCACCCACCAGTTGGGTTCGTTGATCTACTGTGTCGAGAATGCCGGCCATCTATGACTCCTGGGCTTGTTCGGATGAATCCATGAAGGAGATATCGGCCGTGCAGACGGGATCTTGACCCCTGTATAAAATCTCGCGCAGGGCATTGATGTCACATTAGCATCATGCTTTACTTGCTTCACGGATTTCATCCCCCAGCTCTGCCGCTGCGCGACCTCAGTTTGCGCACAAAGTTCCCCCGCCTAGGGGTTTCCCCTAGGGACAATCAGGTCCAACCTGATATTCCCGCTATCCAATAGCCATTAATGTGACGCCATTCTCATTGCTGAACGGAGTCAGGCCTTTGTGCGCGACCGCAGGACACCGGACTTCCAGCCATTTGGCCGATCCCGCCAGTGCAATCGTTTGCGCGCATGCCTTTGTCTACGGGCGAAAGAGTGCCTGCGGGTCTTCGTTAGTTGCCGGCCGAGAAGTCCAGCCGTTCGCCACACGCGATTTTCTTGCGTCTGACATGATGTTGTGGAGATAAGCATGCCGAACGATCGTAAAAACTGGAATCAGCGCCTTCCCGAATTTCTGATCGAGGCCGAAACGCTTTTGGCCAAGTCAGAGGAATGCCTGACCCATCTGCAGCTGATCAACGACGACAGGGACGCCATTGATTGCATGCTCAGCACCTTGCTGAAGCTGGCAAACAAGGCCGACGCCCTGGCGCTGGAAGCCATTTCAGAATTTTCGCTGCATATCCATGGCTTGCTCAGCAACGCGCAGAGTCACGTTGAATTGCATGAGCAGGCGCTGGGCGCGCTGAAGGATTGCTTCACCCTGATGGCCTGGCAACTGGAACTGGTCGATCACACCACCGGCCAGCTCAGCCTGGACAGCAGCGAACAGACCTCGTTGATCGAAGCCTTTGCCTTCCAGGTAGGCCAGAGTCCTGGCCAGACATTGCCTGCTTCGCGCCCCCTGGGTTTGGTGCCCTACTCACAAAAGCAGGCCTGAGGCCGATGAGTGCGGTTCGACCCGATGCGGCTGACACTTGGCACTTTCACGCCACCATGCTGAACGCGACCAACGAAATATGAAGTGGTACTATCTCCCGCGTCAGAGGCTTCAAGATAGTGGCATTAAGCCGCCAACTGAGGCCATCTTCGACCTGAAACGTTTATCCGTCCCGGCCTGTCAGATACGCTGACCAGCCTGCCCGCAGCGAACATTCATTGGCTCCATCCGTCATGTACGCCAGCCTCAAGTCAATCATCACCTGGCCACCCTCCCGAGAAAATGCCCGCCGTTTCACGTTGTTGTTGTGCGTCTGCTCGACCCTTGGCAGCCTGCTGGCCTATCTGTTCGCCTCGACCGTCCCGTTGAGTTTGCTGGCGCTCAATAGCGCAGCCATGACCTGTGTCTGGATCCAGCATCGCCTGTCACACAAATCCATCAAGTTCCAGCCCCAGGAATTGGCCGATCGGTTGCTTGAGGTCCAGGAAAACGAGCGTCACCGGCTCAGCCGTGAATTGCACGACGATATCGGCCAGTTGCTGACCGCGGCCAAACTGCAAAGCGAATGGCTCAAGCGCCGTATTCCGGAAGAACTGCACGGCCAGTGCACGATCCTCTGCGAGACGCTGGACGAAACGCTCAACAAGGTTCGCGACGTATCAGCCATTCTCAACCCAAGACAACTGACCAGCCTGGGACTTGAAGCCAGCCTGCGCGCGCACCTGCTCAAGACGCTGGCTAATACGCCGCTGAAATGGAGCCTGGACTGCCAACAACGCATGACCGGCATCCCTGAGGAAATGACGGTCGCCGCGTTTCGAATCACCCAGGAAGCCGTGACCAATATTTTGCGCCATGCCCAGGCGAAAAACCTGCTGGTGCGCCTGCAACGCTTGCCCGAAGGCCTGACCCTGTTGATCAGTGACGATGGCAAGGGATTCGTCCCGGCCTCCCACCCCGCTCATGAAGGACAACGCGGCATGGCCGGCATGTCGGAGCGGGTTGAACAACTGGGCGGCACCTTGAAGGTCATCAGCGAGGCCGGCAAAGGCACCCATATTGAGGCAAGCTTTCCCTGGACACCTCGCGCCCTGGAACGGGCCAGCAAGAATAAGGTTCTCCATTGATTTGTAATTTGCTTCTGATAGATGACCACTCGCTGATCAGGGCCGGTGTGCGCGCCCTGGTCATGGATCTGCCCGGATATGCCGTGATCGGCGAAGCCAGTGACGGGACGCAATTGCTGGAACTGGTTGAACGGCTGGTTCCAGATATCGTCTTGCTGGATATCTCCATGAAAGACACCTGCGGCCTGGACGCGCTGCAACAGCTCAAGCGCGTGCGTCCCCAGAGCAAAGTGCTGATTCTGTCGATGCACACCGATCCGGCGTTAATCATGCAGGCGCTGGAATCCGGAGCCCATGGCTATCTGCTCAAGGACACCACCGCCACCGAGCTGGAACACGCGCTGGAAGCGCTGCGCAACAACGAACGCTACCTGAGCCCTGCCATTGCCCACACCGTGATCAACCAGGCACTGACCCGTACCCAGAAACCGCAACCCGATCCTGGCCAAGCTCATAATCTGACCGCCCGCCAGTTGGAGATCCTGCGGCTGATCGTGCGTGGCAAGTCCACCCGGGAAATCGCCAACGGCCTGAGCTTGAGCATCAAGACCATAGAAACCCACCGGGCGCAAATCATGAAACGTCTGCAGATCCATGATGTGGCCGGACTGGTGCTGTTCGCCGTGCGCGAGCAGATCATCAGCCTGGACGATTAAGCGCCACCGAGGTACTCAGCAAAGGCGAATCGGCGGGCAGGTGAACACGCAGCGCTTTGGCCTGCACAGTGAAACGCAAACTGTCGACCTGCAACGGTTCGCCATCAAGATTGATATCCAGGCCTTGAGCGACCTTGATTTCCACCCATGGCAGGCGTGCGCGCACGAACATGTTGTCGATCCCCAGGCCACCGGCCAGCAAATCCTTCAGGGTGCTGACCACTTCCTGAGGCGCCGGCAGGACACTGATGTCCAGCAATCCATCATCGACCAGCGCCTCAGGGCACAGTACATGCCCCCCTCCGGCCTGCCGGCCATTGCCGATGCCCAGCGCCAGCAAATCGCCCTGCCAGTGGAAATCCGGGCCCTGCAGCTCACCGTAGGCCGCACTCAGCTCACTGAAACGTGATAAACCGGTGAACAAATAGGCGGCGCCACCCAAGACCTTTTTCAAGTCCTCGGAGGTGTTCGCCGTCACTTGGCTGCCAAAACCGCCCGTGGCCATATTCAGGAAGATCTGACCGCCCACTTCGCCCAAATCGATGGCCTGGGGCGTCACATCCAGCAGATCCAGGGCCTGCTCCGGCTCCAGCGGGATACCGGCGGCACGGGCAAAGTCATTGGCCGTACCCAGCGGCAGCAATACCAGGCTGACCTCACTCGATTTACGCACGATCGCCTCGGCGATATCACGCAAGGTCCCGTCCCCACCGCCGGCGATCAGCGTCGTGTAACCGGCATCCAGCGCCTCATCGACACAGCGTCGGGCATCGCCGGCCTCCCACGTCACTCGGACCGCAAGGTCCCAGCCCTGCTTGCGCTTGAGCATCACTGCGGCGCGAACCTCATCGTTGAGCGCTTGCTTGCCATGCAAAATCAACAGCGCCTTGCCTTTGCTCATTGTTATCTCCGTCATGGGAAGGTTCAGAGAATGGGACCACTCACACGGCCGAAAAAGCCCGGACCGATTCAAATTAAATAAAAGACTGCGCCGCGCGCCCATGGGGAAAACCGGCGGACAGCCCCCGCCGCCCACTTCTCGACTCGAAGAATTTTCTTACAAGAACTGGCGAATCAGCTCAATTGACCCGTCAACGGTATTGAGACACTTTGGTGCTCTGTTGTGCTGGATCGTTTAAATGCTCATTACACAAGGATGTCTTAACCCATGGATGGATACATCACGGCCCGCAGGGGCCGGAACAGTGGTTCGAACAGTTATGGCCAAGGGGATGAAGCGCCCCATGCATAGCCATAAATACAAGCTGTCGCCCCGGCAGCTCGCATCATTTGGAAGCGAACAGGCCAACGTTCAAAACGAATGCAAAAGTTGCAGTAATCCCGCAGGAGGAATTGATTTGGAACCGCGCGTCGTTGAACTGGAAACTCACCTTAAATACATCCGTAAAGACATGGATGAAATCCGAACCGATGTGAAGGTCATCCGCCACAGGCTCGCCTATTCAGCAGGCGCAGCAGCGGTGGTCTTTGGCCTGCTGGGCTGGATTGCGAACAGTCGATTCGATCAACTGGTCATGCTGCTCTCGCGATAAAGCCGATGGGCATGAAAAGCCCGAGCACTCGACTCGGGCCGGATACCCCAGTGCCGCAGCGCTAGCCCAGGACCTCGCTCAAGGGAATAAAACCCACTTCGTCGCCTTCGACCAGGGTTCGCCCCTCAAGCACCTCAACCAGTCCTTCAGCCCAGGCCGCGCTGCGCAGCACACCGGAGCTTTGATTGCGGTAGATGATCGCCCGACCGTTCTCGAGGCGACCTCGCAAGTATTCTCGTCGACCGCCTGCCTTCGGCCAGTCGAAGCCAGCCGGTACCTTGAACTTGAGCGGCGTTACCGCCTGAACACCCTGGCGGCGTAACAAGTAAGGCCGGGCTAACAATGCGAACGTCACCAAGGTCGAGGCAGGGTTTCCGGGCAGGCCGATCACAGGCACACCACGAAAATGCCCGAACGTCAGCGGTTTCCCAGGCTTGATGGCAAGCTTCCAGAGCGCGAGTTCACCCTCCTCGCGCAAGGCGGTCCCCAGGAAGTCAGCCTCCCCCACCGATACGCCGCCAGTGGACAGGATCAGATCGACATCCGACAACTGCCCCAGACGCTGGCGGGTGGCGGGCAAGTCGTCGGGCAGAATACCTGCGTCGACCACCTCACAACCCAGCTGCTGCAACCAGCCACAGAGCAGTACGCGATTGCTGTTATAGATCTGGCCAGGGCCCAGCGCCTGACCTGGCTCTACCAGTTCGTCACCGGTGGAGAGCACTGCAACACGCACCTTGCGCACCACCTCCAGCGACGCGCAGCCAAGAGACGCCGCCAGCCCCAGTTCAATCGGCCCCAGGCGAGTACCGCAGGAAAGAACCGTTTCTCCGACAGTTGTCTCCTGCCCCTGCGGGCGGATGTTTTGCCCGCTCACCATGGGCTCGGTAAAGCGTACGCGCAGGTCATCTTCAACCACGGCGTTTTCCTGCATCTCGACGCAGTCAGCGCCGGCAGGGACAGGCGCTCCGGTGAAGATCCGTGCACAGGTTCCTGCAGCCAGCGGCTCCGGGGCCTGGCCGGCGAAAATTCGCTGACTGACCACCAGGGGCTCACCTGTGCAGTCAGCCAGCCGCAACGCGTAGCCGTCCATGGCGCTGTTGGGCCATGGCGGCAAATCAAGGGTCGATACCAGATCTTCTGCAAGCACCCGGCCTTGCGCCGCGGCCAAAGGCAAACGTTCACGCTGGACAATCGGCGTAGCCGCCGCCATCTCGAGCAAACGCTCCAACGCCACCTCCACGGCCATCAAGGCACCGGCCTTGCCCGGTTTACCCACGGGATTCACAAGGCGCTGCCTGTTTCAGATGGGCCACGAAGTTACACGGACGATGCCGCGCATCCAGTTGCTCGGCCAGTATCCCGTCCCAGCCAGTACGCACCGCGTTGGTTGAGCCAGGCAGGCAACAAACCAGCGTGCCATTGGCCAGACCTGCCAGCGCCCGAGACTGGACGGTGGAAGTGCCGATGTCCGCCACCGATATTTGGCGAAACAGTTCACCGAAGCCGTCGACCTGTTTGTCCAGCAGGCACGCGACGGCTTCCGGAGTGCTGTCGCGTCCCGTGAAACCGGTGCCGCCAGTAATCAGCACCACTTGCACGACGTCCTCGGCGATCCAGTTCGCGACTTGCGCGCGGATCTTGTACAAATCATCTTTGAGCAGAACCCGCGCCGCCAGGTTGTGACCGGCCGCCGTGAGCCGATCGACAAAGACCTGCCCCGACGTATCGGTTTCAAGGGTGCGGGTATCACTGACTGTCAGCACCGCGATATTGAGCGGCACGAAAGGTACATCAGCCTTGGCTTTCATAGGCTCGTCCAGTTGTAGAGGAAACAGCCCGGTGTTATATCACAGCGCTTCATTTTTTCGCCCGTGCGGAGACACACCATGACCTCGAATACTTCCCCGCCATCATGCTCCATCCTGCTGCTGGCGGGGGGGCGCGGACAACGCATGGGCGGGCAGGACAAAGGCCTGTTGCAGTGGCAGGGCGAACCGTTGATCGCCCATCTGCATCGACGGACACGCGCACTGAGCGACGACCTGATTATCTCCTGCAACCGCAATCCGGAACGCTATGCGCTGTATGCCGATCAATTGGTGCATGACGATGAAGGGGGCTTCCCCGGCCCGTTGGCAGGCATCCGGGCGGGCCTCAAGGTGGCACGATACCCTTCTCTGCTGGTGCTGCCGTGTGATGTACCGCAGATCGACTCCAGCCTGCTCGACAGCATGCTCAGCGAGGCGAGCCAGCATCCCGACAAGCCACTGATGGTACGTCATGGTGAACATTGGGAACCGTTGCTGTGCGTCATTCCTGTGGCGCTGGCCCCGGCTTTCGAACAGGCCTGGAGCGAAGGCGAACGCAGCCCGGGCCGCATCATGCGGGCGTTGCATGCGACTGCACTGCAATGCCCTGCCAACGATATTCGCCTGGCAAATCTGAACACGCCGGAACTGCTCAGCGGCCACAAAGGTGTGTCAGATTGACACTAGCCAGGAACTTGCGCGCGCTGTATACGTCTGAAGGTCAGTAACTTGAAGAATCCTATTTCGGAGAAACACCATGACTCAACGGACCCTCGCCACTTTCATGCTCGCACTGGGCCTCGCCACTCTCGCCGGGTGCGCATCGCCAACAGTGATTACCTTGAATGACGGTCGCGAAATCCAGGCCGTCGACACCCCCGAGTACGACGAAGACACCGGCTTCTACGAATTCGAGCAACTGGACGGTAAAGAGACTCGCGTGAACAAGGATCAGGTTCGTACCGTTAAAGACCTGTAACCCTCAACGCCACAGCCAGCTACAGAAAAGCCCGCGATACTTGCGGGCTTTTTGATGCCTGTTCGAAAGTCAGCCCGATTACCACTGCAAGCTGATATCGCTTTGAAAAACACGTTCCTGGCCGGTGACAGGATCGATAAAACTCAACCCCTGGGCCAGCAGCTTGAGCGGGTTGGCGTAATCGTCCTCCACGTCCCGCAGCACGTCCGGGTAGAACGGATCGTTACAGATAGCCGCCCCGAGGGCATTCATATGCACTCGCAACTGGTGCTTCTTGCCCGTGACCGGAGACAGACCGTAGCGCCACAACTCGCCGTTCTTTTCCAGGACTTCGATGGCCGTTTCGGTATTGGGCTCGCCCGGCCCTTCCTGCATCCGGAAGAACGGCTCGCCATCGATCATTCGGCTCTTATGCACCCGAGGAAAGGTCATCTGAGGTAACGCAGGGGCTATGGCCTGGTAGCGTTTCTCGATTTTGCGCGTTGGAAACAGCGACTGATAAGCCGAACGGGTCTGCGGGTTGGCTGAAAACAGTACCAGCCCCGCCGTATGCCGGTCGATACGGTGCAAGGGCACCAGATGGGGATTGTCCAGACGTCGGATCAGACGTCGCAACAGGGTCTGCTCGACATACTCGCCCGCTGGAGTGACAGGCAGAAAATGCGGCTTGTCTGCTACCACCAGATGTTCGTCGGCATACAGAATCGATTCCACGACCGGGATCGGCTTCTCGTCAGGCACCTCACGAAAGTAGTGGATGCGCAGGCCTTCCCGGTACGGCAGGTCGGCAGCAATGGCCCTGCCCTCGCCGTCCAATACCCGCCCCCGGGTGATGCGGTCCAGCCACTGCTCGCGACTGATGGTGCTGAAATGCTCGCACAGGCACTCCAGCACCGTCTGCCAGGAGCCGGGCGGAAGATACAAGGTACTGGCCTGATGGTGAGCGGCGCAAAATGATGACCGGGACATTGAAAACTCTAATCTTTTGGCAGGGCGGCATTATCCGCCAGCCGCCCATGTCAGCCCAGCAATGATTGCTTCACGCCGGGATCGACGTCGTCTTTGCTGCCGCTTCAGTGAACTCCTTCAACCAGCGCAGCACTTCCACCGCCTCCCAGCGACCCGGATCGTACAACGCATACAACAGGCCCTGGTAACCCACCACATCCAGTTGCTTGTGGTAGCCGGCACGCTGGAACAGTGCTTCGATCTCGGCGAAGCAGGTGTTGAAATGCAGTTTGTTGAAGGGCGTCTTGCCTTCGGTTACCAGCCCGTCCAGGCGCAACTCCTGGACCGCCTCGCGCACAACGTCCACGGACATCCTGTTCACGCTGTTTTTCAGTTGTTCGACATTGACCAAGGGACGCACTCCAGATAACTGTATGGGCATACAGTAACCGAAGAAGGGGATTTTCGCCAATGGCAGTGCCCGGACGCGACGTATGGCAGGCTTCAACTCAGGAAAGCAGCCACCTGATCAGCATCGTCAAAAGGCCAATCCAGTTCCGCGCCCGTATCGATCCGGCGCAGGACCGGGATTCGCAGCCCATAACGTTCGGACAAAACCTCGCTCTCGGCGATATCCACCAGCTCCACCAACAATCCATGCTCGACGAAAGACATCAATACACCTTCGGCAACTTCACAAAGATGACAACCCAGGGTGCCGAACAACTGGCATTCAGGAGGCATGGCAGGTAGACCCACTAAAGAGAGACGGTCATTCTAGGCCCACCCTGCAAAACCGTCGAGCCGGGTAGAAAATCTGACAGTGCTTCGGTAAAACGCTGTGCAAATCATTGAGCGCCAATACTTTTCCGGCAATGCCCGGCGCTTATTTTCCTTCTACGCTGTGTGGCGCAAACCTTGAAACGGAGTACCCCTTGTTTGCCAATCTGCTGATCATTCTTGCCTCGTCCCTGGTGGTCATCGCCCTGTTCAGGCGACTGCGCCTGCCGCCGGTACTGGGTTATCTGTGTGTCGGTCTGGCGGTCGGCCCCACCGCCCTGGACTGGGTGAACGACAGCGAGGAACTGCCAGACCTGGCCGAGCTCGGGGTGGTTTTCCTGTTGTTCTCGCTGGGGCTGGAGTTCTCCCTGGCGAAGATGATCGAACTGCGCAGGGTCGTGTTCGGCCTTGGCAGCCTGCAGGTGCTGTGCTCAGGGATACTGCTGGGCAGTCTGCTGCTGCTCTTCGGCGCCCCGCCTGTCGCGGCCATGCTGCTCGGCGCCGGGCTGGCCTTGTCCTCCACCGCTATTGTCAGCAAGGAGCTGACCAGCCTGGGGGAAATATTCAGCAGCCATGGCCAGAACGCAATCGGTGTGCTGCTGTTTCAGGATGTCGTCGCGGTGTTGCTGTTGACCCTCGTCCCCGTGTTCGCCGGCAGCAGCGAGCAACCATGGTACTGGGCGTTGCCCCTGACCCTGGGCAAGACCCTGGTGCTGTTCGGCGGTTTACTGCTGGCCAGTCGTCTACTGCTGCCGCGGCTGTTCCATGAAGTGGCCGAATCCCGGTCCGCTGAGCTGTTCGTGCTGCTGGCCCTGGTGATCGTATTGCTGACGGCTTGGCTGACCCATCTGCTGGGTCTGTCACCGGCGCTTGGGGCGTTTCTGGCAGGCATGTTGTTGGGGGAAAGCCATTACCGACATCAGATCGAGGCAGACATACGGCCGTTCCGCGACATTCTGCTGGGGCTGTTTTTCGTCAGCATCGGCATGCTGATCGATCTGCAGTTGTTTGTGGAGGACGGCTTGCTGATCCTCGGCTTGACCCTGGGATTGATGCTTATCAAAGGCTGCGTGGTCGCAGTGCTGGTGAAATGGCAAGGGGACGACGGCGAAACCTCCTGGCGCAGTGGCCTGGCCCTGGCCCAGGGCGGCGAATTCTGTTTTGCCCTGATGGCACTGATGCAGCAGAACCGCCTCATGCCCGCCGACATCAGCGGCCTGCTGCTGGCAGCGACCTTCTGCTCGATGCTGCTGACGCCACTGCTGTTGCGTGCCGCGCCGCGCATTGCTGCCCGCCTGCACCGCAAACCCAACGAAGAGGCACAGCTGGACCAGATAAGCGCACTCAACGCCGATTTGTCGGGTCATGTAGTCATTTGCGGGTATGGTCGCGTCGGCCAGTCAATCGGCAGGTTTCTACGCAGGGAACACCAGGCGTTCGTGGCCCTGGACGACGATCCAGTCATCATTCAGGAAGCCAGCGTCGGGGAAAGCTGCGTGCACTATGGGGATTCACGCCGAGGCGACCTGCTGGCCGCCGTCGGACTGAGTCGCGCCAAGCTGCTGGTGATCGCCGTGGACAAAACCGACATCGCCATCAGCGTGCTCAAGGAAGCCCGCCGGCTCAATCCCCAGGTGCCGATTCTGGTGCGTACCCGCGATGACAGCCAATTGGCGGAGTTGCAGGCTGCCGGGGCCAGCGAAGTGGTCCCGGAGCTGCTGGAGTCAAGCCTGATGCTGGCCTCCCACGCCCTGATCATGCTCGGGCTGCCGAACCAGCAGGTCCAGCAGCATGTGGATCAGGTCCGCCACGACCGCTATCGCTTGCTACACGGTTTTTATCCTGGGAATCAGGACAAAGAGCCTTAGGATCAGTCCTGACTGACCGCGCCGATCTTGTGGATCGAAAGGTCGGCGCCGTAATACTCCTGCTCCTGAGTCAGCCGCAGTCCCACCACAGCCTTGATCGCACCATAGACCGCGAACCCGCCGCACAGGGCAACGACAACGCCCAGCGTGGTGCCGATCAGTTGGCTGATCAAACTGACCCCGCCCAGGCCGCCCAGAGCGCTCTGGCCGAAGATCCCGCAAGCAATGCCGCCCCAGACACCACACAACCCGTGGAGCGGCCAGACACCGAGCACATCATCGATCTTCCACTTGCCCTGGGCCGCGGTGAAAAACCAGACAAACAAGGCACCGGCGATAGCTCCGGTCACGAGTGCGCCGATCGGGTGCATCAGGTCCGAACCGGCACAGACCGCTACCAGCCCGGCCAACGGACCGTTGTGCAGAAAGCCGGGGTCATTGCGTCCGACGACCAACGCCGCCACGGTCCCGCCGACCATGGCCATCAATGAATTGATCGCCACCAACCCGCTCACCGCCGGCAGCGTCTGGGCGCTCATCACGTTGAAGCCGAACCAGCCGACAATCAGGATCCACGAACCCAAGGCCAGGAAAGGAATACTCGATGGCGCGAACGCCACCAGACGACCGTCGCGGTAACGGCCGTTACGCGGCCCCAGCAAGAGCACGGCCGCCAGCGCCAGCCATCCGCCCATGGCATGCACGACCACCGAACCGGCAAAATCATGGAAGCCAGCGCCGAACTGGGCTTGCAACCAGGCCTGCAGGCCGAAATTGCCATTCCAGACCACGCCTTCGAAGAATGGATACACAAACGCGACGATCAACACCGTGGCACACAACTGAGGGGCAAATCGGGCACGCTCGGCAATACCGCCGGAAATGATCGCCGGGATCGCGGCGGCGAACGTCAACAGGAAGAAGAACTTCACCAGGCTGTAACCATGATCGACGTTGAGCGCCGCAGCAGGTTGCAGGAAGGTCACGCCGTAGGAAACCCAGTAGCCCACGAAGAAATAGGCCAGGGTGGAGACGGCGAAATCACTGAGAATTTTCGACAGTGCATTGACCTGGTTCTTCTGTCGGACAGTTCCCACTTCAAGGAACGCGAAACCGGCGTGCATCGCCAGAACCATGACCGCACCGAGCAAAATGAACAGCGTGTTGGAGCTGTGGACCAGAGTGTCCACAGCGCTTTGCATATTTTCCATGGTTGGCAGACCTGAAAAGTTGAAAAAAGCACCAAACCGGTTCGCCCGCCCAGACGACGCACCAAGTCGAGACATCTCATCTGACTACCGAAAAACCGATGAACCGAATGAGTGCACAAAAAATCGACAATGCGGTGTTGCGCTTGGAGTGCTTCGCGGATTTTGTTTTTCTGGGTTAAGGTTTTGCGGGCTGACGCCCAGCTTCAGCGCACAGGCGCAGGGGGACGCACCAGTACATGGCAAAACCCTGAGCAAAAGTTGTACCAGTCAGTTTCACTGAACCTTCCGGTATGGCTCATACTCGAACGCTTCAGACGTCACTTACGGAGATTCCCCCCATGGCCAGAACCCAGGCAAAGACTGCTCAAGAAATCCTGATGGAAGATTTTCAGACGCTGGTCAGCGACACCGAACGGCTGTTGGATCACACCGCGACACTGGCTGGCGACCAGGCCGATGAGCTGCGCAGTCAGATCCATGAAACCCTTCTGCGCGCCCGCGAGACCCTGAAGTTGACCGAAGACTCGGTGCGTGAGCGCGGCCAGGCGGCGGTGATCGCCACCGAGGAATACGTTCAGGCCAATCCTTGGCAATCCGTCGGCATCGCCGCGGGCGTGGGCTTTCTGATCGGCCTGCTGGCGACACGGCGCTAATGATGGGCATTGACGAATCCGGCTCGTCCGAAGCGGGCACACAACCTACAGCACGCCGCCTGGGCGCCGCGTTCCTTGGCTTGCTGCACAGTCATGTCGAATTGTTCGGCATCGAATTGCAGGAACAGAAAGCACGCACAGTCAGCCTGTTGTTGTTCGCCGGGCTGGCGCTGGTATTTGCGTTGTTGCTACTGGTGGGGCTGTCGGCGCTGGTACTGATCCTGGTATGGGATACCTATCGTCTGGCGGGGATTATTGGCTTGTGCCTGTTTTATCTGCTGGCCGCCCTGTTCTGCGGCCTGCGACTCAAGGCAGCGATCTATGACGAGTCCTCCCCTTTCCATGCCACTTTGGAAGAATTGGCCAACGACCGGGAGCGCCTGTTGCCATGAGCCTGCCTGATATTCCTCAAGCCCGGACACGCCAGGAAATGCGCAAGGCGCTGGTACGTCTGCGCATGGAAATGCACCGACAGGAAATCCGCCAGGAAACCCGTCAACTGTTGCAACCTCTGCAGCGGGTGCGCGGTTTCACGCAGAGTTGGCACGAGGGCTTCGGCATCAAGCACGCCCCGCTCTGGGGCGTGGCGGCGGTGTCCTTGCTCGGTTTTCTCACCGGCAAACGGACCCGTAGCGGCCGCACCAGCAGCCTGACGGGACTGATCCGGCTGGCAACGACCCTGCTGCCGCTCATCAAGCTGGCCAAAAGTGTGCGCAAACCCTGACGCAGCAATAGCCTATAGGCCTTGCGAGGTGCCCCGCGAACCGCGAAGCTAGGACATCGACCTTATCAAACGGAGCAACCAGCCTTGGATTGGCACACCCTGCTGACTCGCGAGCGCCTCGGAAAAACGCTGCATAGCCCGGAAGAGTTGGGCCGCAGCCCGTTCCACAAAGACCATGACCGCATCATTTTTTCCGGCGCGTTCCGGCGCCTGGGACGCAAGACCCAGGTGCATCCGGTCTCCAGCAACGACCACATCCACACACGCCTGACCCATTCGCTGGAAGTCAGTTGCGTCGGACGCTCCCTGGGCATGCGCGTGGGAGAAACCATCCGCAGCGCCCTGCCTGAGTGGTGCGAGCCAAGTGACCTGGGCATGGTGGTGCAATCGGCCTGCCTGGCCCATGACATCGGCAACCCGCCATTCGGTCATTCCGGTGAAGACGCCATCCGCTGTTGGTTTCAGCAGGCCGCAGGCCGCGGTTGGCTCGACGCCATGACCGAGGCCGAGCGCAACGACTTTCTCAATTTCGAAGGCAACGCCCAGGGGTTCCGGGTGCTCACCCAGCTTGAATATCACCAGTTCGACGGTGGTACGCGGTTGACCTATGCCACCCTCGGTACTTACCTCAAATACCCCTGGACCGCCCGTCACGCGGATTCCCTGGGCTACAAGAAGCACAAGTTCGGTTGCTACCAGAGCGAACTGCCGTTGCTGGAACAGATCGCCCACAAGCTCGGCCTGCCTCAGCTCGAAGACCAGCGCTGGGCACGGCATCCGCTCGTTTACCTGATGGAAGCCGCCGATGACATCTGCTACGCGCTGATCGACCTGGAAGACGGCGTGGAAATGGAGCTGCTGGAATACCCGCAAGTGGAGTCGCTGCTTCTGGACCTGGTGGGCGACGATCTCCCGGACACTTACCGTCAACTTGGACCACTGGACTCGCGAAGACGCAAACTGGCGATCCTGCGGGGCAAGGCCATCGAACATCTGACCAACGCCGCAGCCAGGGCTTTCGTCGAGCAGCAGCAAGCGTTGCTGGCCGGTACGCTGCCAGGGGACCTGGTGGAACACATGCATGGCCCAGCCAAACGTTGCGTATTGAATGCCAAGGACATGGCGCGCAAGAAGATCTTCCAGGACAAGCGCAAGACCCTGCATGAGATCGGCGCCTACACCACGCTGGAAATCCTGCTCAACGGATTTTGCGGCGCCGCCCTGGAGCAACATGGCGGTCGCACGCCTTCGTTCAAGAATCGGCGAATTCTCGACCTGCTGGGTAACAACGCGCCCGATCCGAACGGTTCGTTGCATGGTGCATTCTTGCGGATGATCGATTTTATCGCCGGGATGACTGACAGCTACGCCAGCGAAATGGCTCAGGAGATGACGGGCCGTACTCGCCAATGAGAGGGCGTCGGCGGCAAGCCTGGATGCGAAGGCACAGTCATGGAGGTTTGGCAGGCCCGCCCCTCGGGGCGGGGTAAACGGCAATGAAGCGTCGTACTCGTTTCTGAAAAGTCGATGGCCTGCCATTTAATACTGAATAAAACCCTTCCTCTATTTGTTTGTATAAACAACATCTTGAAAGAAATCTCCCCTTCAAAACGGGCAATAATTCCCCTTCCTAGTTCATTCACCTACTAAAAACCCAATCACATCGTAGTACCCCGCCTCTTTTTTTGTAGGAAACTTCTGAAATTGAATATGTATGCCTGTCTCCTCATACGACCCCGGCATTAACTGGGCTAAGGTGCGCGCTTTATTAAGCTCGTAGGGACTTTATTCATGAACTCCGTTTTCATTGTCGACGACCACCCGGTCATCCGCCTCGCCGTTCGCATGCTCCTGGAGCATGAGGGCTATAAAGTCGTAGGGGAAACTGACAACGGTGTGGATGCGATGCAAATGGTGCGCGAATGCATGCCGGACCTGGTCATTCTGGACATCAGCATCCCCAGGCTTGACGGGCTGGAAATTCTCTCACGGTTCAACGCCATGACCACGCCCCTTAAAACATTGGTGCTCACCGCTCAGTCCCCAACGCTTTTCGGTATCCGGTGCATGCAATCCGGTGCCTCGGGATACGTTTGTAAACAGGAAGACCTCAGCGAACTGGTCAGCGCAATCAAGGCCGTTTTGTCCGGTTATAACTATTTCCCCAGCCAGGCACTGAACCCGGTCCGCCAGGATGATCCTCGCAGCATAGAGCTGGATCTGTTCAAAAGTGTCAATGACCGAGAGTTGATGGTGCTGCAACTTTTTGCTCAGGGCCGTACCAATAAGGAAATAGCCAAAGGTATGTTTCTCAGCAATAAGACCGTCAGCACTTACAAAAAAAGATTGATGCAAAAACTCAAGGTCAAGTCCCTGGTAGAACTGATTGAAATGGCGAAGCGCAACGCGCTGGTGTGAGAAAAGACCGGATGCTCAAATGCATAAGTAGATGCCTCCTGCTATTAAGCGCGGGGTTATATGCGCACGTCCTCATGGCGACGCCGGGCACGCCCGAGCACTACACGCTTTTGGGTCGTTCGACGGCGGCTCATGTCGAGGTCCTGCTGGATGACGCTCACCGTAGCCTGTTACAGGACCGGCAGGAATTGGTACTGGGAACGTCTGCCCCTGATTATCCGCCCTTCGATCTGTCCACCAGCGGGCAAGACTACGAGGGCATGACTGCCGACTACGCCGGCGTCATCGCCAGGGCGATCGGTCTGCCAATGCGGGTTTTGCGTTTCGCTTCCCGGGACGAGGCCATTGCTGCCCTCAAGAATGGAAAAATCGACCTGCTCGGCACCGCCAATGGTTTCGAAGCTCGCACCCCCGGCATTGTGCTATCGACCCCTTATGCAGTGGACCAGCCCGTTCTCGTCACCCGGACGAATGAAAGCCGTTCCCTGACCGAAGATCTCCAGGGATTGCGGCTGAGCATGGTTTATCACTACCTGCCGCTGCGGGAAATCGAAAAGCTTTACCCCAAGGCAATCATCAGCACCTACCCCTCCTACCAGAACGCCATAAACGCCGTCGCTTTCGGCCAGGCGGATGTCTTTCTCGGCGATACCATTTCCACCCACTACATGATCAGCAAGGGTTACCTGAGCAACATCCGCATGGCCAGCTTCGGCAAGCATGAGTCCTATGGATTCGGTTTCGCGGTTCGAAGTCACGATACCCGGCTGCTGGAGGCCATCAATGCCACGCTGAACCAGATTTCCATCACCGAGCAAGCGGCCATTTCCAAACGCTGGAGCGCTGGCAGCGACTTGTATCTCACGGAACACAAGATACAACTGACCGCCCGGGAGCAACGCTGGCTGGCACGGCACCCGGTGGTGCGAGTCGTGGTCAACGAAACCGCGGCGCCCTTCACTTTTTTCGACTCCGATGGTGACTTTCGCGGCATCAGTGCCGACCTGCTGGAGCTGATCCGGTTGCGCACCGGCATCCGCCTGGAGATCCAACGCACTCAGAATGACAGCGAAATGATTGCCGCGGTCCTGAACGGTCAGGCCGACATGATTGCAGCGCTTTTGCCGAGCAGCGCGCGGCAGCAACAGTTGAAGTTCAGCCGCCCCTACGTCGACAGCTCATTCGTCCTGCTAACCCGCAAGCAAGCCGACACCCCGGCCACCCTCGACCAGTTCGGCGACCGAAGCCTGGCCATCACTCAAGGCAATCCGGTCATTGAATGGCTACGCAGCCAGTATCCGGACATCAAGATCATCGAAACCGACGACCCTCTCCATGCCGTTGAAATGCTCGCCAAGGGCCAGATCGATGGCAGCGTGAACTCTCTGGTCATGGCCAACTACTTCATCTCGTCGCACTCGTTGCGAGACACCTTGCAAATCAGCAGCACCGTAGGAACCCGCCAGGCCATGTTCTCGTTGGCCACTGCCAAAGACGCCGTGGAGCTGAACTCCATTCTCGACAAAGCCCTCACCAGCATCGACCCGGACGAACTGGGCGTGATCAATAATCGTTGGCGAGGTTACGTGTCGGCATCGGAACACGTGTGGCGCACCTATAACCGCCTGTTTTTTCAGATCGTCGCCGGCGTCGGCCTCTTGTTGCTGCTGTCGCTGGCATGGAATGCCTACATGCAGCGCCAGATCAGGCAACGTCAACGGGCGGAGCTGGCCCTCAATGACCAGCTTGAGTTCATGCACTCACTGCTCAACGGCACCCCTCACCCGATCTACGTCAGAGATCGCAACGGTTTCCTGCAAAGTTGCAATGACAGTTACTTGCAGACGTTCAACGTGAAACGCGAAGAAGTCATCGGCAAGAACGTCATGCCTGGGTCCATGAGCAATGCTTTCGAAGCGCAGGAGTACCAGGCGGACTATCAGCGGGTCATGGCCGAAGGCACTCCGCTGGTCCTGGATCGCCCGTTACATATCGGGGCTGACAAGCTGACCATCTACCATTGGATTCTCCCCTATCGCAACTCAAACGCCGAAGTACAGGGCATCATTGGCGGCTGGATCGACATCAGCGAACGACGCCAGTTGTTCGACGAACTGCGCGCCGCCAAGGAGCGGGCCGACAATGCGAACCGCGCCAAAAGCACGTTCCTGGCGACCATGAGCCATGAGATCCGCACCCCCATGAACGCGGTGATCGGCATGCTGGAGCTGGCTTTGAAACATGCCGACAAGGGCCATCTGGACCGTTCGACCATAGAAGTGGCGTACGAATCGGCTTCCGGCATGCTCGAGCTGATCGGCGACATCCTGGACATTGCACGGATCGAGTCAGGTCACCTGAGCCTGGCGCCCGAGCGGGTCAATCTCAGGGCCTTGCTGCAATCGGTCATACGGGTTTTCGAAGGCGTTGCTCGACAGAAGAACCTGGCATTGTCGCTGCTGTTCGACCCGGCCGAAGGCAACCCGGACGTCCTGATAGATCCCTTGCGATTCAAACAGGTGCTCTCGAACCTGATCAGCAATGCCCTCAAATTTATCGAACAGGGTCAAGTTCAAATCAAGGTCCAACTGTCTCCGGCCGCCCCGGATGACACCCTGCACATGCAACTGGAGGTCAGCGACAGCGGCATCGGCATCAGTGCGGCAGACCTGCAACGTCTGTTCGAGCCGTTTTCCCAGGTCGACAACACCGGCCGGATGGCGCGAACGGGCGCAGGACTTGGCCTGGTGATCAGTCGCAACCTGTGTCAGATGATGGGCGGCAGTCTGCACATGAGCAGTGAGCCGGGCATCGGCACCCGGGTCCAGATTTCACTGCAACTGAC
The DNA here is from genome assembly GCF_003033885.1 of Pseudomonas rhizophila. Lineage (NCBI taxonomy): Bacteria > Pseudomonadati > Pseudomonadota > Gammaproteobacteria > Pseudomonadales > Pseudomonadaceae > Pseudomonas > Pseudomonas rhizophila. The sequence goes on along the minus strand of NZ_CP024081.1, from coordinate 2,913,204 downwards.
TACCCTGCCGACCACCACGGTTTGCGTGCCCCCGGAACCTGTCGTTGAAACGGCCACGGCCGCCTTGAGCGTTCTGGTCGTGGATGACCATCCGGCCAATCGCTTGTTGATGTCGCAACAACTGGAGTACCTGGGTCATCACCATCAGGTCGCCCATGATGGCGCACAAGGACTCAAAGCCTGGCATGAAGGGGATTTCGACCTGGTCATCGCCGATTGCAACATGCCCATCATGAGTGGCTACGAACTGGCCAGTTCGATTCGTCGCCATGAGTGCGAACGCGAACTGCCGCGCTGCACCATCCTGGGGTTTACCGCCAACGCACAACCGGAGGAAAAACAACGCTGCCGGGACGCCGGAATGGACGACTGCCTGTTCAAACCGATCAGCCTGAGCGCCCTGAGCCAATGGATGAAAACAGTCAGATCCACCAGCCGGCCCAAGGCTTTCAATGTGCAAAGCCTGCAGACCTTGACCGGTGGCAACCCCTTGTCCATCCGGCGCCTGTTGGAAGAACTGCTCAGCAGCAATCGCTCGGACCGCCGGGAGTTGCTCGATATTGCCCGCAGTGGGGACCGACAGGCACTGACCGAGGCCGCGCACAAAATAAAAGGCGTCGCCCGAATCGTGCAGGCGACCTCGTTGATACAAAGATGTGAGGCGCTGGAACACGCCTGCCACCAGGCACAGGGTGCGCAACCCATTGGCGAATGTACCGAGGCGCTCGACCAGGCCATGACCGAACTGGAGCGCGCCCTGGAAACAGAGATCGCCAAGGCAAAATAATCCAGCGTTTACTATGCTGATCGCTCAGCAGTGCGCACCAGGGGCGTTCTCGATTGGTTTCCCCCGGCGCGGCAGGGAATGAGTTGGGAACGCCCATCAACACTTGGAGTGACTGCAATGCCCAGCGCACCGCGTCCGCAACAACGCCGGTTCCCCTTGCACGTACACATCAGCGTGATGTTTACGTTGCTCCTGCTGCTGACCGGTGTGGTGCTAGGCATTTTCAACTATCACCAAACCACACAAATCATCCTGTCCAGCAGTGAAAAACTGTTCAACCGCATCGAGCAGGACGTACGCCTGGATTTGTATGACACCTATGAACCCATCCGCCACCTGTTGGGCCTGCTAGCCGATTACCCGGCGACACGTGAACCCAGGATCGCTCAGCGCCTGGCCCTGCTCGCCCCCTTCAGCCAGGCGCTGCGGGACAACCCGAACCTGGCGTCGCTGTACCTGGGCGACAGCAATGGCGACTTCCTGATGGTCCGTCCCTTGCGTACCGAAGCCCTGAAGACCGCGCTGAAAGCACCGGCCAACGCGGCCTACCAGGTCTGGACCGTGGATAGGACAGCTACCCCCGGCCAGGTTCGTGCCCAGTCGCTGTTCTACGACCAGAGCCTGACGCTCGTCAGCCGTCAGGACATTGCCGACGAATCCTACGATCCACGCAACCGAGGCTGGTTTCGCAGCGCGCTGGGAAGCGCCGAGCAAATCACCACCGAACCCTACGTATTCTTCTCCACCCAAAACCTGGGCACCACCCTCGCCCGGCGCAGTGGCGAACAGGCGGTCATCGCTGCCGACCTGACCCTGGCGTCCCTGTCCCAGACCCTGGCCAAGCACAGGGTGACCGCCGGCACCGAAATTGTGCTGCTCGACCCCCAGGGCAATACAGTCGCCTACCCCGACAGTCATCGGCTGATCACCGACATCCAGTCGGCACGCCTGATCAAGGCACGCGACCTCAGCCCGGCCATCGCCGCCGCACTCGACGACAACACCGACACCCCACGCCTGGAGGCTGGTGGACGCCAATGGATCGTTTCGCGCAGCCACATGCAGGAAGGCGGGCCGCAGGGCCTGGAACTGGCGTTGCTGGTCCCTGAGGATGAGTTGCTGGCCGATGCCTATCGCATGCGCTGGCAAGGCGCGCTGATTACCCTCGCCACTCTGCTCCTGTGCCTGCCCCTGGGCTGGTTGACCTCCAGGATTCTGGTCAAGCCCCTGCGCGCACTGGTGCAGGAGGCGGACGCCATCCGCAGCTTCGATTTCAACTACCCGGTGTCCCGCCGCTCCCCCGTGCTGGAGGTCGATCAGTTGGGCGTCTCAATGGCGCGAATGAAAGAGACCCTGGCAAGCTTCTTCGAAATCACCGCCAGTCTGCGCGCCGAAACCCGCTTTGCCCCGTTGCTGGAGCGGGTGCTGTTCGAAACAGTGAAAATCGGCCAGGCCCAGGCCGGCCTGATTTACCTGCGCGAGAACGATGACGATCAGGTCAGGCCCTATGGGTTGGTCATCGATGGAAGGCCTCGGGACCTTGCTGCCTTCGGCTTGCAAGGTCATGCGCTCAAGGCACAGGACAGCCCGCCATGGCTGCAGCAACTGGACGCCTCGGACAACCTCGTCACCTCGTTGGGCTTCGAGCAGGTCGGCGACCTCAAGAGTGTCCTGCTGGCACTGGATGCGCCACGGGTTCACCTGATCGGCATCCGCCTGCGCAATCGTCACCAGGAAACCGTCGGGGTTCTGGTGTTGCTGATAACCGACAGCGGCACCGAAGCCGACCTGGAAAAACTGCAGCCAGACCGCATTGCCTTCCTGCAGGCCGTGTCCGGCGCCGCCACCGTGAGCATTGAAGGCCAGCGCCTGCAAGCCCGGCAAAAACAACTGCTCGATTCGTTCATTCAACTGCTGGCTGGGGCGATCGATGCCAAGAGTCCTTACACCGGCGGTCATTGCCAGCGGGTGCCAGCCCTGACGCTGATGCTCGCCCAGGCCGCCGCTGCCAGCCAGGCGTCGGCATTCCAGGCCTACCGTCCCACGGAAGATGAGTGGGAAGCGCTGCACATCGCCGCCTGGCTGCACGATTGCGGCAAGGTCACCACACCCGAATACGTGGTCGACAAAGCCACCAAACTGGAAACCCTGAACGACCGGATCCACGAGATTCGCACGCGCTTCGAGGTGCTCAAGCGCGACGCCTGGGTCGATTATTGGCAGGCCCTGGCAACGGGTGGCGAGCCGTCATCCCTGGCCCAGCGACGCGACGCCACACTGGCCAGCCTCGATGACGACTTTGCCTTCGTCGCCCGCTGCAACCTCGGCTCCGAGGCCATGGCCGACGCCGACCTGCAACGTTTGCAAGATATCGCCCAACGCCCCTGGACCCGGACCCTGGATGACCGCCTGGGGGTTTCCTGGGAAGAGAACCGGCGCCAGGCACGCACGCCCAAGCCTGCGCTTCCAGTCACTGAACGGTTGTTGGCGGACAAGCCCGAGCACCTGCTGGAGCGGCACGAAGCCGAGCTGATCCCGACAGACAACCCGTGGGGGTTCCAGCTCGACGTGCCGCCCTGGAAGTACAACCGCGGCGAGCTTTATAACCTCAGCATCAAACGAGGCACGCTGACGCGTGAAGAGCGTTACGTCATCAACCATCACATGGTGCAAACAATCCTGATGCTCAGCCAGTTACCCTTTCCTAGCCATTTGGGCAACGTGGCGGAGATCGCTGGCGGGCATCACGAGAAGATGGACGGCACGGGATATCCCAAGCGGCTCAAACGCGAGGAGATGAGCCTGCCGGCACGCATGATGGCGATTGCGGACATTTTCGAAGCACTGACGGCTGCCGATCGTCCTTACAAGAAGGCCAAGAAACTGAGTGAAGCCCTGGGCATCATGGCCACCATGTGCCGTGACGCCCACATCGATCCAGAGCTGTTCGGGCTGTTCATCGATGAAAAGATCTACCTGAGCTACGCCAACCAGTTTCTCGATCCGCGCCAGATCGATGAGGTCGACCCGGACAGCCTGTTGGACAAGGCCGGACTGAAGGCATGAAAGCCGCCGTTGTAGGCGCTGCCGAGCCGAACGCGGTCCGAGCTATGGCCAACTGCTACGGCAAGCGGGTCAGCAGTCTGTCAGGCGCAGGAAGATATCGGCCAGTTGCTCGATACCGGCCCGGTCATGCTCGGTAAAACGTGCCAGTTTCGGACTGTCCAGGTCGAGCACGCCGATCAGGCGCCCGCCCTTGACCAGCGGCACCACCAGTTCGCTGTTCGACGCGCTGTCGCAGGCGATATGCCCGGCAAAGGCATGGACGTCTTCAACACGCTGAGTCTGGCGGGTCGCCGCCGCTGTCCCGCACACACCACGGCCAAAGGGAATTCGCACGCAGGCGATCTGCCCCTGGAATGGGCCCAGCACCAGTTCTTCGTTGCGATTGAGGTAAAAGCCGGCCCAGTTCAAGTCGTCCAGCTGACTGAACAGAAAGGCCGAAAACTGCGCGGCATTGGCGATGAAATCACGCTCATCGGCCAGCAAGGACTCAAGCTGTGCCGCTAACAAGCCATAGCCGTCGAGACCTTCGCCGGTGCCTTTCAAATCGATCATGCCTTATTCTCCAGAAGTTTGAGGCCCACCCAATATCGGGCAAACTGATAAGCGCAACGTCCGTTGCGGTTGCCGCGCCCGGTGGCCCAACGCACTGCCTGCACATCCAGCGCTTCATCACGCTGCCAGGCCAGCCCGGCCTTGGCCGCCAGCTCGCCGATCCAGTGCTCCACCACGTTGAGGAAATGCTCCTGGGTAAACGGATAAAACGACAGCCACAACCCGAAACGGTCAGACAGGGCGATCTTGTCCTCCACGGCCTCGCTGGGGTGAAGCTCGCCATCGACCCGCTTCCAGTTCTCGTTGTCGCTTTCCTTTTCCGGCACCAGGTGACGGCGGTTGGAGGTGGCGTACAACAGCACGTTGTCCGGCGCCTGTTCCAGAGACCCGTCCAACACGCTTTTAAGAACGCGGTAATCGCCCTCCCCGGATTCGAACGACAGGTCATCGCAGAACAGCACAAAGCGCTGCGGCAGCTTTGCGATTTGTTCGACCACCCGCGGCAGATCGGCCAGGTGATCGCGCTCGATCTCGATCAACCGCAAGCCATGCTGGGCATGTTCGGCCAGCAACGCGCGCACCAGAGACGACTTGCCAGTGCCACGCGAGCCCCACAGCAACGCATGGTTGGCCGGCATGCCATCGATGAACTGGCGGGTGTTGCGACCCAGCTGTTCAACCTGACGATCCACGCCAATCAGGTCCGACAGGCGCATGTCGAGGCTGACTTCAAGCGGCAGCAGGTAACCACTGCGCCCGTCGCGCTGCCAACGGGCCGCCAGCGTTCGGGTCCAATCGATAGCCGGCCGTGGAGCAGGCAACAAGGGCTCTATGCGAGCCAGCACCGCATCGGCACGCTCAAGAAAAGCATTCAATCGAGAGTCCATGTCTTCTCCTCGGACAGGTTCACAGTGATGATGGCGCTACAGCGACGAAACGCCGTACCCAATGGCGGGTCTATCCCACACAACATAAACCGGCTGCATCGGTATTCAGAGATGATCAGCTATGCTTGAGCGGCGAAGGGAAACGTAAGTGGTTCATCATTCCATGGACATCAGATTCACCCAACGGCTGTCCTACAAGCAGGCCCGGCTGACCGTTCTGGTGGGTTTCGTGCTGGGTACTTTGCTCAGCCTGATGCAGATCGGCATCGATTATGCCAGCGAAGACGCGTCGATCAACCGTGAAATCCTGTCGCTGCTGGAAATCAGCCACAACCCGGCATCGCGTATCGCCTATAACATCGATGCCGAACTCGCCCAGGAGCTGTCCTTGGGCCTGTTGCGCTCACCGGCCATCATCGGTGCCCAACTGATCGATAACAACAACACCGTGCTGGCCAGCGTCAAACGCCCCGAACTGCAGAGCAGTTACCGGTTCATCAGCGACTTTCTCTTCGGTGCCCAGCGCCAGTTCGAAGACCGCCTCTATCTGGACCACCTGCCGGCCGAGTCCCTGGGCGTGCTGCGGCTGGAGGTCGACACCTATGCTTTCGGCAGCCGGTTCCTGCGCCGGGCCGAAGTGACGCTGCTCAATGGTTTCGCCCGCAGCCTGATCCTGACCGGTCTGCTGCTGGCGTTGTTTTATGTGATGCTGACCAAGCCGCTGGTTCGGGTGATCCGCGAACTGAGCAGCCGCGATCCCAGTAGCGGCGAGCAGAGTCGTCTGGAATGCCCCTCCGGCCACCAGCAGGACGAGATCGGTGTACTGGTCTCGGTGGCCAACCAGCAGTTCGAAAATATCGCCACCGAGATTCAGCAACGGCGCACGGCCGAAAATCGCCTCACCGATTACCTGGCGCAGTTGGAAAACATTGTCTCGGCCCGTACCGCCGAACTCAAAGCCATCAATGCCCGCCTCAGCCAGTCCAACGAGGAGTTGGAAGTGGCCCGGCGCACCGCCCTGGATATGGCCGAAGCCCGCTCCGTCTTTCTGGCCAACATGAGCCATGAGATCCGCACGCCGCTCAACGGTCTGTTGGGAATGATCGCGCTGTCACTGGATGGCCCCCTGACGGCCGAACAACAGCAACAGCTATCGATCGCCCATGACTCGGGCAAGGTGCTGGTTGAACTGCTCAACGATATCCTTGATCTGTCGAAATTCGACGCCGGTCAACTGGAACTCGAACGCATCCCGTTCGACCTTGGCTCGCTGGTCGAAGACACCGCCAACCTGCTTTCCCAGAACGCCGCTCCCAGCGTCGAGCTGGCCTGCCTGATCGACCCGGCGCTTCCAGCACAGGTCCTGGGTGACCCTACCCGGGTGCGCCAGATCGTCAGCAACCTGCTGTCCAATGCGCTGAAATTCACTCGCTTCGGCCGGGTCGACGTACGTTTGAGTCCACATGAAGACGGCGTGCGAATCGAGATCTGTGATACCGGCATCGGCATCCCCCAGGAAGCCCAAGCACGAATTCTCCAGCCGTTCACCCAGGCCGGTGTTGGCATTACCCGCCAATTCGGTGGCACCGGGCTGGGCCTGGCGCTGACCTACAACCTCTGTGAAGCCATGCAAGGCCAGTTGACGATCACCTCCGAGGCCGGTTTCGGCAGCCAGTTCTGCGCTGACCTGCCCCTGCCCTGCCATACCCCGGCGACGCCCGTCGAGCCCTTGCGCGGCAATATTGTGGCCATCACCGACCGCAGCAGCGGCCTGGCCGAATTGCTCAACATGCTATTGCCCGGCTGGGGGCTGGACTATGAAAGACGTTCGGTGGATGACGGATTGCTGGGCCTCAAGCCTGATGTCCTGATTACCGACTGCCCGGAATGCCTGTTCACTATGCGTCCCACCTTCGACGCGCCCATCCTGCTGGTCACCGCATATGGCAGTTTTCTGCCCAGCGAAGAAGCCGCCGCCCTCGCCCCCTTGTTACAGCAGGCCCGGCCCCTGGCGCGCCATGCCCTCTATCAGATCCTGCGTCGCGCCTTGCAAAGCGACGCCACCACCATCAATGACGCTCAGATCGAAACCCTGGCGCCGTCCAAACGCGGGCGGGTGTTGCTGGTGGAAGACAATCCGGTCAACCAACTGGTGGCCAAGGGCATGCTGGTGAAGCTCGGTTGCGAAGTCATCGTCGCGGCCCATGGCGCCGAAGCCCTGGACCTGCTCGAACAGAGGGATTTCAATTTGGTCCTGATGGATTGCAACATGCCGGTCATGGACGGTTACGAAGCCAGTCGCCAGATCCGTCGCAGCGGGCGCTGGCCGGACCTGCCGATTGTCGCACTGACAGCCAACGCCATGCCTGAGGAACGTGAGCGATGCCGGGCCGCCGGCATGAACGATTACCTGTCCAAGCCGTTTCGGCGCGAAGAGCTGGCGGCGTTGCTGGACCAGTGGGTGCCGCTTACGTCAGCGCTTTGATCTGCCCCAACAGATGATCGAGACCGTCTCGCAACTCTCCCAGGCGGTCCAGGTCAAGCCCGCTGTCGCATAACAGGCGGGCCTTGAGCGGACCGACCTGCTCACGCAATTCCCAGCCGGTTTGCGTAAGGCTCAGATGCACCTCCCGCTCATCGCGGGCCGAACGCTGGCGCTGAACCAGGCTCAGTTGTTCCAGGCGCTTGAGCAACGGCGTCAGCGTGCCCGAATCCAGCAGTAGCCGTTCGCCCAGCGCCTTGACCGTGGGTTGTTCCGGCGCATTTACCTGCCACTCCCACAGCACCAGCATCGCCAGGTATTGCGGATAAGTCAGGCCGAGCTGATCGAGCATGGGCTTGTAGCCGCGAATGACCGCCCGCGACGCGGCGTACAGTTTGAAGCACAACTGGCTGTCGAGTTTCAGCGCATCGACTGACAGATCATTCATTTGAGTAAGGCTTCGATCTCACCGGTCAGGTCCTGGGGTTTGGTGGTCGGCGCAAACCGCTTGACCACCTGGCCGTCCTTGCCGATCAAGAACTTGGTGAAATTCCACTTGATGCCCTTGGACCCCAGTACGCCGGGCGCCCGCTGCTTGAGCTGGACAAACAGCGGATGGGCATTGGCGCCGTTGACCTCGATTTTCTTGAACAGCGGAAAACTCACACCGAAGTTCAGCTCGCAGAACTCGGAAATCGCCCCCTCATTGCCCGGCTCCTGCTTGCCAAATTGATTGCAGGGAAAGCCCAGCACCACCAGGCCCTGGTCCTTGTAGGTCTGCCACAACGCCTCAAGCCCCTTGTACTGGGGAGTGAAGCCGCACTGGCTGGCAGTATTGACCACCAGCACAGCCTTGCCGGCGAAATCGGCGAGGGTCTTTTGCTCCCCCTTCATCGTGGTGCACGGGATGCTCAGCAGGTTGTCGCTCATGGCAAGGCTCCAGATGGGAAGAAGAGGACACTGAAGATAGCGAGCAATTAAATTGCATGCAATTTAATTATCCAAAAATACCCGCATCACAGATTGTGGGAGCCAGGCTTGCCCGCGATGAAGGCGACACGGTCTTTCAGAGATCGAGGTGCCTTCATCGCGAGCAAGCTTTGCTCCCACAGAGTTACCCTCGGGGCACCAGATCCAGGCACACCGAATTGATGCAATAACGCAAGCCCGTGGGTGGCGGGCCGTCAGGGAAGACGTGGCCCAGGTGCGCGTCACATTTGGCGCAGACCACTTCGGTGCGGATCATGCCGTGGCTGACATCGCGCACTTCCACCACTGCGCTGCCTTCGATCGGCGCGTAGAAACTGGGCCAGCCGCAACCGGAATCGAATTTGGTCTGCGAATCGAACAATGGCTCGTTGCAGCAGATGCAGTGGTACACACCATCAGTCTTGGTGTCGTTGTATTTACCGGAGAATGGCCGTTCGGTGCCCTTTAGCCGACAGACGTTGTACTGCTCCGGGTCAAGCATGGCGCGCCATTCTTCAAGGGTTTTCTGCAACTTTTCCATCGTCCTACCTCGGCAATTGAAAAAGCCCGATCCGACGCTTTTCCGCAGATCGGGCGGCACGTATGATTGCGCCTCGTCAGGCGCCAGTCTGGCAGTCACGTCATGCGCATTCAAACGGATTGTCACGCATGTACCGCGTCAAGCCTGGGCACAGACGCAGGATCCCCAGTACGGTAGTTCACTCGCCGCCTGGATCGTTCATTTTCGGGAACACATCGCCATGCAGGTCAGCAAATCGAACAAGCTCGCCAACGTCTGCTACGACATTCGCGGCCCGGTGCTCAAGCACGCCAAACGCCTGGAAGAGGAAGGCCATCGCATCCTCAAGCTGAACATCGGCAACCCGGCACCCTTTGGTTTCGAAGCGCCCGATGAAATCCTCCAGGACGTTATCCGCAACCTGCCGACTGCCCAGGGCTACAGCGACTCCAAGGGCCTGTTCAGCGCCCGCAAGGCCGTAATGCAGTACTACCAGCAGAAACAGGTCGAAGGTGTCGGCATCGAAGACATCTACCTGGGCAACGGCGTGTCCGAACTGATCGTGATGTCGATGCAGGCCTTGCTCAACAACGGCGATGAGGTGCTGGTGCCGGCCCCGGACTACCCATTGTGGACCGCCGCCGTGAGCCTGTCGGGCGGCAATCCGGTGCATTACCTGTGCGATGAACAGGCCAACTGGTTTCCCGACCTGGCGGACATCAAGGCCAAGATCACCCCGAACACCAAGGCACTGGTGATCATCAACCCGAACAACCCCACTGGCGCGGTGTACTCCAGAGAGGTCCTGCTGGGCATGCTGGAACTGGCTCGCCAGCATAACCTGGTGGTGTTTTCCGACGAGATCTACGACAAGATCCTGTACGACGATGCCGTGCACGTCTGTACCGCTTCCCTGGCGCCGGACCTGTTGTGCCTGACCTTCAACGGCCTGTCCAAATCCTATCGGGTGGCGGGTTTCCGCTCCGGCTGGATCGTTATTTCCGGTCCCAAGCATCACGCCCAGAGCTACATCGAAGGCATCGACATGCTGGCCAATATGCGCCTGTGTGCCAACGTACCGAGCCAACACGCAATCCAGACAGCGCTGGGTGGCTACCAGAGCATCAACGACCTGGTCCTGCCCCAGGGCCGGTTGCTGGAGCAACGCAACCGTACCTGGGAATTGCTCAACGACATTCCTGGTGTCAGTTGCGTCAAGCCAATGGGTGCGTTGTACGCCTTTCCGCGGATCGACCCGAAGGTCTGCCCGATCCACAACGATGAAAAATTCGTCCTCGACCTCCTGCTGTCCGAAAAGCTGCTGGTGGTCCAGGGCACGGCGTTCAACTGGCCATGGCCGGATCACTTCCGCGTCGTGACCCTTCCCCGGGTCGACGACCTGGACCAGGCCATTGGCCGGATCGGCAACTTCCTCAAGTCCTACCGCCAGTAATCCAGGTGGCGTGCGAGGGGACGACTCGCACGCTGTTTGATTCAGCAACACATCCGTTTCGCCCGTTGCGGCAGGCCTTCTACACTGAAGGCGCGGCAGACGGTGCGCGGCGCGACTCAACGTTCACGGGGTACGGGCGCTCCTTTTCTTTTCCGCGGTCACTTTCAGAAAAGTCTTTCAAACATTTGCGACGCGTGTAGGACACAGTTTGAAATAGTCGGCGTGTTGAATAGCCTGCGGCGGCACCTTATATACCCCGCATAACGCTACATCTTTAGCATGAGGAGATTTCCACAACCATGATGCGCATCCTGCTGTTTTTGGCCACTAACCTGGCGGTCGTGCTGATTGCCAGCATCACCCTGAGCCTTTTTGGCTTCAACGGGTTCATGGCGGCCAACGGGGTTGACCTCAACCTCAGTCAGCTGCTGATCTTCTGTGCGGTGTTCGGTTTCGCCGGTTCCCTGTTCTCGCTGTTCATCTCCAAGTGGATGGCGAAGATGAGCACCAGCACCCAGATCATCACTCAGCCGCGCACTCGCCACGAACAATGGCTGCTGCAAACCGTCGAGCAGCTGTCACGCGAAGCCGGCATCAAGATGCCGGAGGTGGGCATCTTCCCAGCCTACGAGGCCAACGCCTTCGCCACCGGCTGGAACAAGAACGACGCGCTGGTCGCCGTCAGCCAGGGCTTGCTCGAGCGGTTTTCGCCGGATGAAGTCAAGGCTGTGCTGGCCCATGAGATCGGTCACGTCGCCAACGGCGACATGGTGACGCTGGCGCTGATCCAGGGCGTCGTGAACACCTTCGTCATGTTCTTTGCCCGCATCATCGGCAACTTCGTCGACAAGGTGATCTTCAAGAATGAAGAAGGCCAGGGCATCGCCTACTACGTGGCGACCATTTTCGCCGAGTTGGTATTGGGCATCCTCGCCAGCGCCATCGTCATGTGGTTCTCGCGCAAACGTGAGTTCCGCGCAGATGATGCCGGCGCACGCCTGGCTGGCACCAGCGCCATGATCGGCGCCCTGCAACGCTTGCGTGCCGAGCAAGGTTTGCCGGTACACATGCCCGACACCCTCAATGCCTTTGGCATCAACGGTGGCATCAAGCAAGGCCTGGCTCGCATGTTCATGAGTCACCCGCCACTGGAAGAGCGTATCGACGCACTGCGTCGTCGCGGCTGACAGGTTCAAGCTTCAAGAAAAAGCCCGCAGCGATGCGGGCTTTTTTTCTGCCTGATTTATGAGTTGCCTGGTCTGGCCCCATCGCGAGCAGGCTCGCTCCCACAGGGCGTCTTCGGCGAGCGCCAATTCACAGTTCGCAACGGATCAACTGTGGGAGCGAGCCTGCTCGCGATAAGGCCAGCGGGCACGCCACATCAACGACTGGAAACCCGATACACCCGCTCATCCAGCCTTTTGACCCCAGCCTGCAAGAACTTCCAGCTTTCCCCCAGCACATCCTGCTCCTGCAATACCTCCAGCCGCCAGACCTCGCCCAGCAGCCTCTGCACTTCGTCATCCCCTACGGAAAACGGCGGGCCAGGCATTTCATCCTGTGAGTAATCCAGAGTAATGAGCAATCCGACACACTGCGGCAGAATCTTCTGCAGATGAGCCGCATACCGCTCCCGCATCGGCCCAGGCAGGGCGATCAATGCAGCGCGATCGTACAACGCCGTGCAATCGCTCACATCCTCCGGGCTCAGGGCAAAGAAATCACCGCAGCGGATTTCAATGTCAGCGGCACGGAACACCTTGAATGCGCCCTCTTCACTCACGCTCGGCTCAAGCTGATGCTCAAGGAAGAAATCCGCGGCGGCTTTTTCCGACAGCTCCACCCCCAGTACCGAATACCCCTGTTGGGCAAGCCACAAGAGGTCGAGCGTCTTCCCGCATAGGGGCACCAGCACCCGACTGCCCTGCTCAACCCCCAGTTGCGGCCAGAAACGTTGCAGATAGGGATTCACCTCTGGCAAATGAAAACCGATCTGATTCGTTGACCAGCGCTTGTGCCAAAACTCAGGCTCCATCACTCACTCCAGAAAAACCGATTAAAACGGGCTAAAACTTATATTAGATTTAGATCATAGACCTGACAGAAGATGGCGACATCTTAACGCTCAGGAGTCCGTTCATGCTGCCCAGCCTGTTTATCTCCCATGGCTCACCGATGCTGGCCCTGGAACCCGGCGACAGCGGCCCGGCACTGGCTCGCCTCGCCGCGCAACTGCCCACACCCAAAGCCATCGTCATCGTGTCCGCGCACTGGGAAAGCAGTGAACTGCTGGTCAGCGCCAATCCGCATCCACGGACCTGGCACGACTTCGGCGGCTTCCCGCCGGCTCTGTACGAGGTGCAATATCCGGCGCCGGGCGATCCACAATTGGCGGGGCAAGTGGCGGCCCTGCTCAACGCCGCACACCTGCCGGCACGCCTGGACACAGAGCGACCCTCCGATCATGGCGTGTGGGTGCCGTTGTCCTTGATGTACCCCAAGGCCGAGATTGCCGTCGTGCAGATCTCCCTGCCCAGCCGACAAGGGCCGGCGCTGCAAACCCAGGTCGGCCGGGCCTTGGCGAGCCTGCGCCAGCAAGGCGTGTTGCTGATCGGCTCAGGAAGCATCACCCATAACCTGCGCGACCTGGACTGGAACGCCGGCCCCGAAAGCATTGAGCCCTGGGCCAAGGCTTTTCGTGACTGGATGGTGGAGAAATTGGCAGAGGACGACGAAGCCGCGCTGCATGATTACCGTCGCCAGGCACCCCACGCCGTGCGCAGCCATCCCAGTGACGAGCACTTGTTGCCGTTGTATTTTGCCCGGGGTGCGGGAGGTGAATTCAGCGTTGCCCATCAGGGGTTCACCCTGGGGGCTTTGGGGATGGACATCTATCGGTTTGACTGATGAACCGAGTCGCGTTCAATCGCGAGCAGGCTCGCTCCCACATTTGACTGCATTTACCTGTGCCACTGTGGGAGCGAGCCTGCTCGCGATGGGCTCGCCCTGAAAAGACACCCAGCTTCAGGCAAAAAAAATCCCCGAACCAGTCGGGGATTTTTTATGTTCGATCAATCAGCCCGAGAGCGGATCAATCTTCGCGATAGCGACGCAGTTTAAGCTGCTTGCCGGCGACACGAGTGTCCTTCAGTTTGGTCAGCAACTTCTCCAGACCATCTTCCGGCAGCTCTACCAGGCTGAAGCTGTCACGTACCTGGATGCGACCGATGGCCTCACGAGCCAGACCGCCTTCGTTGAGGATGGCGCCCAGCAGGTTCTTGGCCGCGATGCCGTCACGGGCACCCAGCGCAGTACGGCAGCGCGCACGGCCTTCGGCCAGCGGGATCGGCGCACGACGCTCGCGATCACCACGGTCCGGACGATCACCGCTACGCTCTGGACGATCGCCACGCGGTGCGTTGTTCGGCACCAGTGGACGTTCTTTCTCGATCGCAGCGAGGGTCAGCGCCTGGCCATTGGTGGCCTTGCGCAGCAGAGCAGCGGCCAGGGCACGTGGGGTGCAACCGATGTCGGCGGTCAGGCGATCGAGCAGATCACCGTGGGTCGATTCGGCGTCAGCCACCAGTGGCGACAGGCTGTTGGTGAGCTTCTTGATGCGGGCATCGAGAACTGCCTGGGCGTCCGGCAGGCGAACCTCGGCGACCTTCTGACCGGTTACACGCTCGATCACTTGCAGCATGCGGCGCTCACGCGGGGTGACCAGCAGCAGTGCACGACCTTCGCGACCGGCACGGCCAGTACGGCCGATACGGTGAACGTAGGATTCCGGATCGTAAGGCATGTCCACGTTGAACACGTGGGTGATGCGCGGAACGTCCAGGCCACGGGCGGCAACGTCAGTGGCCACAACGATGTCCAGACGGCCATCCTTGAGGGAGTCGATCACACGCTCACGCTGGTTCTGGGCAATGTCACCGTTCAGCGCAGCGGCTTTGTAGCCTTTGGCTTCCAGGGCGCTGGCCAGGTCCAGGGTCGCTTGCTTGGTACGTACGAACATGATCAGGGCGTCGAAATCCTCGACTTCCAGCAGGCTCAGTACGGCCGAGGTCTTCTGGTCGGCGTGAACCAACAGGTGAGCCTGTTCGATCGCGGTGACGGTCTGGGTCTTGGTCTGGATCTTTACGTGTTGCGGATCGCGCAGGTGGCGCTCGGCAATGGCGCGGATCGACTGCGGCAGAGTGGCCGAGAACAATACAGTCTGACGGGTCGCTGGCAGGGCCTTGAAGATGACTTCCAGGTCATCCATGAAACCCAGCTTGAGCATTTCGTCGGCTTCATCGAGAACCAGGTGGTTCACGGTGGCCAGGACTTTTTCGTCACGACGCAGGTGGTCGCACAGACGGCCCGGAGTGGCGACAACAATCTGCGCGCCGTTACGGATGGCTTTGAGTTGCGGGCCCATTGGAGCGCCGCCGTAAACAGCCACAACGGTTACACCAGGCATCTGCTTGGAGTAGGTTTCAAAAGCGGTTGCTACTTGCAGCGCCAACTCACGAGTTGGCGCCAGGATCAGGGCTTGCGGTTCGCGCTTAGCAGGATCGATGCGATGCAGGATCGGCAGGGCGAACGCGGCGGTTTTACCCGTACCGGTTTGCGCCTGACCAATCATGTCGTGACCGGCCATGATGATCGGGATCGATTGCTGCTGAATAGCCGAAGGTTCTTCGTAACCGGTCGCAATGACGGCTGCAAGAATGTTCGGATTAAGATTAAAAGCGACGAAGCCGCCGGTTTCCTGGGTCATGGGTCTGCCTCTAAGTGCATCCGCAAAGACCCATGCTCCAAAGCTGCGCATGCCGTGTTGAGACTCAAGAGTCGCCCTGGCTGCTTTGTCGGCGGGGATTTGCGAAAACGAATGAATGAAAAAGAACGTCGTGGAAGCATCCGTTGTGCGGACATGCAACCGAAGCTGGCTTCGGGGAATTGCGCTACCTTGACGCGGCCCGGCTAAAGGCCGGCGCGCACTATACCGGAAATCGCCCGAAAAGGGAGATTTTTTATTGCCAAACCCGGTTATGGGACTGGCTGTCATGGGCGTCGGGACAACCGGCTTAAACGATTTACCTTCCGACAGCTTGCCTATCAAGTCGCCGGACGAATGGCCTTGATCAACGACTGCAACGAATAACCCAGCCGCGGCGCCAGCCCTTCGGCCCGGGCGACCAGTCCTTGCATGTCCAGTTCCTGGTCCAGATCCGCCGGCACGATCAGGATGACATTGCCTTCTTTAACCGGCAGCTCCCAGTAATGCCGGTGGTACAAGCCGCGCAGCAGCGCCGCGCCCAATGGCTTGCCGTCGTCGGTGGCCCATTGGTTGATCACCAGCCAGCCGCCGGGGTTGAGGCGTTTCTGGCAGTTCTCCAGAAAACCCCAGGCCAGGTGCCCGACGCCAGGGCCGACGTCGGTATAGAGGTCGACAAAGATCAAATCCGCAGGCTCGGCGGTTTCAAGCAGCTCCAGGGCATCGCCGACGCGGATGTACAGCCGCGGATCGTCGTCCAGCCCCAGGTATTGGATGGCCAGGCGCGGCACATCGGGGCGCAGTTCGATGGCTTCGACATCTTCCAGCGGCAGAAACTTGAGGCAAGCCTGGGTCAGCGTCCCGGCGCCCAGCCCAAGAAACAGCGCGCTTTCCGGCTGCTCGTGGCACAACGCGCCAATCAACATGGCGCGGGTGTAATCATATTCGAGCCAGCTCGGGTCGGCCGTGAACACGCAGCTCTGTTCGATGGCATCGCCAAATTCCAGAAAACGGTAGTCCGCCACTTCGAGAACCCGGATAACACCGAACTCGTCATGCACTTCGGCGAGCAAATGCTCGACGCGCTCCTCTGTCATTTCATCTCCTGTGGCTGCGCTGACCCTGAACATAACCGGGGCAAAAGCGCGATTGTCCGCGAAGCGACGCAAACAGGTCACGCACTAATTTGCTGATAACATGGCAGCCCGAGCGTAAACCACCTAGAGATCATGATGAGCCAACCCTGGAGCCCTGACAGCTGGCGCGCCCTGCCGATCCAGCAGCAACCCCAATACCCCGACGCGGCGCATTTGCTGCAGGTCGAGCAGACCCTGGCCAGTTATCCGCCGCTGGTGTTTGCCGGTGAAGCCCGGGAGTTGCGCCGTCAGTTCGCCGAAGTCACCCAAGGCCGGGCCTTCCTGCTGCAGGGCGGCGACTGCGCCGAGAGCTTTGCCGAGTTCTCGGCGGCGAAGATCCGCGACACCTTCAAGGTGTTGCTGCAAATGGCCATCGTCATGACCTTCGCCGCCGGTTGCCCGGTGGTCAAGGTCGGTCGTATGGCCGGACAGTTCGCCAAACCGCGCTCGGCCAACGATGAGACGATTGGCGGGGTAACCCTGCCGGCCTATCGCGGCGACATCGTCAACGGCATCGGCTTCGACGAAAAAAGCCGCGTACCGGACCCGGAGCGGCTGCTGCAGTCCTACCATCAGTCCACCGCCACCTTGAACCTGCTAAGGGCCTTCGCCCAGGGCGGATTCGCCGATCTGCATCAGGTGCACAAGTGGAACCTGGACTTCATCGCCAACTCGGCCCTGGCTGAGAAGTACAGCCACCTGGCCGACCGTATCGACGAAACCCTAGCCTTCATGCGCGCCTGCGGCATGGACAGCTCGCCGCAATTGCGCGAAACCAGCTTCTTCACCGCCCACGAAGCGCTGCTGCTCAATTACGAAGAAGCTTTCGTGCGCCGCGACAGCCTGACCAACGACTACTACGACTGCTCGGCCCACATGCTGTGGATCGGTGACCGCACCCGTCAGTTGGACGGTGCCCATGTCGAATTCCTGCGCGGGGTGAACAACCCGATCGGCGTCAAGGTCGGCCCGAGCATGAACCCCGACGACTTGATCCGTCTGATCGACGTGCTCAATCCGGACAATGATCCGGGGCGGCTTAACCTGATCGCGCGAATGGGCGCGAACAAGGTCGGCGATCACCTGCCGCAGCTATTGCGCGCCGTGCAACGAGAAGGCAAGCAGGTGCTGTGGAGTTCGGACCCGATGCACGGCAACACCATCAAGGCCAGTAGCGGTTACAAGACCCGGGACTTCGCGCAAATCCTCGGGGAAGTGAAACAGTTCTTCCAGGTTCACGAAGCCGAGGGCACCTATGCCGGGGGCATCCACATCGAAATGACCGGGCAGAACGTCACCGAGTGCATTGGCGGCGCGCGGCCGATCACCGAGGACGGGCTGTCGGACCGTTACCACACTCATTGCGATCCGCGGATGAATGCCGATCAGTCGCTGGAACTGGCGTTTTTGATTGCCGAGACGTTGAAGCAGGTGAGGCGGTGAGTCAGTAAGTCATTCGCCGTTTGTTGGATTGCTATCGCGAGCAGGCTCGCTCCCACATTGACCGCGGCGTTCACAAATCCTGTGTTCACCAAAGGTCAACTGTGGGAGCGAGCCTGCTCGCGATGAGGCCAATTCAGTCACCCCCCACCTCAGCCAACGCCCCCGCCAACCGAACCCCACCCGCCCGAGCGCAATTGAGCTGGACCCGCGCCAACCCCAGCCAGTCGGCCAAGCGTCGCAGGTTCAGCGCCAAAGCCTGCATCCCTTCCTCGTCCAGCCCCGGCGCCTCCTCGTGCACGGCATGCACCGCCAATCGACCCAAAGCCCGCTCCGCCCGCAGATCCACCCGCGCGGCGATACGTTCGTTGTGCAGGAATGGCAGCACGTAGTAGCCATACACCCGCTTGTGAGCCGGGGTATAAATCTCCAGCCGATAACGGAAATCGAACAGCCGCTCGGTACGGCTACGCTCCCAGACCAATGAATCGAAGGGCGACAACAACGCACTGGCCGCCACCTTGCGGGGAATCTTCGCGGTGGGTCGGCACCAGGCCGGTTGCTTCCAGCCTTGCACCTGGCAGCGCACCAGTTCACCGGCCTCCTCCAGTTCGGCCAGTCGTCCACGGCTATCGGCCGGATCGAGTCGAAAATAGTCGCGCAAATCTTTCTCGGTGCCCACACCCAAGGCTTGGGCGGCATGCAGCAGCAAGGCGCGCTGAGCCTGGGGCTCGTCAGGCAGCGGTTGTTGCAGGACCGAGGACGGAAACACGCGTTCCGGCAAGTCGTAAAGCCGCTCGAAGCCCCGCCGCCCCGCCACCGTCACTTCACCCGCCGCGAACAGCCATTCCAGCGCATGCTTCTCGGCGCTCCAGTCCCACCAGGGGCCGGCCTTTTCCTGGCGCGTGGACAAGCTGCCCGCCCCCACCGCACCTTGCTCGCGGACCGAAGCCAGTACGCGGCGAATGACATCCTGACGCTCCTGACCGAACTGCGCCAACTGTCGATAAATGCCCTCACCGCGGGACGCACGCTCCATGCGCCAGCGCATCAGCGGATACATCGCCAGCGGCAGCAATGAGGCTTCATGACCCCAGTATTCGAACAGCGTACGACGTCGACCCTGGCTCCAGGCTGCCTGGTCGAGCAAATCAGAGGTGTAGTGACCGAGACGGGAAAACAGCGGAAGGTAGTGCGAACGCACCAATGCATTGACCGAATCAATCTGCAGGACGCCGAGGCGCTCAATCAGGCGGTTAAGGCGCGCCGGTTGCACCGAAGCTGACGTCGGCCGCCCGTCGAATCCTTGGGCGGCCAGCGCCAGACGCCGGGCCTGTTTGAGGGTAAAGGACAGAGTCGCGGGCATGAAGATCTCCTTGTCTGCTCGCAACCTACCTCACCATTAAGCGGTTTGTGTAGGGAAGGATGGCTCATTTGTGCATCGGGTCATCCCAGAATGGCCGAACCACTTCCTTTTCGACGTCGGCACGGCTGACGCCGATGTCCTTGAGCGCCTCATCGCTCATTCCGGCAAGCAGTTCACGTTCGTGGTGCAATTCGTACCAGCGGCTAAACTTGTGCAGCAGAGCGCTGATGGAAAAACCATGGGATGAGAGTTTTTCTATCAGTAGATAACCTTTTTGACCTTTCATCGTGATGTCCTCCGTTGGGGATGGCTCAAGTCTCACGCTAACGCTAAGATCAATCCAACGAATGTTTCTTATGCAATACATCTCGGAGATTGATCAATTGTCGAGTTACCCGAGCATCGATACGGAAGTGCTGCGTACCTTTGTCGCCATCGCTGACCAGGGCGGTTTCACCCGTGCCGGTGAGTTGGTCAATCGCACCCAGTCCGCCGTCAGCATGCAGATGAAGCGACTGGAAGAGGATGTATTGCAGCGGCGGCTGTTCGAGCGTGACGGGCGCCAGGTCAAGCTGACCGCCGAAGGCCAAGTGTTGCTCGGCTACGCCCGACGGATCCTCAAGCTGCACAGCGAAGTGTTCAACACCCTGCGTGAGCCGCACATGGTCGGCACGGTGCGCATCGGCACCCCGGACGATTATGTGATGCGTTTTTTGCCGGGGATCCTGCAGCGCTTCGCCCAGTTCTATCCCTTGATCGAAATTGAAGTGCACTGCGAGTCGTCCAAGCAGTTGCTGCTGCGCCAGGATCTGGACCTGTCCATCGTCACCCGTAAACCGGGGGACGAAATCGGCCAGTTATTGCGCAAGGAGCGCTTTGTCTGGGCCGAAGCGGCATGCTTCAACGTCCACGAACAAACACCGTTGCCGCTGGCGATGTTCAACAGTGATTGCTTCTGCCGGCAATGGGCCTGCAATGCACTGGATGCCATGGGCCGCGATTATCGCGTGGCGTACAACAGCTCGAGCCTGTCGGCGCTCATGGCAGTGGTTGGCGCGGGCCTGGCGATCACCGCGCAACTGGAAAGCCTGCTGACCCCGGACATGCGCGTGCTGGGCGAGGCGGAAAACCTGCCGCAGTTGCCCGAAGCGAGCATCATGCTGATCCGCAACCTGCATAATCCGTCGCCGATCACCGAGTGCCTGGCCGAGCACATCGTCGAAGGTTTCAAACTTTAAAGGCGAGCAAGATCGCGCACAGCACCAGGAAACCGCAGAACAGCCCGCGCAGCAGCCGCTCCGGCATGGCGTGGGCGACTTTTACCCCCCAACTGATACTGAGCAGGCCACCAGCGGCCAGCGGCAGGCCGATCCACCAGTCCACTTGGTGATGCACCGCATACGTGGCGAGGGTCACACCAGTACTGGGCAAGGCCAACGAGAGAGACAATCCCTGGGCGACCACCTGACTGGTACCGAACAGGCTGGTCAGGAACGGCGTCGCGACGACCGCCCCGCCGACACCGAACAATCCGCCCATGGTCCCCGACGCCGCCCCCAACACGGCGAGCCACGGCCAGCCATAACGCATCTGCGCCGAAGCCGGGGGGCTGGCGGCAAACATGCGAATCAGGTTGTAGGCCGCCAGCACGATCAGGAAGGCCACGAAGCCGATTCGCATGCTTTGCGCGTCGATACCCACCGCCCAGATCGAGCCAAGCCAGGCAAAGCAAAAACCCATGGAGGCCAGTGGCAGTACATGACGCATTTCAATGCGATTGCGCTGGTGGTAGCGCCACAAGGCGAGCATCACGTTTGGCACGACCATCACCAGGGCCGTGCCCTGGGCGATCTGCTGATCGAGGCCGAACAACAGGCCCAGCACCGGAATGGCGATCAACCCGCCACCAATCCCGAACAATCCCCCCAAAGTGCCCAATGCGGCACCGAACGCCAGATACATCACACCTTCGATCACAGCCGATTCCCCCTTGATCAGGGCGCTTATCCTACGCAGTCGGCGCTCGCGGGGGAACGCAACTTCCGATCAGAACGTCAGAATTATCTGGCGCATTAAAGGTTCGCCCGCTAGATTCGTAGCGATCATTGATTGAAGGTTCTGCCATGAGCACCCAACGCGACACCCCCGACCCCTGCGAAGCCCTGTTGCTCGACAACCAGGTGTGCTTCGCCCTGCACTCCACGTCGCTGCTGATGACCAAAGTCTACAAGCCGCTGCTGCAAGCCCTGGGCCTGACTTATCCGCAGTACCTGGCGATGATGGTGCTGTGGGAAAAGGACGGCCTGACTGTCGGGGAAATCAGCAACCGCCTGCTCACCGATCCGGGTTCACTGACCCCGTTGCTCAAGCGCCTGGAGGCCGAGGGCTTGCTGAGCCGCACCCGCAGTCGTGAGGATGAACGCGTGGTCATCGTCGAGCTCACCGAACAGGGACGCGCCCTGCAGGAAAAGGCCCTCAACATTCCCCAGTGCATTCTCGGCGCCAGTGGCCAGACCCTGGAGCAATTGAAGAAGCTGCAGCATGACCTGCAAGAGCTGCGCGGGAATTTGCAAGACAGCCTCTGAAACGCAGCCTGTCCAGCAGCACCGTCAACTGCCCCAACGCTATCGCGAGCAGGCTCGCTCCCACAACGATCTGTGTTGAACACAAAAAGTGCGTCCACCAAAGATCAAAATGTGGGAGCGAGCCTGCTCGCGATGGCACCAGTCCGATCACCTCCTGACCCCCTTCGCCCCTCCCTGAAAAAAAATTTTCAGCTGATGAAACCGCTCTAACTCAAGGGATCTACGCCGTTTGAGCGAGCGAAATTCAATTCCCCTTAAAAATTTATCTTGCGCGCAAAATATTAGCGCTATACATTTGCCTCACACCTACTTAGCGCACAAACATTTAGCGCTGCAACAGCAACCAAAACCGAGGCTCTCACCATGCAAACGCTCTACACCGCAATCGCAACTTCCACCGGTGGCCGTGATGGTCGTGCAATCTCCAGCGACAACATCCTGGACGTCAAACTCGCCACCCCCAAAGAACTCGGCGGTGCAGGCGGCGCGGCAACCAACCCGGAACAACTGTTCGCTGCCGGTTACTCGGCCTGCTTCATCGGTGCCCTGAAATTCGTCGCAAGCCAAAGCAAGCGCAAGATTGCGGATGACGCCTCGATCACCGCCCATGTCGGTATCGGCCAGATTCCCGGTGGTTTCGGCCTCGACATCGACCTGCACATCAGCTTGCCCGGTCTGGACCTGGCCGATGCACAGAGCCTGGTGGACGCAGCTCACCAAGTCTGCCCGTACTCCAACGCCACTCGTGGCAACGTCGATGTGCGCCTGCACGTCACCGTTTAACCAACACCTTCCAGCCTGCACTTAAGGAGATGCACATGAACACCTTCAGCAAAGCCTTGACCGGCACCCTTCTGGCACTGAGCGTCGGCAGCGCGTTCGCCGACGGCATCGTGGAACACAACACCCAGGCGTTTCTCGACGCGCTGAATGCCGGCACCGGCAAGCCATTGGAGCAACTGTCGCCCAAGGACGCCCGCGCGGTACTGGTCGGCGCCCAGGCTGGGGTGAAACTGAGCTTGCCCAAGGCCGACGTCAGCGAAAAAACTATTGAAGTCGATGGCCAGCCGATCAGCCTGACCATCGTCCGGCCGGCCGGCGTCAAGGGTGAGCTGCCGGTGTTCATGTTCTTCCACGGCGGTGGTTGGGTATTGGGAGATTTCCCAACCCACGAACGGTTGGTTCGGGATCTGGTGGCCGGATCAGGTGCCGTCGCGGTGTTCGTCAACTACACGCCTTCGCCGGAAGCGCATTACCCGGTAGCGATCAACCAAGCCTACGCCGCGACGAAATGGGTGGCCGAGCATGGTAAGCAAATCAATGTCGACGGCAAGCGCCTGGCCGTGGTGGGCAACAGCGTCGGCGGCAACATGGCAGCGGTCGTGGCGTTGATGGCCAAGGACAAAGGTACCCCGGAGATCAAATTCCAGGCCTTGTTGTGGCCGGTGACCGATGCCAGCTTCGAGACGGCGTCCTACAACCAGTTCGCCGAGGGACACTTCCTCAGTAAAAACATGATGAAGTGGTTCTGGGACAACTACACCACCGATGCCGGGCAACGCAGCGAGATCTATGCCTCCCCGTTACGCGCCAGCACCGCGCAACTCAAGGGCCTGCCGCCCGCGCTGGTACAGACCGCCGAGGCCGACGTGTTGCGCGATGAGGGTGAAGCCTACGCCCGTAAACTGGACGCGGCTGGCGTGCCGGTCACGGCGGTGCGCTACAACGGCATGATTCACGATTATGGTTTGCTCAATGTGGTGAGCCAGGTGCCAGCGGTGCGTTCGGCGATGTTGCAGGTATCCCAAGAACTGAAACAACATCTGAAGTGACTTGTGGCGCAACCCTGTGGGAGCAAGGCTTGCCCGCGATGAACACAGCGCGGAACCGAGGCGTCTGGATCGCGAGCAAGCTTTGCTCTCACAGGGCAGGATTAAATCCCCTCGCCACCGTCTCCATCCTGCCCTCTGTCTGAACATAATCCGCAGGCATGAAAAAGCCCGACTCAATGGTCGGGCTTTTTCATACACAAGACTTCGCTTATTTAGCGCGGCCTTTGTAGGAACCGCCTTCGCGGGTATCGATCTCGATCATGTCGCCGATTTCGATGAAGTCAGCAACCGACAGCTCGGTACCGTTCTTCAGTTTGGCAGGCTTCATTACCTTGCCGGAAGTGTCACCGCGAGCGGAACCTTCGGTGTAGTCAACCTGACGCACGATGGTGGTCGGCAGTTCTACGGAGACCAGACGCTCTTCGAAGAACACGGCTTCGCAGACGTCGGTCATGCCTTCTTCGATGAACGGCAGAACGCTTTCGATGTCTTCGGCGTTCAGCTCGTACATGGTGTAGTCAGTGGTGTCCATGAACGTGTAGGTGTCGCCGCTGATGAAGGACAGGGTCGCTTCTTTGCGGTCGAGGATCACGTCGTCCAGTTTGTCATCGGCGCTGTAGACGATCTCGGTTTTGTAACCGGTCAGCAGGTTCTTCAGCTTGGTCTTCATGATCGCGCTGTTACGACCCGACTTGGTGAACTCAGCTTTCTGAACCAGCCAAGGATCGTTTTCGAGACGGATCACGGTCCCGGGTTTCAGTTCTTTACCAGTTTTCATTGCGAATATCCGAATTTGGATGGGATTTACAAAAATCTAGGCCGCGTATCATATCCAATTTACATAAAACTTCACCAGCGCTGCGGCAAGATCGGGTCGCGAGGCCTGTTCCAGACACCATGCCTGGGCATGATCAAGTAGTTCCTGCTGCTGTTGATCGACCATTTTCCAATGTTCGGCCATGTCTTGGCCAGCATTCCAGGATCGCCAGAGACCGCTGATCGCTTTTTCAGCCGGCTCCGAAAGGCCGTGGGTGTACAGCCGGAGGAATGCCTCGAGTTTTTCCAGATGAACGTCTTCTTCCTGCTGGTAGATATGCCAGAGCAGCGGCCGACCCGCCCATTGGGCGCGCACGAAGGAGTCTTCACCCCGCACGGCGTTGAAATCGCAGCACCATAGCAGTTGATCGTACTGATCCTGGCGGACGAACGGCAGCACCTGCACCGTCAGGGCACCACGTTGCTGTACCGCACCGGCCTTCAGGCCATCGATGCCCAGCCAACGCTGGACATCGCCGAGCACCCGACCTTCGGGGATCAATACATGAGAGGCCTGGGTATCGGTCGCCATGGCATCGAACCAACTGGCAAGCCCGGCGTTTTCGTAGGCAAACAGCGAGATCAGGCGCGAGCCCGGCGTCCGATG
Organism: Pseudomonas rhizophila; assembly: GCF_003033885.1. Taxonomy (NCBI): domain Bacteria; kingdom Pseudomonadati; phylum Pseudomonadota; class Gammaproteobacteria; order Pseudomonadales; family Pseudomonadaceae; genus Pseudomonas; species Pseudomonas rhizophila. The sequence goes on along the minus strand of NZ_CP024081.1, from coordinate 2,887,944 downwards.
GACGCCCAACGCCTCCAGGAAAATCCGTTGCGCCTGGGCATCCTGCTGAAACTGCCGACGCCGCTCCAGCAGGCCGGCTTCACGCAGCAGCCCACCCGTGCCCTCCCGGAAGCCCGGAAAAAAGAAATATTTCTGCACGTGCTTGTATTTGACCGAGGGCAATCCGTGGCACCCGATCACCCAGTCTTCCGCACTCAGGTAATCGAGGTTCATCCACAACGGCGTGGTCTGCCGCTCGGCCATCGCATCCATGTAGGCGCTCGGCAACTGGCAGGCAAACGCGGCGATGACTACATCGGCGGCGTCGGTGAACGGCCAGACCTCAGGCCAATGGCAGACTTGCACACCCTGCTGCCATTGCTCGGACAGCGTGATGTCGATTTGCGGACACAGTCGTTCAAAGGCCCGCAAGTCATCGACCCATAGCCGCACCGCACATTGATGCTCGGCCACCAATTGCCGAGCCAGGCGCCAAGTGACGCCGATGTCGCCAAAGTTATCGACGACGGTGCAAAAAATATCCCAGCGCACGGTCATTCCCGAATCCCTGTGGCAAAGGCCTGATTGTCCCGCATTAAACCGATGATGCAGAAGAGCCGACGGCGATTAATCTTCATGCGACAATCGCCGCCTATCACGTGTTCATTGCCAGGAAGCAGCCATGTCCGATCACCCGCCAGCGCCACGCCTTACAGCCTTGCAATTGACCGTCAGCATTGCCCTGGGCCTGTGGCTGGGGTTTCTCGCCATCGTATTGACCGGTTGGCTGCTGTCCAGATTCCTGTTCAACGAACAACTGGCGCCAGTGGCCGCGGCCGTGCAGCAACTGGGGCAACCACCGGCGGTGCAACCGGCCCCGGAACCACCAACCCCCATGTTCGAGCAGTACCAGCAAAATCTGCAACGAAACGAACAACGACAAGCCCTGGATCAAGCCCGCAGCGATCCTCGCAACCTGTCCAACCCCAAGTGTCAGTTCTGGTTGCAACAGGACCAGAACGCGCCCAGTGAAAAGAGCCGGGCCAACGTTTTGCAGTTTTGCGATTGATCATGAACAAACAGATCGTTCACCAACTGATTCTCGACAAACTCAGGATTGACCTGGGTATCGCTGAGCGCGCCGCGCAGACGGCCTACGAAACCGCGACCCACGAGGAAAACATCGCCGAGAACAAATACGACACCCTGGGTCTTGAAGCGTCTTACCTCGCTGCCGGGCAAGCCAGGCGTGTCGAAGAAATCCGCCAGGCCCTCGCCCTCTGCCAGAACCTGATACTCCGGCCCTACGACGAACAGCGCGGCATTCAGATTGGCACCCTGATCGGGCTGGCGGATGAAGATGACCGCCAGCAATGGTTGTTTCTGGGACCGGATGCCGCGGGCTTGAAAGTGTCGCTGGTGGGCCAGCCGATCACCGTCATCACCCCTCGCTCGCCGCTGGGACGAAGCCTGCTGGGCAAGTTCGAAGGGGATGAAGTAGAGATCGTCGTCGCAGGCGCCCGGCAACAGTTCGCTGTCACCGAGGCGATCTAGCACTCACTGTTCAGTGCACCGGTAATTCCACACCGTCGAACAGCTCTTCGAGTTCCTGCTTGTTGTGGCACTGGATGGCCTTGGCCATGACTTCCCGGGTCAGGTGTGGCGCGAACTTTTCGATAAAGTCGCACATGAAGCCACGCAGGAAGGTGCCGCGCCGGAAACCGATCTTGGTCACGCTGGACTCGAACAACTCGCTGGCATCCAGCACCACCAGATCGCCGTCCAGCTTGGTATCGACGGCCATTTTCGCCACGATGCCCACGCCCAGGCCAAGGCGGACATAGGTCTTGATGACGTCGGCGTCGGCGGCGGTGAACACCACTTTCGGGGTCAGGCCGCGGTGGCTGAAGGCTTCGTCGAGTTTCGAACGGCCGGTAAAACCGAACACATAAGTCACGATGGGGTATTCGGCCAAGGCTTCAAGCGTCAACTTTGGCAGCTTGGTCAGCGGATGGCCCTGAGGCACAACCACGCAGCGGTTCCAGCGGTAGCACGGCATCATCACCAGATCGCCGAACAGTTCCAGAGCCTCGGTGGCGATGGCGAAATCCACGGTGCCGTCCGCCGCCATTTCGGCGATCTGCATCGGCGAGCCCTGGTGCATATGCAAGGCCACGTCCGGGTATTGCTTGATGAAGTTACTGATCACCGGAGGCAGTGCATAACGGGCCTGGGTGTGGGTGGTGGCAATCGACAGCGTGCCTTTTTTCTCGTTGGAAAATTCCTGGGCAATCTGCTTGATGCTTTCGACCTTGCGCAGGATCTCCCCGGCCGTGGTGATGATGCGCTCACCGGCCGGAGTCACGCGGGTCAGGTGCTTGCCGCTGCGGGCGAAAACTTCGACACCCAGCTCATCCTCCAACAGGCGGATCTGCTTGCTGATGCCGGGTTGCGACGTGTAGAGGCTTTGGGCAGTAGCGGAAACGTTGAGGTCGTGGTGCGCCACTTCCCAGATGTAGCGCAGTTGTTGAAGCTTCATATGTATCCCTCAAAGCAGTTGGACGCCACGGGCATCAGCGACGGTATATAACTATATGAATGGTTGCATCAATTAATCTAGAACTTTTTATAAAAAAGCCACTACTTTGCCTCAAGCCTCCCCCTGACGTCGCCGCTGCACCAACGGCACCAGGTAGACCGGTACCCGGGATAACTGCAATACCCGCGCAGCGGTCCTGCCCAGCGGCGTTTCACCGCTCGCCCCTTGGCAGTGACTGCCTACGATCAGCAAATCCACAGAGAGTTTCGCAGCCTGATCGAGAATGACCTGGGATGGATCGCCCTGGAAAACCCGCACCGACTTGATCAGCTTCAAGTCCTGCTGCCCCTCACCCAACTCTTCACGAAAGCTGTCGAGCACCCGCTGCTCAATGTTGGCCATCACCGTATTCAGACCCTGGCGATGAAATTCGTTCAGCGCTTGCTCATCGAGATAACTTTGCAACACCGACTCCGCGAACAGCCCCATTGGCTCTACCGCGTGCACCACATACAACTCGGCTTCGAACGTCCGTGCCAACGCCAAGGCATGCTGCATCACATAAGGGGCGTAAAGTCCCAGGTCTGTGGCGTACAGCATCGAACGAATCATGTGACCTCCTCGCGTGCCAGAATGGCGGAGATGGATTCAGCTTAGCAGCGCCTTGAGGAGTACGACGTCCAGCGTAACGCCCTAAACAACGGGCAGTCAGAGCTTCACTTCATTGCTGATGCCGTGAGGCACATGCCCCGTGGCGACCACCTCGCGAGCCAGTTCGCAGTGGCCGGTCTGGTCGTCGAAAAAGACGTCGGCGGCGAAGGCTTCGAGAAATGCCGATTTGGTCAGGCCACCGAGAAACAGCGACTCATCCAGACGAATGTCCCATTCGCGCAACGTCCGGATGACGCGCTCGTGGGCCGGCGCCGAACGGGCAGTGACCAGCGCCGTGCGAATCGGACAGGCGTCTTCGGGGAACTCGCGTTGCAGTGCATTGAGTGCCGCCAGAAACCCCTTGAACGGCCCGCCTCGCAGCGGCTCACGAGCCGCTTGCCGTTCGCTGGCCTGGAATGCAGCCAGGCCGCCGCTCTGATAGACACGCTCGGATTCGTCGGAAAACAGCACCGCATCGCCGTCGAAAGCGATACGCAGTTCCTCGCTGGCGGCGCGGCTGGCGCCACCCGACAGAATGGTCGCAGCGGCGAATCCGGCGTCCAGGGCACTGCGCACATCTTCAGCGTGGGTGGACAGAAAAAGATCACAGCCGAACGCCTTCAGATAAGGGTAAGGACTGCGGCCGCCGACGAACGCCGCGCGGGAAATCGCCAGCCCGTAATGATGAATCGAGTTGAACACCCGCAGGCCGGTGTCGGCGCTGTTGCGCGAAACCAGAACTACCTCGACTCGCGCACGCCCCAGATGCTCGTTGAGATTCAGCAGCTTTTGTACGAGAGCGAAGGCGTCGCCGGGTTCGAGGACTTCGTCCTCATGCTCAATCTGATATTGCCGGTAAGCCTCGACGCCGCCCGACAGATACACCTTATGGCTGTCACTCAGATCGAACAGCGCCCGCGAGGAAATCGCCAGCACCAGTTTGTCGTCGATGTTGTTTGCCATGTCGCTCCCCCTTTCGCCTGATCAGCGGTTTCGTCGGTCCATAAATGCCAACGCCTGATACAAGGCTTCGATTTTCGGCAGCTCACAACCGGCTTTTTTCGCCGCCGCCAATGGTCGGCTGTAAATAGCCTCCAGCTCCAGCGCGCGCTGGTGGGAATAATCGTGATACATACTCGGCCAGTAGTCGGGCATCTTTTCGGTCATCGCAAACAGATACTCGGCATAGCCCGGCGCAATCTGGTGACCGCAAGCCTGAGCACCCCGCACCACCTCCCCCATCAGGGCCTGGATCAAGCCTCGGCTGTCACTGTCGGCCATCAACGGCGTGGTACTGGCACCCAACAGAACCGAAAGACCGTTGTAGGGCACGTTCCACACCAGTTTCTGCCAGCGCGCCTGCCGCAGGTCGGGCATGGCCTGGGAATCCAGGCCGGCGGCACGGAACAGCCCGGCCCCCTGCTCGACAATCGCCATGCGTTGCGCCTGATCGTGGCAAGGACCGCTGTGGTAACCGAGGTTGACTGCACCGAGGGCCTGGTGGGCAATGACGCCAGGACCGACCCGATGCACACAGATCAGGCACAGGCCGCCCAGCAGATGCAGCGAATCGGGCAGCAACGGTCGGAGGTCGTCCTCAACATCCAGGCCATTTTGCAGCAACAGGACTTTTGCACCCTGAGCGGCAGCTTGAATGATGGCCGGGACCAGGTCAGCATTGCTGGTGGTCTTGGCACCGACCAGTAGCCAGTCGCAGGGCGGCATGTCCGCCGCCGAACGATACGCCTGGACCGGGTTGAGCGTCAGGGCGCCATGAACCGCGCTGTCGACTCGCAAGCCGCCCTCGGCCACCGCCCCAAATTCGCTGCGCAGTAAAAAATGCACGTCAAAACCGGCGCGAGCCAGCATCACGCCATAGAACCCACCGATCGCACCGGTGCCGATCATCCCGATCCGCGGTTTAACGCCTGCCTGCATCATTGCCACTCCTCAGCTAACAGTCCCTGCGCATCATTACATAGGTGCGGGCCAACGTGGCGAGACAGCCGGGTTCCGCCGGGCCGGTTAACGCTCGGGCGCAGCAGGTCCTTTTGTGAAGGCTGCGCCGTCAAGCGCGAGCAAGCTCCCCCGCCGCAATTAACCCGTCCCTGCCCATTGTCGAGCAACCTCGTAACGCGCTAAGGTTCCGCTCCCCGACGCGCTTAAATCCGCTGTGCACCGCCGCGCGGGGATCGCTGGCGGCCGGCACCCGTGACCTGACGAGTAACACGATGGCTGATTTACCGATCAATGACCTTAACGTCGCCTCCAACGAGACCCTCATCACGCCTGACCAGCTCAAGCGCGATATCCCCCTGAGCGACGCTGCACTGCGCACCGTGACCAAGGGCCGGGAAGTCATTCGCAACATTCTCGACGGCACCGACCATCGCCTGTTCGTGGTCATCGGGCCCTGCTCGATCCATGACATCAAGGCCGCCCACGAATATGCCGAGCGCCTGAAAGTGCTGGCGGCGGAAGTTTCCGACACCCTTTACCTGGTGATGCGGGTGTATTTCGAAAAGCCGCGCACCACCGTCGGCTGGAAAGGCCTGATCAACGACCCGTACCTGGACGACTCCTTCAAGATCCAGGATGGCCTGCACATCGGTCGCCAATTGCTGCTGGACCTGGCCGAAATGGGCCTGCCCACCGCCACCGAAGCCCTGGACCCGATCTCCCCGCAATACTTGCAGGACCTGATCAGTTGGTCGGCCATCGGTGCGCGGACCACCGAATCCCAGACTCACCGTGAAATGGCCTCCGGCTTGTCCTCGGCCGTGGGTTTCAAGAATGGCACCGACGGCGGCCTCACCGTGGCGATCAACGCCTTGCAGTCGGTTTCCAGCCCTCACCGCTTCCTGGGCATCAACCAGGAGGGTGGCGTATCGATCGTCACCACCAAGGGCAACGCTTATGGTCACGTGGTGCTGCGCGGTGGCAACGGCAAACCGAACTACGATTCGGTCAGCGTCGCGCTGTGTGAGCAGGCACTGAACAAGGCCAAGATCAAACCGAACATCATGGTCGACTGCAGCCACGCCAACTCCAACAAGGATCCGGCGCTGCAACCGCTGGTGATGGAAAACGTGGCCAACCAGATTCTGGAAGGCAACCAGTCGATCATCGGCCTGATGGTCGAAAGCCATTTGAATTGGGGCTGCCAGGCGATCCCCAAGGATCTGGCGGACTTGCAGTACGGTGTGTCCATCACCGATGCCTGCATCGACTGGAGCGCAACCGAGAACACCCTGCGCAGCATGCATGCCAAGCTCAAGGACGTGTTGCCTAAACGTCAGCGTGGCTAAAAGGATCGCAGCCTCGTTGCACTCGACGGCGCCTAGGCCGGCTATGTGTAGGCGAAGGCTGCGACCTTTGCTCTTTTCAAGGCTAAAAAAAACGCCGGGCTTTTCAGCCCGGCGTTTTTATTGGGGAATCCGTAAGGTCAGAGCTTGGCCGCGTGACGCTGGTGACGCTCCATGTAGCGCTCCACGTAGGAGCAGGACGGGATCACCGTGTAGCCCATTTCGTCGGCGTATTGCAGCGCCCTTTCGGTCAGCGCCGCCGCAATGCCGCGTCCGCGCAAGGCATTGGGCACGAAGGTGCGATAGATATCCAGGGTCTGTTTGCCCAGGTCCATATAAGTCAGATAGGCACGATGACCGTCCACATTGGTCTCGAACTGATGACCAGCCTGGTCATGGTGGATGGACAACGCCTCGCTCATCACTACTCCTCGCGGGTCTGAATGCTGACCCCTACCTTACCGATGTTTTTCCGGCGAAGGAACATCTACGCCACCCCGTGCCTGTCTGGTCACCGAGCGCCAACACCCACCGCTCAACCCCGAGCACGTCGTGAATAGTAGGCACCAATGACGCAAATGCTCAAGGCACGCCCGTCAATGGGGGTAAAACCCGGTCGGGTTTATCGATTGAGCGCCACCGTCACGCGCTAGTCGGCCAAGGCGCAATAGCTGAACATCGCCAGTTGTTGAGTCGTGAGACGAGCGCCGGTTATTAAAGTCACCGCCAACACCAATAAAGATAGCCGCCCCCCTGAGCAAAAAACGCTCAAAAGTGTAGACGAATCAATAAACAACGACGTTAACGGCTTAAGGAAAGTTCTCCCGCGCACGGAACTTTTGCTCAATGACGCGCTCAAGCCAGGTGCCGGAGGCTGCATATTTTTTAAACAACACCCCAAAAAGTTGCTCGAAAAAGAATCACCGCCTACAATTTTTTTGCTTCTTGCGCGACGTCAGTTTACTTACTACAAGTAATGGGTAGTATGTACGCCGGCTAACTCCTCGCTGTGAGGAGACAGTCACTTAATAGAAAGTCCTTGAAGGGGAACACGATGAACAACGTTCTGAAATTCTCTGCTCTGGCCCTGGCCGCAGTTCTGGCTACCGGTTGCAGCAGCGCATCGAAAGAAACCGAAGCACGTCTGACTGCTACCGAAGACGCAGCAGCTCGCGCCCAAGCTCGTGCAGACGAAGCTTACCGTAAAGCTGATGAAGCTCTGGCTGCTGCTCAAAAAGCACAACAGACTGCTGACGAAGCTAACGAGCGTGCTCTGCGCATGCTGGAAAAAGCTAGCCGCAAGTAATAGTCCTCCGGGATTGTTATCGAGCCGACCCATTTTTTGGGTCGGCTTTTTTATTGCCCGGCGTTTCCCCAGGCGATAAAAAACCCGCCGACATCGCGAAACGCCGGCGGGTCTCTATTGCAGGTTTTACTGTTGCAGATCGATCGGCGCGCTGGAGACCATCGGTGCCGAAGTATTCGGAACGGCGATCTCGACCGGCAGGCCGTCTTCGGCCGCCACCACATCACGCACAACATCCCAGTCCATGCGCAGGTTGCTGGTGATGTCCTCACGCTTGAGCATCGTGTTGATCACCGCGGTGTGCTTGTCCACCACCGATGGGTTGCCGTTGTCGTCCAGCGGCGTGTGGGCCTCCAGATAAACCTTCCCGCCGCTCACACCCAGCTTGTAGGGATCGTTGATGATCCGTACCGAGGTGCCCACCGGCACCATGCCGGCCATCTGCAGTACGTTGTTGTTGAACATGCGGAAGCAGCCGTGGCTGGTGCGCATGCCGATGCCGAACTTCTTGTTCGAACCGTGGATCAGGTAACCCGGGGTGCCCAGGGTGAACTTGAACGGACCCAAGGGATTATCGGGACCGGCCGGCACCACGTTCGGCAACGGATCGCCGTCGGCGGCATGCTCAGCCTTGATCGAGGCCGGCGGAGTCCAGGTCGGATTCGGGGTCTTGGCAATAATGCTGGTGTGGGCGATCGGCGATCCCCAACCTTCACGGCCAATGCCCAGCGGGAAGGTGTAGACCACATTCCGGCCCTTGGGGAAGTAGTAGAGACGGTACTCGGCGAGGTTGATCACGATGCCTTCGCGCGGGCCAGGCGGCAGGATGAAACGGGTCGGCAGCACGACCTCGGTGCCCGCACCCGGCAACCAGGGATCGACGCCCGGGTTGGCAGCGACCATCTCGGTGTAGCCCAGGTCGTAGGTAGTGCCCAGGTCGGCGAAGGTGTCTTCGTATTTGGCCTTGATGACCTGCACCTGGCCAACAATGTCTTCGCCTGGCGGTGGCAGAGGCAGCTCCAGGGCGGCAACGGGACCAGCCATGCACAGGGCGGCAAGAGACAGGCAGCGGGTGACGGCAGGCAAGCGCAGCAACATCCGGGAAATCCTTTGCAGGTCGAACAGAGGGTATGAAGACTGTGATTGTACACCGCCCCCCGTTATTTCGGGGAGGGCGACAATGAGGCGTCCGATGCCTAGCATGTCTGGAGACTGAAATAAAAACCTGTGGGGGCGAGCCTGCTCGCGATAGCGGCGGCACATCCAACATCAATGCAAGCAGGCCCACCGCCATCGCGAGCAGGCTCGCTCCCACAAGGGGCATGCCGGGGATCTGGGGAATTACAATTCGAACCGCAGTTCCGGCCAGATCGGCGAGGTGCCGCGCTTCTGGGACTCCAGGATCGCCCGGCACAATGAACACAGGCGATGGTCCTGGAATATCTTGCGGTCAACAGCCGACCAGCGCGGCTGGGCCGGCAGCAGGCTGCCGCACAGGGTCCGGTCGGCCGAGCCACCGAGTTCCAGTTGCCGGGTCACCAGATGCACCCGCACTTCCTGGCAGGCGAACAGGTCCAGCTGTTCGTCAGGCTCGATCAGTTGGTAGGCAAACAGGGACCAGGCGGGACGCGGCATCGGGGGCTCCAAATCGGGGGCGCCACATTAGCCGAAAGACCGCCTGTAGAAAAGCTTCACAGCAGCGGTTTTAGCGTCGGCCAGACATTTTCCAGCAACTTGCCCTGGGCCGCGACGGACGGGTGCAAGCCATCGCCCTGCATCATCCCCGGAACACCACCAACGTCCTGAAGGAAAAACGGCACCAGCGGCACGTTTTTCTCCTCGGCCAGGGTGCTGTAGACCCGGGCAAAGGCATCGGTGTAGCGCTGCCCATAATTGGGCGGCAACTGCATGCCCAGCAGCAGTACCTTGGCACCGCTGGCGCGGGAGCTGTCGATCATCGCTGCAAGGTTTTGTTGCAATTGCGTTGGCGGCTGTCCACGCAAGCCATCGTTGCCACCCAGTTCCAGGATCACCAGGTCCGGCTTATGGGCTGCAAGCAGCGCCGGCAGCCGCGCCTGGCCGCCTGCACTGGTGTCACCACTGATAGAAGCATTGACCACTTTGTCGTCGAAACCTTCGGCCTTGAGCCGTTGTTCGAGCAAGGATACCCAACCTTGCCGGGTATCCAGGCCGAAAGCGGCGCTGATACTATCGCCAACGATCAGGACTGTACCCGCCGCTGCGTTCTGGGCCATGCACATCAGGGCCAGGCCGGCACTCAAAAACCACACACGCATCGGATTCTCCATGGGCTCAAGCATTCTCACCGCGAAGGACCTTAGCAAAGTGGTTCCCAGCGCGGAAGGTGAACTGACTATCCTGCACGAACTCAGCCTGGAACTGAACAAGGGCGACAGCCTGGCCATTGTCGGCGCATCCGGTTCCGGCAAATCCACCCTCCTGGGCCTGCTGGCCGGCCTCGACCTGCCCAGCAGCGGTGAAGTGACCCTCGCAGGTCAAGCCCTCAGCGTTCTGGATGAAGACCAGCGGGCCCGGATCCGCGCCGAGCATGTCGGCTTTGTCTTCCAGTCGTTCCAGTTGCTCGACAGCCTCAATGCGCTGGAAAACGTCATGCTGCCATTGGAGCTTGATGGTCGCCAGGATGCCCGCGAACGCGCTACGGAATTGCTGCAGCGGGTCGGCCTGGGCCAGCGCCTGACCCATTCGCCCCGCCAGCTCTCCGGCGGCGAGCAGCAACGCGTGGCGATTGCCCGTGCCTTTGCGGCCGAGCCGGACGTGCTGTTTGCCGACGAACCCACTGGCAACCTCGACAGCCACACCGGTGAGCGCATCAGCGATCTTCTGTTCGAGTTGAACAAGGAAAGCGGCACGACCCTGGTGCTGGTCACCCATGACGAACGCCTGGCCCATCGTTGCCGGCGCCTGATTCGACTTGAAGCCGGCCAGATGGTCGCCCCCCTGGAGCCTTGATGGCACGCTTGCCGCTGTTGCGTCTGTTCAGTCTCGCTGTCCGCCAATTGCTGCGCGACGCCCGCGCCGGCGAACTGCGGGTGTTGTTCTTCGCCCTGCTGGTGGCGGTGGCGGCGAGTACCGCCATCGGTTACTTCGGAGCCCGTCTCAACGGCGCGATGATGATGCGCGCCACCGAATTCCTTGGCGCCGACCTGCTGCTCGAAGGCAGCTCGCCTGCCCGTCCCGAACAGATTCGCGGCGGCACCGATCTGGGCCTCGAACATGCCCGGGTGGTGGAGTTTTCCAGCGTCGTGGCCACCGACAATGGCATTCAACTTTCCAGCGTCAAGGCCGTCGATGACATCTACCCCCTGCGCGGCGAACTGAAAAGCGCCCCTGCCCCGTTCGCCCCGGAAGAAACCGGCGGGCGACCGAACCCAGGCGAGGCCTGGGTTGAAGCACGGCTGCTGACGGCACTGGACCTGAAAATAGGCGACAGCATAGACGTCGGCAACCAGCCCCTGCGCCTGAGCCGTGTGTTGACCTACGAACCGGATCGCGCCGGCAATTTCTATAGCCTCACGCCCCGGGTCATGATCAACCTCAAGGACCTGGACGCTACCGGCGTCGTACAGCCCGGCAGCCGCGTCAGTTATCGCGACCTGTGGCGCGGCCCGGCACCAGCGTTGCAAACCTACCGCGACCTGATCAAGCCGGGCCTGGAGCCCAACCAGCGTCTGCAGGATGCGCGCGATGGCAACCGGCAGATCGGTGGCGCCCTGGGCAAGGCCGAACGCTACCTGAACATGGCCAGCCTGGTGGCGGTGCTGCTGTCCGGCGTCGCCGTCGCCCTCTCGGCCAACCGCTTTGCCACCCGACGCTTTGATGCCAGCGCACTGCTGCGTTGCCTGGGGTTGTCACGCCGGGAAACCATGGTGCTGTTCAGCCTGCAATTGACCGTGCTGGGCCTGCTGGCCAGCCTCAGCGGTGCGCTGCTTGGCTGGGTCGCCCAACTGGGACTGTTTGCACTGCTGCATGACCTGTTACCCACGACCGTCCCACCGGGAGGCCTGCTGCCGGCCATTGCCGGAATCGGCACCGGAATGGTGGCGTTGGCGGGCTTCGCCCTGCCCCCTCTGGCCGCGTTGGGACGGGTCCCTCCCTTGCGCGTTTTACGCCGGGACATGCTGCCGATTCCTTCCAGCACCTGGGTGGTCTATGGGGCCGCCCTGGGTGCCCTTGGCCTGATCATGTGGCGCTTGAGCCTGGACCTGGTCCTGACGTTCGCCCTGCTCGGCGGTGGCGTCATCGCAGCACTGGTGCTCGGCGGCCTGCTGTTGCTGCTGCTCCAGAGCCTGCGCAGGATGCTGGCCCGCGCCTCGTTACCCTGGCGGCTCGGCCTGGGCCAGTTGCTGCGCCACCCCTTGGCGGCGGCCGGCCAAGCGTTGGCATTCGGCTTGATTCTGTTGTCCATGGCGCTGATCGCCCTCTTGCGCGGCGAGCTGCTGGACACCTGGCAAAACCAGTTGCCGAAAAACGCCCCGAACTATTTCGCCCTGAACATTCTGCCCAACGACAAGCAGGCCTTCACCGACAAGCTGCTGGCGTTGTCGGCGCAATCGGCGCCGCTCTACCCCGTGGTACCGGGACGCCTGATCAGTATCAACGGCGAGCCGGCCAAGGAATTTGTCACCAAGGACTCGGCCGGTGACCGGGCCCTGCAGCGTGACCTGAGCCTGACCTGGGCAGCGGACCTGCCGGCGGGCAACGTCGTCACGGCCGGGACCTGGTGGCCGCAGCAACCGCCGGACGATATTCCGGGCGTTTCGGTAGAAGGCAAGGTGGCCGAGAACCTCAAGATCCAGCTGGGGGACCGTTTGGTTTTCAACGTGGGCGGCGTCAATCGCGAGGCGAAGGTCACCAGCTTGCGAGAAATCAACTGGGACAACTTCCAGCCTAACTTTTTCATGATCTTCCAACCCGGCACGCTGAAGGATCTACCGGCCACCTATCTCACCAGCTTCTATCTGGCGGCGGGCCACGACCAGCAGATTGTCGACCTGTCCCGGGCCTTCCCGGCGGTGACGATCCTGCAAGTCGAAGCCCTGCTCGAGCAGTTGCGCAGCATCCTGGCCCAGGTCACCCTGGCCGTGGAATATGTGTTGCTGTTTGTACTGGCTGCGGGAATGGCCGTGCTGTTCTCCGGCCTGCAAGCCACCCTCGATGAACGGATCCACCAGGGTGCGCTGCTCCGCGCCCTGGGTGCCGAACGAGCCCTGTTGGTCAAGGCCCGGCGCATCGAGTTCGGGCTGTTGGGTGCGGTCAGTGGCTTGCTCGCGGCCTTGGGTTCGGAACTGGTGAGCCTGGTGCTTTACCGTTACGCGTTCGACCTGCCCTGGCATCCGCATCCATGGTTGCTGGTACTGCCTTTGGTGGGAGCGTTATTGATCGGGGCTGCCGGTGTGTTCGGCACCCGTCGAGCCCTCAATGCCAGCCCGCTGACAGTCTTGCGCGAGGGTTGATAGACTCCCGGCTTCGCCACCACAAGAAGTTGCCATGAGCCGTTATCGCCCACCCCGCACCGCCGGCACCGCGTTGATCACCCCTGAGGGCGAGGCGCGGATGCGCGCTGAATTTCATGAACTGTGGCATGTGCGCCGCCCTCAGGTGACCCAAGCGGTCAGCGAGGCGGCGGCCCAGGGGGATCGTTCGGAAAACGCCGAATACACCTATGGCAAGAAAATGCTGCGGGAAATCGACAGCCGCGTGCGTTTCCTCACCAAGCGCCTGGAAGCCCTCAAGGTGGTCAGTGAAAAACCCAGTGACCCGAACAAAGTGTATTTCGGCGCTTGGGTCACGGTTGAAGATGAGGACGGCAAAGAGTCTCGCTATCGCATCGTCGGCCCCGACGAACTGGACCTGAAAAAGAACCTTATCAGCATCGACTCGCCCTTGGCGCGGGCGTTGATCGGCAAAGCGCTGGATGCTGAGATCAAGGTTCAGACACCCGCAGGTGAACAACTTTTATATGTCACTCACATTGAATACATATAAAGCTTCACCGGCCCAAGGCCCGAAAAACCCAGTCATCTCAGCTCACCTCAGCGGCGGGTAATCAGCCCCTGTCGGGCCACGCGGGTCAATTGCCGGATCATTTCGCTGGCGTGCGCCGCACTGGGGGACTGGATAACGGCCAGATCGAAACTGTCATCGGCAAAACGCGCCAGAGACTCACCGTCTTCGACAAACTGGATAAGGAACGCCGCCGGCCCGTGGTTGCGTCGCGGCCAGCCGTCGAGATAGCGCAATAGCGTAGGCTGGTGAGTACCGCCCAGAAGGATTTTTGGATTGCGTTGCAGAAGGTTCGCCGTGATCGGCGCAAGACGTACAAGGGGGCTGGATGCGTTCATCGTGTCGTGTCTCTGCCTCAAAAGTCTGCATGGCAGGTGAGAGGCAACACCGAACCAGCGCTTTAGCGGTATTTCGAAGCCCCGTGTAACCGGCTTCTATCGGTGACTGAATGAGTCACCTGGCGCCCCGCAAGTAGCTGTTTAAATCGGCGCATGAGCGGCATCCTAGAGAAGCTGACCGGCCAGTGTCAAGAATCTGCGCGCACAAAAAAGGCCCGTTCCAGACGGGCCTTCAATGATTCAGGTATGCAATCAGCGGGCGATGGCCTGGTCGACCGACAACTTGCCAGCACCTTCGATCAGCACCGCGACGCTGCCTGCCAGCAAAGCCAGGGCAAACTCATAACCGTTGTTGGCCATGAACAGACCGTTGCCAATGTGCACGGAGAAAATCGCCACCAGCGACAGGAAGGCCAGTCCCAGCGCCGCTGGACGGGCCAGCAGACCGATGATCAAGGCCAGCCCGGCGAAAAACTCGGTGCCGCCGGCCAGTGTCGCCATCAGATAACCGGGGGTCAGGCCAATGCTTTCCATCCACTGCGCCGTCCCCGTCAGGCCGTAGCCACCGAACAGGCCGAAGAGTTTCTGGGAGCCGTGGGCGGCGAAGATGATCCCGACAACGATGCGCAGGACAGTCAGGCCATAGCCAGCGCGAGTAAACAGAACTTTGTTGATGAAAGTGCTCATTAGGTTCATTCCTTGGGATAAGTGGGTTGGCCGCTATATTAATCAACAAAATGCATGATAAAAGCGGAAAAAATCCGTGATACCAATCAGTTTACTCGATCATTTACGCACAACAACCTTTTGTTCCCTGGGTTCCAGCGACTCCCGTTCACGATCAAATGCCAGATAGTATTTGTTCACACTATTAACGTAGCTTACTGCGCCCATTCCCACCTGCTCCATGGCGATGCGTTCGACCTGGAAGAACCACTGATTGGGATTGAGTCCCCGCCGCCTGGCCTCGGCCCGCATGCCTTGGACACGCTCAGGCCCCATGTTGTAGGCGGCCAGGACGAAGGCCATTCGCTCGCGCTCATTGAGCTTGGGGCTGGCGAAAAACTTTCGGCGTATCAAGGCCAGGTACTTGGCGCCAGCCTGCACGTTGGCGTCCAGGTTCTGGATGTTGCGCACCCCGACCCTCTGGGCTGCTGAAGGGGTAATCTGCATAAGACCCGTAGGGCCGCTGCCACTGCGGGCATTGGGTTGCAGGGAAGACTCCTTGAACGCCAGTGCCGCCAGGTTCAGCCAATCCATGCCTTGGGCCGTGGCATGTTTTTGCAACACCGGGCGCAGTTTCTCAAGACGCTGGCGATTGGCACGGGCCAGCGGATAGTGAACCCGGTACAAGCGGCGATAGATGCGCAGAAACGCCGCGTCCTGATTGGAAGGCGCCTTATAAGTCGTCAGGAAGCGGTCGATGCTCGCTCGCAGCATGGCGGCGTCACGACGGACAAACCAATACTCGTCAGCCGGCTCGCCAATGAGCACCTGCCGGTCGAAACGCAGCTTGGGCAGGATCTTGCTCCAGCGTTCGGCAATGGGCTGCTCGACGATGGTCAGATGGAAAATCCCGGCCTGAACCATTTCCAGCACATCTTCCACCGCCAGGGTCGGGTCGACCCACTCGATCTTCACCGGCGGTAATTTACGCAGTGCCAGCTTCTGGTTGATCTGACTCAGGGCTTCCCCTGCGGCGCTACCGTTGGGCAGGGCCAGGGTCTTGCCCGACAGTTGCTCTACGCGGGTGTAGCGCCGCTGGCCCTTGGCTCCCACCAGAAGCAACGGCACGTCGGTGCGAATCGGATTGCTGGCGCTGACCGCAAGGCCAGCCAGGGGCTCGAGCAACTCGCCGGGCGCGACCAGATCGCCTTCTCCGCGTTGCAAGGCGCCCAGCAGTTGGTCCTTGGCCTTGGGAATGATTTTGAGGGTGATTTTCTGGTCATCCCGAGCGTGGCCGTTGAGGTATTGCTCGAAGGCACGTAAGCGATGATATTCGACGCCAATGGGTTGCCCCTTGACTTCGCCAGAGCTGTTGCGGCTCTGGTTGACCAAAACTTTCAGCACCCGGCTGCTGCGGATTTGCGCAAGGTCGCGCACCGTAGTCGGCGCTACCACCTGTACCGGGCCGGGCAGCCGCGCCTCGGCCGGCATCGGCAGCAACAGCGAACAACACAGCAGCAACAACACTTGGGGACGTGTCATCCACTCTCCGAAAGGATACCGCGGCCCGCAGCCTTGAAATATCGAAGCTGGGGTCGACAGAAACAGAGCACCTGGGGCGCTGAAAAGTGCGAAAGACTGGCACAGTGCTGGCGTTTATACCAACCCGACCGGTCTGGCGGCCTCAACAGACAGCCTCAACTCGTTGTAGTTCTTGGCTTTTCTTATAAATCTACAGCTCTGATATGCTTTGCGGCCTTTGGGTCGAGGTAGCACCATGCAACTCATCGATATCGGCGTCAACCTGACCAACCCCAGTTTTGCCGACAAACACGAGGCCGTGCTTGAGCGCGCCTATGCGGCCGGTGTCTGCCAACTGGTCTTGACCGGTACCAGCGTCGACGGCAGCGAACAGGCGTTTGAGCTGTGCCAGCGCCTCGATGACGCCGGGGAACGGCTGTTTTCCACCGCCGGTGTTCACCCCCATAGCGCCAGCGACTGGACCGCCGATAGCGCCAGGCACCTCAAAGACCTGCTGAAACAAGACCGCATTCGCGCAGTGGGTGAATGCGGGCTGGATTTCAACCGGGACTTCTCCCCGCGCCCGCAGCAGGAAAAAGTCCTGGAAGAACACCTCGCCCTGGCGGTGGAGTTGCAATTGCCGGTCTTTCTTCACGAACGTGATGCCGATCAGCGACTGCTGGAAATCCTGCGGGATTTTCGCGACCAATTGCCCGCAGCGGTGGTGCACTGCTTTACCGGTGAGAAAAAGGCCCTGTTCAGCTATCTCGACCTGGACTTGCATATAGGCATCACAGGCTGGATCTGCGACGAGCGCCGGGGCACCCATTTGCATCCATTGGTACGGGAAATTCCTCGCACTCGCTTGATGCTTGAAAGCGATGCACCGTACCTGTTGCCTCGCACACTGCGCCCCAAACCCAAGAATGGTCGAAACGAACCGGCCTACCTGACGGAAACCTTGCGCGAAGTCGCCTTGCACCGGGGCGAAAGCCAGGAAGACCTCGCTGCCCATAGCACCGCCTGTGCCCGCGCGTTTTTTGGCTTGCCCACCCTCTCCTGACCCAGTGAAAACCTGTGGGAGCGAGCCTGCTCGCGATAGCAATGGATCAGCTTGCCCATAGGCCGACTGGTACACCGCTATCGCGAGCAGGCTCGCTCCCAAAGGGGATAGGCGTTGTCTGTTGACCCATATCAACACCCCACACCTTGGATAGCGGCACAATAATGGCACCTTGCCAAAACTGTTTCCGCTATCAGAGAAGACCTTCCATGGGTGCCTGGCTTAGCAATATCTCACTGAAGTACAAATTCTGGGCGGTCAATGCGGTCGCCTTTGTCACGACCTTGCTGCTCGTACTCTACGCGGTGCAGCTCGAACAACAGGCGCGCAACCATGCGGCCCAGGCAAACGCCCAGGCCCAGGCACGCTTGCTCAGTGCCTGGCCTGCCGGGCAGCCATTGCCCAAGGCCGATCACCTGCTGGCATTCCAGCGCGGCCAGATTCCCACATTGAACGATCAATCATTGCCTTCAATAGCAGAGGCCAACGGCTGGGTAGCACTCTCGGCCAGCCCCCTGTTGGGCGACAACCCACTGCTGGGCGCCGAAGTAATCCGTGGCGGTGACGGCCAACAGTTGGCCGTGCTGGCCCAAGGCGCAAGCCTGAGCCAGGTGTTCAGGGAACGCTTCAGCCAATACGCCGTGGCGGTGTTCGTGTTGATGCTGGCCATGCTGGGCGCATCGCAGCTGCTAATCCGGTTTCTGCTCAGCCAGCTCAACACCCTGAAGGATGTGATGCTGCACGTGGAAAAAACCGGTGACCTGTCCGCCCGCGTCCCCTTGGCCTGCAAGGACGAAGTGGGCCAGATGGCGGCGGCGTTCAATGCCATGCAAGCCGGATATCAACGTGTGGTTGACACCGTTGCCAGCACTGCTCGGCAACTGGACAGCGGTGCAGCACGCCTGGCATCGAGCATGAACGATGTTCGCCACGGCATGCTCGGCCAGCAAAGCGAAACCGATCAGGCGGCGACGGCGATCAACGAGATGTCCGCTACGGTTTATCACATCGCCCAACATGCCGGCGCCACCCGCGACCTGTCGAAAAGCGCCGATACCTTGGCCGGCAATGGCCGCGAAGTAGTCAGCCGGGTGCAACAGTCGATCACCGGGCTCTCCCGCGGCGTGCAGCAGACCGCCGAAATGATCCAGCGCCTGGCCGAGGACAGCCAGAAGATCAACAGCGTGGTCAGCGTGATCCACAGCATCGCCGAACAGACCAATCTACTGGCGCTCAACGCGGCCATTGAAGCGGCGCGAGCCGGGGAAATGGGTCGAGGGTTTGCAGTGGTGGCCGACGAAGTACGCAACCTGGCCAAGCGGGTACAGACCTCCACGGATGAAATCACCGCCATGGTGTCGGCCTTGCAGGCGGGAACCCGGGACGCGGTGGATTTCATGCAGGAAAGCTCCTACAAGGCCGACGATTGCGTGCAACAGGCCCGGGAAGCCGGTGAGGCTCTGGAGCAAATCACCGGGGCGGTGGCGCAGATGCGGGAGAGCAACACCCAGATCGCCGTGGCGGCCGAGCAGCAAAGCCAGGTTGCCGAGGAAATGAACCGGGCGGTCGTGAGTATTCGTGACGTGACTGAAAACACCGTGCGCCAGACGGTGGACTCGGCCACCACCAGCCATGAACTGGCAACGTTGGCCGGTGAGCTGAACAAGGCGATCGGGCAGCTCAGGCTTTAGGACCCCGCTGCCAATTGACCTGCCTGGGAGAGTTCTTGCGGCCTGGGGTCTATCTGTGGGAGCAAGGCTTGCCCGCGATGAAGACAATATGGTCTCCCTGGGGAACGAGGCGCCTGCATCGCGGGCAAGCCTTGCTCCCACAACGGTGAAAGGCTATGGCCACCTATCACGTCGATAGCCAACCGCGATTCGTCGCGCTGCCCGGCCGGGCTTACGCTTGGGTTACTCGGTTAGCGAACTCAAGGATCAGCATCATGGGCAAACGTCACCCCCACTTCCCGGCCTGGCAATGGCGCACCTGCCTTGACCATCATGGTCACCCGAGCAATCCGGTGTTGCACCAGATTGCCGTGCCGCTGTTCATCGTCGCGTTTTTGCTGATGGTATCGGGGGTGTTCAGCCTCAGCCTGGCCAATGTCGCCATCGGCTCCCTCGGCATGATTGCCGCACTCGTGTTGCAGTGCCACGGTCATGAAGAGCCTTAGGCGAAAACTGTCACTGTCTGCCGGCTCAGGGCGATCAAGCGACCATCCGCGCTCCAGAACCTGGCGGCGACATGGCCATAGCCGTCCTGGGCATGCTCGATCTCGGCCAGGTATTTGCACCAGTCCAGTGTCGTAAGTTCCAGCAGTGGCTGGACGAATTCAATGGTCCAGGTGAGCGTACTGCCCGGTGCCATTTGAGTGAGATGGGGTAGCAGCGCCGGAGGCCAGGCATCGACCAATGCCAGGATGTGCCCCTCGTTCAGCGGCTCCTCTTTGACATCACCACGCAAGCGCACCCAGCCCCCCATACTGCGGGATTTGTTGCCCGTAAACGGCAGGCCACCAACACTCCAGCACAGCGCCAGGTGACGCATGAATTCCGGCGTAGCGCCCTTGATGTAGGGCAGTTCCTGGCATTGCTCCACGCTTTTGAACTCAGGCGCGGGGTCGGCCTGGACCGCCACCACGGAAGAGCGCGAGGCGCCGAAGCTGCCTTGTACCACGGTCACTACCTGACCGTTCTGTACCGCTCGCCCCAACACTTGGCTGACCGCCTTGCCTTCACGCAATACGTCGACTTCAAAACTGACGGGTACGTCGGCCTCTACCGGCCCGACGAAGGTGATCGCCAGCGAACGCACCGGGCGATCCGCCGGAACCCGCGCACGCATCGCTTCATATTGCAGCGCCGCCACCAGCCCGCCAAAACTGGCGCGTCCCTGACCCCATTCAGGCGCGATGATCACGCAGTCAGGCTGACGGCGCACGGCATCGATCAAATCGGAAAAGCGCATGACAACCTCGAAAACATGGGAAAAAGATGCAGGA
Source organism: Pseudomonas rhizophila (assembly GCF_003033885.1). Classification (NCBI taxonomy): domain Bacteria; kingdom Pseudomonadati; phylum Pseudomonadota; class Gammaproteobacteria; order Pseudomonadales; family Pseudomonadaceae; genus Pseudomonas; species Pseudomonas rhizophila. The sequence continues at coordinate 2,867,527 of NZ_CP024081.1, read as the reverse complement.
ATCTTAACCAGCCCAGACGGGTGGCACAGCGCTCATTCTGGCCAAAGAGACTGACAGATAGGCCGCGGCATCCCAACCCCGCCAATTTACTGTGGGAGCGAGCCTGCTCGCGATAGCGGTGAGTCAGCTTGAATAACTGGTGACTGACGCGGCGCTATCGCGAGCAGGCTCGCTCCCACAAGGGAATATCTGCAGGACTCAGGATTTTTTGAAGCAACTGGCAACGAGTTTATCGAGCACTTTATCGGACTTGGCCTCGGCCTTTTCCATCGTGCTGAGCCAGACCGGCACGCAGGATTGCAAGTCGCTTTCCTGCTTGGCCCTGGCCAGCCATTGCCAGCAATCGTGCCAGTCCCCCAAGGCGCCTTGGGCGGACTTGAGCCGTGGCATGGGCGCTTCGGGTAGGCGGTCAAGTTCGGGGTAGGCTTCGATGGCGTAGCGCACACGCTTGATCAGCAGCCGCAAACGGTGGCGATCATGGGCCGGATCGCCCAAGGCTTCGCCGAGTTTCTTCCATTGTTTGTCCAGGCGCTTTTCGATGCGTTTGCGCAGACCTTTAAGCAGGTCCTGACGTTGCGCCGCGCGAATGAAGCGCGGGAAAGCATCGAGCACCATCAGCAATTGGGCCAGCTCCGGGCTGCCGGCAACGGCGGGATAAGCATCGGCCATTTGCACCTGGCGCCGCCGCGCGGCTTCGATCTTGCCGTGCTGCTCAAGGTAGGCGGCCAGCACTTCCCGGTCACGCAGGGGCGTGGTCAGCGCGCCGACCGCCGAGGCCGCCGTTTCCAGCTGCTCGACACCGGGCAAACCGCGCAACGGACGAAGCAAGCTGCGCAAACGGCGAACCGTGGTCCGCAGGTCATGCAGGGCTTCACTGTCGGTATGGGCATTGAGGCGGGCCTGACAGGCCAGCAGCCGGACTTCCAGGCCCAGTATCCGGGCCACCAGCCGATCAATCATGGGGACGTACTCCGTACGTAGCGTTGAGCGTCAAGCTGCAAGCTTCAAGTGAGGAGCAGAGTGCTCCCTTAACTTGTAGCTTGCCGCTGACAGCTTGTCGCTGCTATTAACGCCCTGCGCGGGATTCGCGGATGTAGAAACGGGCCTTCTCGGCCTTTTTGGTGCACCCCTCAAACGCTTCGAACTGCTGCTGGGTCTTGGCGCCGGTCAACAACGACAGGGCCTTGGAATAACTCACGGTGCCGGCAAAACCTTCGGCCTTGGCCAGGTCCAGTTCGCGCCAGGCACTGTCGAGCTGGCTGCCGCAACTGTCACGGTAAGCGGTCTTGCCGGCACAACCGGCCAGGGCCAAAACCATCAAGGATGCCACCAGGGGCAGACAAATCCGGGCTTTCATCAATTACACCTCAAGTCAGGTCAACAGTCGTGCAAGTAAGACGGTCCAGCCGGCAAAAAGTGCCAATGCCCGACCGCGTAAATACAAGTGTGGGCGAGCATACGCAAATGCTGGCACGGCGTATCAAAAAACGACACCTGCGCCACAACGATTGAGCCCAGCCGTCGATAAGTGCATTGTTAAAGTCTGTTTTACAAGAGGCCGGGTCATGACAAAACGTGTCGCATTGGTACTGGGATCGGGTGGCGCCCGGGGCTACGCCCATATCGGGGTGATCGAAGAAATCGAACGACGTGGCTACGACATCGCTTGCATCGCCGGCTGCTCCATGGGTGCCGTGGTGGGCGGAATCTATGCTGCGGGCAAGCTCGACGATTACCGTAACTGGATTGAAAGCCTGGATTACCTGGATGTGCTGCGACTGGTGGACGTCAGCTTTCGCCTGGGGGCGATTCGCGGCGAGAAAGTCTTCGGGCAAATTCGCAAGATCGTCGGCGAACTCAATATCGAAGACCTGCGTATTCCCTACACTGCCGTGGCCACCGACCTGACCAATCAGCAGGAAATCTGGTTCCAGGAAGGTTGCCTGCATCAGGCAATGCGCGCCTCGGCGGCGATTCCCAGCCTGTTCACCCCCGTGATGCAAGGCAACCGCATGCTGGTGGATGGCGGCCTGCTCAATCCGTTACCCATCGTGCCGGTGGTGTCGAGCCATTGCGACCTGATCATCGCGGTCAACCTCAACGCCACCAACCAGAAACAGTACCGACTGCCGGTCATCCAGCGCCCGGCAGCGTTCAAGCGTCGCTTCGACACCCTCGTCAGTTCCCTGGGCTCGCGTCTACCGTTCCGTCGCAAGCAAGCCGAGCAGTTGCTGCTGCTGGAACAGGAGGCGCTAAAAGCCGAAGCCGCCGAGATCAATCCATGGCTGGAATCCGCCGAGCCCGAGGGCCAACAACCGGCCGCCGCGCCGGAGTCCGAAGGTGCGCCGAAATCGGCGACCGGTTCGTTCATCATCGACAACGTTGGCCCGGCCTCGCTGCTGGATCTGATCAACCAGAGTTTCGAGGTGATGCAGACGTCCCTGGCCCAATACAAGATCGCCGGGTATCCACCGGATGTGCTGATCAACGTGCCGAAACGGGTGTGCCGGTTTTTCGAGTTCTACAAGGCGCCGGAGCTGATCGCCCTGGGGCGGGAGATTGCCAGCGATACGTTGGATCGCTATGAGAATGAGCAGAACTGAATGTGGCACTAAACTCTGTGGCAAGGGGATTTATCCCCTCGCCACAATAGCGCTTGGCTTGAAACCTTGTGGTTAAACACCACCCTCCCCCAACAACCGATACCCAACCCCCGCCTCGGTCGCAATGAACCGGGGCCGGGTCGGGTCGTCAGCCAGTTTTTGCCGCAGATGACCGACCACGATCCGCAAGTAATGGGTGTCTTCGGTGTGGGTCGGGCCCCAAATGTCCTTGAGCAATTGCTGCTGGGTAATGACCCGCCCGGGATGGCGCGCCAATTGCGCCAGCACGGCGTATTCCTTGCGGGTCAGGGCCACTTCAGTGCCATCGAGCAGAACCCGGCGATAAGCCAGGTCCACCGTCAGCGGACCAAACGTCAGCGCCGCTTCCCGCGCCTCGCCTGCCGGGGCCTGACGCAACAAGGCACGAATGCGCGCCAGAAACTCCTGGATGCCGAACGGCTTGGTGACGTAATCATTGGCGCCGTTGTCCAGCGCCTCGACTTTCTGCGCTTCGCTGGCCCGCACCGAGAGCACCAGCACCGGCACCGTGGACCATTGGCGAAACTCGCGCAGTACCTGCTGGCCGTCCATGTCCGGCAGGCCCAGGTCGAGCACCAGCAGATCGGGCTTGTTCAGCGCCGCCTGGGCCAGGCCTTCGGCGCCGGTGCCGGCTTCGAGCACCTTGTAGCCTTGGGAAGTCAGGCTGATGCGCAGGAATTTGCGAATCTGCGGTTCGTCATCGATGACCAAAAGGGTCGCGGTCTGGCTCATGAGGTCCGTTCAATGCAATCAGGTGGAAAGAGAGTAACCCAGCGCCGCTCAGGCTTCATCGTCCAGGCCCGGTTGTGTCTGTAATGGCAGGTGCAGGGTGATGCAGGTTCCGCGCCCGTCCAGGCCGGTGTCCACGCTGATCCGCCCGCCATGGGCACCGACCATGCCCTGACAGATCGCCAGCCCCAGCCCCGTGCCCTGCCCGCCGCGATCCCCGCGCGCAGCGGTATAGAACATGTCGAAGATTTTCTCGCGCTCTTCTTCAGGGATCCCAGGCCCCTCGTCGGCCACGGCGAAAAAAACTTCGCTGTCCGTCGCCCCTGCGCTGAGCAGCAATCGCCCGTGAGTCGGTGAAAATCGTGCGGCGTTCTCCAGCACGTTCACCAAGGCCTGTTCGATCAACGCCGCGTGAACATACAACAACGGCAACTCGGCCGGCACTTCGATGCCCACCGTCAACGGTGCCAGCACCGCCCACAACCGGTTCAACGCGCTGCCGACGATATCGGCCGGCGACACCCAGTCCCGCGCCAGCTTCAGGGCCCCATGGCCGAGACGAGTCATGTCCAGCAAGTTCTGGATGTAGCGATCCAGGCGCTCAGCTTCATCACGGGTGCCTTCCAGCAGTTCGCGGCGATCGGCCAACGGGATCGCCTCTCCCAACGCCAACAGGCTGTCGATACTGCCGCGCATGGAGGTCAGCGGCGTGCGCAAATCGTGGGACACCGACGCCAACAACGCACTGCGCAGTTGCTCGGTTTCGCCGTGCAGGCGCGCTGCTTCCAGATCCTGGGCCAGTTGCGCCCGAGCCAGGGCCTGCGCCAGCGGCTGACTGAGGGCCGCCAGCAGACGACGCCGCTGGCCGCTCAACGGCTTGCCTTCTTTCGGGCAAACGCCCAGCAACGCCAGCGGGCCCTCCTCTGTCGACAACGGCCACCACCACCAGCGCCCGGACGGCAGCGTCCCGGTGCCGGCGCCGGCCGGTTGGTCGTGTTGCCAGGCCCAATCGGCGGCCGCGCGCTCAGCTTCAGTGAAGGTCAATGGTTCAGCTGTCTCAACCTTCCAGCCGTCCTGGCCGTCACGGTTGAGCAGGCACAGTTGCAGGTCGTGCCAGCCGTTGAGGTGTTGCGCGGCGGCGCTGATCACCGCCTGGCGGTCGGTCGCGGCGGTGAGTTTGCGGGACAGGTCAAGCAGCTCGCCGGTTTCCTGCTGGGTCTCGCGCAGCGCCTGCAACTGTCGTCGCTGGCGGGCCGCAAGGTTGCCGGTCAGGGCCGCCATGAGCAAGAAGAACACCAGGGTGAGTACGTCTTCTTCACGCTGGATGGTGAAGGAAAAATTCGGTGGGATGAACAGAAAGTCATAGGCCAGGAACGACAGCGCCGCGCAGGCCAGCGCAGGGCCGAGGCTGCTGCGAACCGCCACCAGCAACACCGCCATCAGAAACACCAGGGAGATATTAGGCAAGGGAAGAAGCCCGGAGACCCCCCAAGCCAGCGCACTGGCCGCCGCCGTCGCCAACAGCGCCAGCACGTAGTCGAAACCAGCCAGGGCGGCGTTTGAACGCTCACGGGCCGCAGGGGGCTGTTCATCGCGATCCAGTACGTTGATTTCCAACCCTCTGGCATCGCGCAGCAAACGCGCAGCCAAGCCACCACCGAACAGCCGCCGGCGCAGACGCCTCCTGGACTGTCCCACCAGCACCAGCGTAGCGCGACGTTCGGTGGCGTGCTGGATCAAGGTCCTGGCGACTTCACCGGCCCGTAGCAGCACCACTTCCCCACCCAGGCGTTCGGCAAGTTGCTGGGCATTTTGCAGGCGCTGGCGCGATGGCTCGTCCCGCGTGCTGCCGTTGTCCACATGCACCAGGCTCCAGGGAAGATGCCGACGCTGGGCGACGCGGCTGGCGTGGCGTACCAGACGTTCGGCCTGGGCATCACCGTCAACCCCCACCAACAATCGTCCCCGCACCGCCGGAGCCGCCTGGCCCAGTTGGCGATAGCCCTGGGCAAGATCGTTGTCCACCTGTGCAGCGGCAGTTTGCATGGCCAGCTCACGCAATGCGGTGAGGTTGGTCTGGCTGAAAAATGCATCGATCGCAGCGCGCGCCTGTTCCGGCACATAAACCTTGCCATCGCGCAGGCGCTCCAGCAGCTCGCGCGGTGGCAGGTCGATCAACAGCAGTTCATCGGCCTCCTGCAGGACCCAGTCGGGCAGCGTCTCTCGAACTTGCACGCCGGTGATACCGCGCACCTGATCGTTGAGACTTTCCAGGTGCTGGACATTGACGGTGGTGTAGACATCGATGCCGGCGGCCAGCAACTCCTGAATGTCTTGCCAGCGTTTGGCATGTCGGCTGCCGGGCGCGTTGCTGTGGGCCAGTTCGTCCACCAGCACCAAGGCCGGTCGAGCCGCGAGCAGACCATCAAGGTCCATTTCCTCGAGCATCACACCGCGATACTCCGAACGCACCAGCGGCTGCTGCACCAGACCGCCGAGCAGCGCTTCAGTCTCACTGCGGCCGTGAGTCTCCACCACGCCGGCAACCACCCTGACACCTTGGCGCAGTTGCGTGTGGGCCGCCTGCAGCATGGCGTAGGTCTTGCCGACACCCGGCGACGCACCCAGGAAGACCTTGAGCCGGCCCCGGTCATTGCGGGGCAGCTTGGCTAACAGTGCATCGGCGCGGCCGGAGTCGCTCATGTGTTCGGGTTCTCTTTCAGATGTTGATCAAACGCCCTGTGGGAGCAAAGCTTTGCTCCCACAGGGGTCTACAGTTTTTCCAGCGCCAGGTTCAACGCCAGCACATTCACCACCGGCGGCCCCACCAGCGGTTGCTCGATGTGAGCGTCGAGCAGTTGCTGCACGGACGATACCGGCAGATTGCGTGCGGCGGCGACACGCGCCAGTTGATAGGCAATCGCTGCCGGTGGCAAGTGGGGATCCAGTCCGCTGCCCGAGGTGGTCAGCAGCGCCAACGGCACTGGGCCTTGACCCGGCACTTGCAAGGCCTGGGCGTCACCGATCACCCGTGCGGCCAGGGCCGGATTGCTCGGGGAAAAGTTGCTGGCGCCGCTGGCTACCGTGGCGAAAGCACCCGCCGATGGACGTGGATGGAACCAGGCATCGCCCTGGAAATCCTGGGCGATCAACAGAGAGCCGCGGACCTTGCCGTCGGCATCAACGATCAGGCTGCCGTTGGCCTGGGCGGGAAACGCGACTTGCGCCACGCCCGTAACCAGCAAGGGGTACGCAACGCCGGTGATCAGGGTCATCAGAAGCAATAGGCTCAAGGCCGGGCGTATCAGAGTGAACATCCAGAAATCCTCGAATTGAATGAAAAAATTACCTGTGGGAACCACTTTGTGGGAGCAAAGCTTGCTCCCACAAAGTGAAGGTGAGCGTTGGTTATCCGCTCAAACCAGCCCCAACGCCGTCAGCAACATGTCGATCGCCTTGATCCCCACGAACGGCACCACGATCCCACCCAGGCCATAGATCAGCAGATTGCGCCGCAGCAGCGCCGCCGCGCTGGCGGCCTGCACCCGCACGCCACGCAACGCCAACGGGATCAGCACCACGATGATCAAGGCGTTGAACACAATGGCCGACAGAATCGCGCTTTGCGGGCTGCTCAGGTGCATCACGTTCAGCACACCCAGTTGTGGATAGATCGAGGCAAATAGCGCCGGCAGGATAGCGAAGTACTTGGCGATGTCGTTGGCGATGGAAAACGTCGTCAAGGCCCCACGGGTCACCAGCAGTTCCTTGCCGATTTGCACCACGTCCAGCAACTTGGTCGGATCGCTGTCCAGATCGACCATGTTGGCCGCCTCTCGCGCCGCCTGGGTGCCGTCGTTCATCGCCATGCCGACGTCAGCCTGGGCCAGGGCCGGCGCATCGTTAGCACCGTCACCACACATCGCCACCAGACGACCGTCATTCTGCTCATGACGGATGCGCGCCAGTTTTTTCTCCGGTGTGGCCTCGGCCAGCACGTCATCGACGCCGGCCTCGGCAGCAATGGCGGCGGCGGTCAGTGGGTTGTCGCCGGTGACCATCACCGTGCGAATCCCCAACTTGCGCAGCTCGGCAAAGCGCTCGCGGATACCGGGCTTGACCACGTCCTTCAGATGAATCGCCCCCAGCAGCTTGCCGTCAACGCACACCAGCAAGGGGGTACCGCCGCTCTGGGCGATCTTGTCCACCTCCCGTGCCAGTGCAGGTGGCAGTTCGCTTTTCGACAGGCCGATAAAACTCAGCAACGAATCCACGGCCCCTTTGCGGTACACCCGGCCCTGATAGTCGACACCGGACAATCGGGTTTCAGCACTGAACGGCACAGCGGTAAGCAGTTCGGCGCCAGGCTCGGGTTGCGAATGCAAACCCCGCAGGTACTCGACGATGGACTTGCCCTCCGCCGTGTCGTCGGCCAACGAAGCGAATAACGCGCCTTCGGTCAGTTCCTTGACGCTCACGCCGGGCGCGGCGTGAACCGCGGCACAACGACGATTGCCGAAGGTGATGGTGCCGGTCTTGTCCAGCATCAGCACATGCACGTCCCCCGCCGCTTCCACGGCGCGGCCGGACTTGGCGATCACGTTCAGGCGTACCAGTCGATCCATCCCGGCGATGCCGATGGCCGACAACAGCCCGCCGATGGTGGTGGGAATCAACGTCACCAGCAGCGCCACCAGAAACACCAGCGGCAAATTACCGTTGGCGAAATGCGCGAACGGCTGCAGCGTCACCACCACCAGCAGGAAGATCAGCGTCAGGCCGATCAGCAGAATATCCAACGCCACTTCGTTGGGCGTCTTCTGCCGCTTGGCGCCTTCGACGAGGGCGATCATACGGTCCAGGGTGGATTCACCGGGGTTACTGGTGACACGCACCAGCAGCCAGTCGGAGACCAGGCGCGTGTTGCCGGTGACGGCTGAACGGTCGCCGCCGGACTCGCGGATGACCGGGGCCGATTCGCCAGTAATCGCCGCCTCGTTCACTGCAGCGATGCCTTCGATCACTTCACCATCGCCAGGAATCATCTCCCCCGCCTCGACGCGTACCACGTCGCCTTTTCGCAGGCGGGTGGCGGCTATCACCTCAAAGCCGTTGGCCGTCTGGCGACGTGCGCTCAGGCCTTCGCTACCGGCCTTGAGACTGTCTGCCCGGGCCTTGCCGCGACCTTCGGCCAGGGCTTCGGCAAAGTTGGCGAACAGCACCGTGAACCACAGCCACAGGGCAATTTGCGCGGCAACAAAAGTCGGCACGCTGCTGTCCGGAACGAAACACAACACCGTGGTGAGAATTGCGGTCAGCTCCACCACCAGCATCACCGGGGCGCGGTGCAACTGGCGCGGATCGAGCTTGACGAAAGCTTGCACCAGCGCTGGCCGCCACAAGGCCGAAATCGCGGTTTTCGGTTGCTCCGACGCCTTGGCGACGACGGTTTTGCTCATTGGCATATTCATCATCAGATCCTCAGAAACCCAGGCTCAGGTGTTCGGCAATCGGCCCCAGGGCCAGGGTCGGCAGGAAGGTCAGGCCGCCCACCAACAAAATGGTCACGGTGAGCAGGGTCACGAACAGCGGGCCGTGGGTCGGGAAGCTGTTCGGGCCGATCGGCGCGGTTTTCTTCAGCGCCAGGCTACCGGCCAAGGCCAGCACCGGCAGGATGTAGCCAAAACGACCGATCAACATGCCCAGGCCCAGCATCAGATTGTGAAAGGGTGTGTTGGCACCAAAGCCGGCGAAGGCCGAGCCGTTGTTCGCACCCGCCGAGGTGTAGGCATACAACAACTGGCTGAAACCATGGGCGCCAGGGTTGCTCACCGCTGCAGCAGGTCCGGGCAGGCTCGCAGCAATGGCCCCCAGCCCCAACACGCTCACCGGCATGACCAACAGGGTTATCACCAGCAGTTGCACTTCCCTGGCAGCGAGCTTTTTGCCCAGGTATTCCGGGGTACGGCCAATCATCAATCCAGCCAGGAACACCGCGATCAGCACGTTCAGCAGCATCCCGTAGAGCCCCGCGCCGACGCCGCCAAAAATGACTTCGCCGACCATCATGTTCACCAGCGAGACCATGCCGCTCAGAGGATTGAGGCTGTCATGCATGCCATTGACCGAGCCATTGGAGGCCGCCGTGGTGGTGACGGACCACAGCACCGTGGCCGTGGTGCCAAAGCGCGCCTCCTTGCCCTCCAGTGGCGCGGTCTGCTCCACCGAAGCGTTATGCAGCGCCGGATTGGGTTGGGATTCGGCCCACAACGAGGTGGCGCCGCCGATCAGAAACAGTACGAGCATGCAGGCGATGATCGCCCGACTCTGGCGCAGGTCCTTGACGTAATGGCCGAAGGTGAACACCAGCGCGGCGGGAATCAGGATGATCGAGGCGACTTCGAACAGGTTGCTCCAGGCCGTCGGGTTCTCGAAGGGGTGTGCCGAATTGACGCCGAAGAAACCACCACCGTTGGTGCCCAGTTGCTTGATCGCGATCTGGCTGGCGGCCGGGCCCAATGGAATCACTTGATCCGCGCCTTGCATCGTCAACCCATGCACATAGTGCGCGAAGGTTTGCGGCACGCCCTGCCACACCAGGAACAGGGCCAGCAACAGGCACAGCGGTAACAGCCCGTAGAGGGTGGCGCGGGTCATGTCGACCCAGAAGTTACCCAGCGTTGCAGCGGATTTGCGCCCAATTCCGCGACACAGCGCCACCAGCACGGCCAGGCCGGTAGCAGCGCTGACAAAGTTCTGCACAGCCAGGCCAAGCATCTGGCTCAGGTAGCTCAACGACGCTTCACCGCTGTAGGACTGCCAATTGGTATTGGTGGTGAAACTCACCGCCGTATTGAATGCCTGGGTCCATTCCATACCCGGCACTTTTTCGGGGTTGAGTGGCAAATGTCCCTGTAACAACAGAATCGCGAACAACAGCGAAAAGCCGGCCAGGTTGAAAGCGAGCAAGGCCAAGGTGTACTTCTGCCAGCTCTGCTCAACGGTGTGATCGACGCCGGCCAAGCGATAGCAACCACGCTCCACCGGGCCAAGGACAGGTGAAAGCCAAGTGCGCTGGCCTTCCATCACCCGGTAGTAGAAACGCCCCAGAAACGGTGCAGGGATCAGCACCAGCGCAAAGAAGGCGAGGATCAGCCCGTAGTCATAACCGTGCATAGCCACTCCTAGTTCCGATCCGCGCGCAGCAGCGCAATCAGTAGATAAATGAACAGCGCCGCTGCCAGCAGCAGCGACACCCCGTCCAGAAGGCTCATGGGATTTCTCCGTCGTACGGCGTCATGCCGTGTGTGGAGTGATTGTCGGCAGGGAGGGCGTAAAGGAACGAGATCGAGAGAGGGGTTGGGGGATAAAGAATGTGTAAAAAAGGGGTTGGTGATTGGCTGGGTGGGCCTCATCGCGAGCAGGCTCGCTCCCACATTTGATCTGTTGTGAATAGAGAATTTGCCTCCACTGAAGATCCCCTGTGGGAGCGAGCCTGCTCGCGATGAGGCCCGCCCTGGCGCTGACGCTCCGAACTGGAGCACAAAATCGAGCCATCAGGCAGCGAACATCCCCGATACGACACAATTTCACCCATTACGACCACCGCCGCCACACTGGCACGCCCACTGCACTGCCCCACCCCAGCGCTTTTGCTATCGATCGAGGGGAGCCACCGATGAACACACAACTCAAACCCACCCTGGGCACCCTGCATTTATGGGGCATTGCCGTCGGGCTGGTGATCTCCGGCGAGTACTTCGGCTGGAGCTACGGCTGGGGCGTTGCCGGAACGCTGGGCTTTCTGGTGACATCATTCATGGTTGCGGCCATGTACACCTGCTTCATCTTCAGCTTCACCGAGCTGACCACCGCCATCCCCCACGCTGGCGGACCATTCGCCTACAGCCGCCGGGCCTTTGGAGAGAAAGGTGGGTTAATCGCCGGCCTGGCGACGCTGATCGAATTCGTCTTCGCCCCACCGGCCATCGCTCTGGCCATCGGTGCCTACCTGAACGTGCAATTCCCGGCCCTGGACCCGAAACACGCAGCGGTCGGTGCCTATATCGTGTTCATGGGCCTGAACATCCTCGGGGTGAAACTGGCGGCGACCTTCGAACTGATCGTCTGCGTGCTGGCGGTGGCCGAACTGCTGGTGTTCATGGGCGTAGTCGCCCCGGCGTTCAGCTTCAGTAGCTTCGCCTTGAACGGCTGGGCCGGTTCCGATGTGTTCGGCGCGCCGGCCATCGCCGGGATGTTCGCCGCAATCCCCTTCGCCATCTGGTTTTTCCTGGCCATCGAGGGCGCGGCCATGGCCGCCGAAGAAGCCAAGGACCCGAAACGCACAATTCCCAAGGCCTACATCAGCGGCATCCTGACCCTGGTGTTCCTGGCCATGGGCGTGATGTTCTTCGCCGGTGGCGTAGGCGACTGGCGCACCCTGTCCAACATCAACGACCCGCTGCCCCAAGCCATGAAAACCGTAGTCGGCGAAAGCTCCGGCTGGTTGCACATGCTGGTGTGGATCGGCCTGTTCGGCCTGGTGGCCAGCTTCCATGGCATCATCCTCGGCTACTCGCGCCAGTTCTTCGCCCTCGCCCGCGCCGGCTACCTGCCCGCCTCCCTGGCCAAACTCTCACGCTTCCAGACCCCGCACCGGGCCATCATCGCCGGCGGCCTGATCGGCATCGCGGCGATCTACAGCGACGGCCTGATCAACCTCGGTGGCATGACCCTGACCGCCGCCATGATCACCATGGCTGTGTTCGGCGCGATCGTCATGTACATCATGAGCATGCTCAGCCTGTTCAAACTGCGTAAAACCGAACCCAACCTGGAACGCACCTTCCGCGCGCCGGGCTATCCGATCATCCCGGGTATCGCCCTGGTACTGGCAGTGGTGTGCCTGGTGGCGATGGCCTGGTTCAATGCCCTGATCGGGCTGATCTTCCTCGGTTTCATGGCGGTAGGCTTCCTGTACTTTGTGCTGACCGCACAACTGCGCGCCGATGCCCCGGCCGATGCGATGCTCACCGGGCTTTGAGGTGAACCCGGCACAACGGGCGTAATATGGAACCACTGCGAACAACCTTCGCTCATAAGTGGTAGGTGCGGTGGACAGGCGAAACGTTCGTCGTCCATCGCCCCCTCAAGGAGAACCCTATGCCCTGGTACGCCTGGTTAATTCTGATTGTTGCAATCGGCTCGATCGTGGGTGGCTTGATGATGCTGCGCGACACCGCCCACAAGGTCGAACTGACGGATGAACAACGCAAGCGTGTTGCCGAGCGCAATGCCGAGATGGATGCGAAGGAGGCCAAGGATCGTTGATTGCGGCCCTGCCCAACACTTTGGCGGTGAGTTTGTGGCGAGGGGATTTATCCCCTCGCCACAACGGCCTGCACATAGACGGCCAACGCCGCGCTACTTCTCCCAATCAGCCTTGGCAATCTGCAAGCCATGAAGCCCCTTGTACGCCGCCCTCTCAGGCTGGCTCCAGCCCGACAGCAATGAATCCTCCAATCGATAGATCTCCACCCCCAACGGACGACAGACACTGAGGGGATCCTGCGCATCCGGCCCCCACATCGCGAGCGACAGATCGCCGCCGGGGCAAGTGGACAAGGCACACAGCAAATCGATCTCGGCAAAAAACTCCAAATAATCGCCCTTCTTCGCCGGACAGGCCTTCATGAAGTACATGTCGTCATGATTGAGCCCAGTACACTGGAAAATATTCAGCACATCGTGCACATCGAACTCGGTCAGCCCATGGGGTAATACCGCACGGGTCAGGTTCGAGTGGCAGTGATGGTGAAAATCCTCGCCGGTCAGCATCCTGTTCACGTACGGATCACAGCGCGTCCCCAGCAGGTCGTGCAATCGTCCACCATGCTCGTCGATGCCATAATCGGCCAGACTGTCATCGGTAATGGTCACCAATGGACGCAAGAATGGCAGGTTCGACCACAACCGATCATGAGTGCTGACATGAGCGCCCTGCAGCTGACGCGTGCGCGCAGCCCACAGGCGTTCCCGTGGATCGTGGGCATTCCACACGTTGAAGTCCCCCACCTGCGGGCCCACCGGAGTCGTAACGCGGAACACATGCCCGGCGGGTACGTGCCAAGCGCGGCCGGTACGGATGGGGACCTCGAACTGTTCGATCAGGGTGCGCTTGTCCTGCTGGGTTCGGATGCGGTCGTAGAAGGGTTTGTCCACTTGCAGGGCCGAGCCTTTGCTGACTTGGTAAGCGGCTGGGTAGTTTTTGTGCATGGGGTGGGTCCTTGATCAGTGGTGGGTCGCAGGGAATCAAAACTGCAAACTAACTACTCAGAACCGTCGAGACAAAAACTCATCGCGTCACACCCTACGCCCTGATCCGCGGTTGGCCACGCAGGGACGGCGACCCAAGCGCAACCGTGCAATGGCTGCTCCTGATGGTTTGAAGCACGAAGGTGCGCCGTCCTCAGGCTCGGTAGATACCTACATCAAATATACTCAACTCGCAAAATCATCACTGACTTTATTTTCACATGCTCAGTATTATATCCAACATGGGTTTCGCAGAAATCAAAGAACCTTCAAGAGAAAGATGGGTAGCGTCAGAATATAGAATTTTTCCGTCCCTAACGGTCTCGCATACACCGTCACGACAAAGTGCGGAGGCAGTATCAATATAGAAAGTATTGGGGTGCATACTAGCGAATTTTTTCAGAGTCTTATTTATTTGGAAAGAGGAAGATTCTTCGAGACTGAATTTAAGCAAAGCCTCACAACCTTGCACTACATACCTTGGGCGCAGGAGACAGGAGGCAACATCAACTTTCTCATACAGAAATGGTTGACTACCGACAATAAAAAATGGTCGATCACCTATATCTGTTCGCGCCCGAAGAAGGATATCCTCAATCACCTCTGAATATTCCCTTTTACCATCACGCTCTATGTTTTTCCCTTCATGGTCAGCAATTTTATTGCTGTACCCACCCCAGCTTTGCGCAAGTATGAAAGGTAGATTATTACCCTCCAACTTCGACAACGCCTTAGCGTAAGTATCTTTGCAATCCTGCCTAGGGACATTATTTAGTATCCTTGTATATTCCTTCGACAGAATACATCCATGTCTAAATACACCACTGACCGCTAGCCCCCTGCCTTTTAGCTCGTTATCTATCCCTCTGGCATACTGCAGCGCATAGCTATCGCCTGCCATGATACCCACTTGCCGGCCTGTTGCATCGCCGAGTATTGGTTCCAGACTGTAGCCGTAACCACCATAGTTTTTTGTATGGAAATTGACCGGATCGGCTGCGAACTTCAAGTACTCTGCCGGTATGCGGGACGTAATACCGGACCGTTCAATAACCAGTACGGATCCGAAGGCAAGCGTAGCTACCGATGCCGCGACAGCAGTCAAACCAATCGGTTTCATGTATTTCCACTTACCCATGAACAATCGTTCAACGCTAAGGTACAGAATTGCACCCACGAGAATCGAAGCCGCTAGCAACACCAGCTTCTCCGGGAGCGTTATCAATCTAAAAACGTAATATTTGTAGAAAACGACTATTGGCCAATGAACAAGATAGACTGAATATGAAATAAGCCCTATCGCCACCATTGTCCGAGTACGAAGTAAAGCGCCCGTTGCCGACCTTCCTGCGTAGATGAACACGGCAGCACCAAGGCACGGAATCAGCGCTCGCAGTCCCGGGAAAGGCGAGCTTGAGTCTAGAAAAAATGCTGAAAAGACAATGAGAACAATACCTAAACCAGCGATAACTGACTCAATATTGGAGTCAAGACGGCGCTTCGAGACGAATACCAACAGAGCACCGATCGACAGTTCGAACACTCTGAACGGCATCATAAAATAGGCAGCAGAAGAGTCGTATCCCAGCATAATTTGCGATGCAGCGAGGGACCCGACAGTCATCACCGCCAACAGCAGCGCAAGGAATTTGTCTGATACTTTCAAGGCTGCCCATAGAATAAATGGCCAAACTACGTAAAATTGCCATTCAGCAGCCAGTGACCAAGTGTGCAACAGCGGCTGCGTTTGTGCGGCGGCATCAAAGTAACCTTGATTTAGCCAAAAATAGAAGTTAGAAGCGGAGAAAATCGCGTACTTGGCTGAGTCGGCGAGGCCGATGAATGCTGCCGGATCCATCAATACGTATCCGGCCCCCATAGCGCCTCCAACAGTGACAACGAGCGCTGGGTGCAATCGAAGTAAACGGCGGGCATAGAAATCAAAGAATGAAAAACGGCCAGCACCTATTGCATTGCGAATGACTTCGGTAATCAGATAACCCGAGATGACGAAAAACACATCAACACCAACAAAACCACCTGGCACGCCTAAATCGAAGTGGAACAGCAATACAAGAATAACCGCTAATGCGCGAAGTCCATCAATATCAGGTCTGTAATTTGTATTTTTGCTATGCATGAATCCCTTTCTCCGGGCTCACCGGGGTCAAATTTGATGACGGGCGGATTCTACAAGCGAATGACCTTCGTGTCAGGATCAAACTACCAAGTCCTTACCCCGCCCAACCGATTGAACGACAGTTCGGCCGGTCTCTATGGGCCAAATCATTCTGTCCGCGGTAGCCACCCTTGATTCCAGGTCCTCAGAGTGTAAAAAGGCCAGTCATCCCGACCGGCCCTCTTTCACCGTTACATCTCAGTTCACTTCCAGCTTGTCTCGATTCCGATCCAGGATCGCCTTACCAATTCCCTTAACCTCCAGCAACTCCTCAACTGAAGAGAAGACTCCATTACTCTCACGATACGCAACAATCGCCTCGGCCTTGGCCTTGCCTATCCCCGCAAGCTCGCGTTGCAGCGTAGCGGCGTCCGCAACGTTCAGATCCACCTTGGCGCCTTGTGGTTTAGCCGAAAGTTCCAGTGCCTGCGGCGTAACCGTCGTCTCGGGCTTGACCGCGGGCGCAGCGATAACAGCTATAGAGGCGCTGGTCAGAAGGGCAAAAACCAGAGAGTAGAAATAGCCTGTACGCATAAATGACGCTCCATGACATCGTTAAGAGAGAAGCAGCTTTTCCGAAGCTGCTTCTCAAACTTAGGTGATGATGGGGGGCTGTCAAAAGTGTGTACGTTACAGGTTGTGTAACAATCAGGGTTCAAGACGGCGCTGCTGGTAGATCCAGTCGACGATCTCACCGTCCGGGGCGTAGCCACTGACGGTATCGCGCAGCAACTGACGGACTCTGGCGTAGTCATCGTGTTCGATGGCAGCCAGCAGCTCCGTCAGCCTAGCCTTGAGCACCTCCCAGGGCAGGTGATCTTCGTTGGCACTCATGATCATCGGATGCGGGGTCGCGACAACGTTATCGCCAATCAGCAACTCCTCGTAAAGCTTCTCGCCAGGACGCAGGCCTGTGAACTCGACTGAAATGTCGCCGTGAGGGTTCTTTTCCGAACGAACACTCAAGCCAGACAGGTGAATCATCTTCTCCGCCAGCTCGACGATCTTCACCGGCTCGCCCATGTCCAGTACAAACACATCCCCGCCCAAGCCCATGGAACCGGCCTGAATCACCAACTGTGCAGCCTCCGGAATGGTCATGAAATAACGCGTGATCTTGGGATGCGTAACGGTTAACGGGCCGCCGGACTTGATCTGCTTATGGAACAGTGGAATTACCGACCCTGACGAGCCCAGCACATTTCCGAACCGGACCATGGTGAAGCGGGTTTTATTAACTCGCGAGACATTGGCCTTATCGCCGAACAGCACTGGCGCCAGTTCACGGCTCAGGGCTTGCAAGGTCAGTTCTGCAAGACGCTTGGTGCTGCCCATCACGTTGGTGGGGCGCACGGCTTTGTCGGTGGAAATCAATACAAAATTCGAGACGCCCGCCTGCAACGCAGCTTGCGCGGTGTTCAACGTCCCGATCACGTTGTTCAAGACACCTTCGGCAATATTGTGCTCGACCATGGGCACATGCTTATAAGCGGCGGCGTGGTAGACCGTGTCGACATTCCAGGTTTTCATCACGTCCAGCAACTTGTGCTGATCGCGCACCGAACCCAGGATAGGCAGCAAGCGGACAGACAACGATTCCCGAGCGATTCGCGGCTCAAGTTCAGACAGAATACTGTAGAGATTGAACTCACTATGCTCGAATAGCAGCAGCGTTGTGGGCTTGAGGGCTAGGATTTGCCGACAAAGCTCAGAACCGATTGAACCTCCCGCCCCCGTCACCAAAACCGACTGTCCGGCAATGCAATGCTCAAGCAAGTCAGCTTGTGCAGGCACAGGATCGCGCCCAAGAAGATCCGCAATATCCACTTCCTGGATGTCATCGACCTTGACACGGCCACTCGCTAGATCCATGAAACCGGGAACACTGCGCACATGCAGCGGGAAACCTTCCAGCAACGTCAATATTTCACGACGACGACCTCGTGACGAAGACGGGATCGCCAGCAAAATCTCTTGCGCACCGGTCGCATCGATCATCTTTTGAATATGTTTGGGTTGGTAGACCTGCAACCCGGCGATCACCCGGTCTGCAATGCTGCGATCGTCATCGATGAACGCGACAGGACGCATCACCCGTCCCATACGCAATGCGGCCACCAATTGATTACCTGCGGCCCCGGCACCATAGATAGCCACCTTTGGCAGGCCATCGTCCCGATTGGTAAACGGTACATGTTGGGCAGCGGCAAACCAATCTCCTAGGAAATATTGCCGCATCATCAGGCGCAAACCGCCAATCATGATCAGGCTGAGCCACCAATAGTTGAAGATGATGGAGCGCGGTACCACGGTTTTATGGTTGCTATACCAGAACACCACCAATGCCAGCAGCAAGGCAGATAGGCTGACAGCCTTACCGATGGTGATCAACGCATCGTTACCGAAATAACGCATTACGGCACGATACATGCCAAAGCGGATAAAAATTGGAATGGCTACCAGCGGAGCGGATGCAAAAAGCCAGAGATGCGTTTCTATCGGGCTGGCCAACGCTTCGATACCCAACCGAACGACAAATGCCAGCCACAACGCCCCCCATACAAGAATTATGTCGGTGAGAACCTGGATTGCTCGCTTTTGGCGCCTCGTCAACCCCAGCATGGTTGTTCTTAATTTAGCCATAACCCCTTCATGCACCTTGACCTGCTCCTTAAGCGATAACGGATTCCATTGTAGTATCCTCGAAACTGATCAACCGACAGATAGGCACTAAAAAAACCCCGTCCTGCCGCCCAAATGAAGGACAACCTTCTCCGGCTCACCGGCATGAAATTTGACTGCTATCATCACTAGAGGAACATACGCCAAAACCAATCCTAACGCACCTTCCAAGCCCCACAACACCACACATGCAGCCAACGGCAATAGCCATAGTATATTAATGGCCACGACCGCCAATATCACAGGCAAATGACTTCCGTATTGACGTGAGGCGAACTGATAGGCATGACTGCGATGAGCTTCATGGAGCTTTTCACCGCGTAACCCACGTCGTATGAGGGTAACAGTGGCATCAACAATAAAAACTCCAAGCAAAATCAGCCAAGCCCAAAAAAGCTTTGGTGAAGACCCTGCCGCCTGTAACGAACTCACTCCCAGGATAATCCCAAGAAAACCGCTTCCTCCATCGCCCATAAATATTTGAGCGGGAGGAAAATTCCAATAAAGAAAGCCTAATACAGCCATGGCGAGCAATAGAGGCACCATAACTAAGTCGCTAAAACCCGAAGCCCAATAGAGTAGACAGGCACTGAGGCAAGTGCAAATCGCCTCAACACTAGCGATACCATCTATGCCGTCCATAAAGTTATACAAATTAAGCATCCACACCAAGTAAATAACCGCGAACGCATGTCCGACCCAGCCAAAATCAATCCGATTCCCAAATATCTCCAAAGCAGGCATGCCGCCCAGCCAACAAAGCGCCCATATAGAACCTATAAAATGCCCAAGCAATCTCCAGCAGACTCCAATGGGTCTATGATCATCGAAGAAGCCAAGTAATGCGACTCCTATCCCGGCGCCGAAAATAGCCCATATTGACGACCATCCTAATGATGCATCCGGCACAAGTACAATCAAAGCAAATAAAAAACTAAGTACAAACGCTATGCCCCCCCCGCGTGGAGTCGGTTGGTTATGTGAACTTCGCGCATTGGGAATATCAAAAATATTCTGACGAATTGCATAAAAGCGCAATAACCACGTAAAGAATATAGCCCCCCCCATGGTCGACAACAGAATAAACAAAAGCTCCATAATCAGCACACCCTTGAATATCCGCGAAGAACAACCTCATCAACAGCTTTGTTCTGCCAACCAACCAAGATTTTCTCAAGCATGACATGCCTGATTCAAAACATCGGTCAACACATCACATGTTTGGAGTATTTCATTATCTGTTAAAGTTGGATGAACTAAAAACATCAAACTAGTCTCCCCCAACTCTTTGGCCGTCGGTAGAGATTGAGAAGGCCGCCAATCCGTCCCCTCGAATGCTTTCTCCAAATAGACTTCAGAGCAAGAGCCCGAAAAAACAGGAACGTTTTTAGCTGATATCTCTCGTAGAATACGATCACGATCCCAGCCGGGCGCAAGCTTGTCGGGCCGCACGAATACGTAACATTTGTATGCAGCGTGAATACATTCGGAAGAAATTCTAGGGACACGTAAACCATCTATTTTTCGAGCGGATGCCCAAATAAGCTTGGCATTATTAAGACGTTTAGAATGCCACTCAACCATACGGCGTAACTGTATACGTCCAATAACAGCCTGGACTTCAAGCATTCGCCAGTTGGTGCCAAAGCTATCATGTAACCAACGAAAGCCTGGAGCATGTTCACGTTCATAAACGGCCTCCCAACTCTTTCCGTGATCCTTATAAGACCACATTCTGGACCACAAGGAGCGCTCATTTGTCGTGACCATCCCCCCCTCTCCGCCCGTACTCATGATCTTATCTTGGCAGAACGACCATGCGCCTATATGCCCGATTGACCCAACCGTACGCCCCTTATAACGGGCACCATGCGCTTGGGCACAGTCTTCAATAACTTTAAAATTATAATTAGCCGCAAGCTCCATGATCGGATCCATATCGCAGGGCCATCCCGCCAAATGCACACAAATCAGGGCTCGTGTCCGAGGGGTTAATACCGCTTGAATAGAGTCGGCTGTAACATTTTGCGAATCGCGGTCAACATCGGCAAATACTGGGGTGGCCCCCGCATTGACAATACAAGAAACAGAAGCAAGAAAGGTTCGGGAGGTTACAACAACCTCATCACCCTCACCAATCCCCAAAGCCAATAATGCCAAATCCAGCGCTACAGTGCCATTGGCAACAGCGACCGCGTAGTCCGCACCCGACCAGATGGCAAATTCTTTTTCAAACTCTCGACACTCCGAACCAGTCCAGTAATTAACTCTATTGGAAAGAATAACATCACGGACTGCATCGGCCTCCTCTTCGGTGAAGCATGGCCATGGACTAAAAGGAGAGTTAAGCATTTCTAAATTCACCCTATAAACACTTTAATTGACCGCCAGCCTTGCTTAGCCGCCAAAACTTATTAGATATAAATCAGACCTAGAAACTGACGAATCAGTTGCACTTAGGAACCTCACCCTATTTACTTGTTTCCATCACCCTATTTATTTCCACTCTCTTATGTACCTTGCGGGATTCCCGAAGAAAAGTTTAGACTGCGAAATATCCTTTGTCAAAACACTCCCCATACCGAGCATAGAACCTGCACCCAGATTTAGGCCCTGACGAACACATGAACCTGTTCCTAGCTCCACTACTGAATCAACATAAACGTTACCTGAAATAGCTACCATCGGTGCCAGCGTTACAAAATCCTTGATAACGACCTCGTGAGCGATAGAGCAATGGGGATTAATAACTACGTGTGCCCCTATAACTATTTGAACAGTACAAGTTGTGCCCGCGCAAATCAAACTTCCCTCACCAATAGAAACCTGCTTTAAATCTACGACAGCAGTAGGATCAACCAACGTAGCAAAACTAGGCGCGCCTTGGATAAGCATCTTATCTCTAATCGCCACGCGAACTCGAGGACTTCCGATTGCAATTATGAACTCACAATCCTTGTAATCCTTCCAACTATCAATACTCCCTATTACACAGGAACCATCAAATTGTTCGCCCAGCAAATCAGGGTTGTCGTCAAGAAAACCACGCACATCAATACCTAAACGCGTGGCCAACCAATGTACTTCCTTCCCCAAACCTCCGAACCCAATAATGACCAGTTTCTTATTTAGCATCAATTTACACCTCGCAAAATCAAACAAATCGACGTCGCGATCATCTTGTACCGGTAAACTTGGGCATCGAAGCTTCGCCTTCCGCGGTGATACCATCCCGAAGGAAAACCTTTTTCACTGTAAGAAAAATAATTTTCATATCCAGATAAATTGTATGATTATCAACATACCAGCTATCCAACTCAAATTTTTTCTCCCAACTTAAGGAGTTCCTACCATTTACTTGGGCCCACCCTGTCACACCAGGACGAACTAAATGACGCCGATATTGTTCAGCGGTATAAAGAGGCAAATACTCCATGAGCAGTGGTCGCGGTCCAACAAGACTCATATCACCTTTCAAAACATTCCATAACTCCGGTAACTCATCAAGACTGCTCGAACGCAAAAAACGGCCAAAGCTCGTAAGCCGCTCCGAGTCTGCCAGCTGATTCCCATCATCGGCCAACACATCACGCATTGTCCGGAACTTTATCATCTCAAACGGCCTGCCATTAAGCCCGGGGCGATTCTGGCGAAACAATACAGGTGAACCAAGCTTCCTCCGTATTTGCCAAGAGACTATGAGCATAATAGGGGACAACAAAATCAAACCTAAGGAAGCAACCAGAACGTCTATTAAGCGTTTCAACATGACTCACTCCTTAGAAAAATAAACTCGGCCAATCAAGCTAACACTCCAAATGCAAAATGCAAAATGCAAAATGCAAAATGCAAAATGCAAAATGCAAAATGCAAAATGCAAAATCTAATATTTATACATTCATTTCCAACAGCATTATATCATTAACTTTATGGACGTCATATTTCTCTTCGGCCATAGCTCTGGAAGCGATGGCCATCCGCTCAACTACCTCCCTATTTTCAATCAACTTAACCATTGCTTGAACAAGATCATCAACACTCCTTACAGAAACCAACAATCCGTTCAGGCCGTGAGAAACAGTTTCACGACAACCGGGAGCATCAGTAGTAATAATTGGACGCCCCATTGCCATCGCCTCAAGTACTGTTCGCGGAGTACCTTCTCTATAGGAAGGTAATACATAAACACTACTATTTACGATTGCTGGTCGAACATCATCTAGACGCCCCAAAAACTCCAACGTCCCATCACTGACCCACGACTCTAATTCGTGTTTACCTATAGTGTCAGGATTGTCATCCAACCAGCCGACCAAATAAAATTTTATATACGGATACATACCCCGAACCCGTCGCGCGGCTTCCGCATATTCACGCACTCCCTTATCCCCGAGAAGGCGAGCAATGAGTAGAAAGCTCATCCGAGATGGTAGTGGCTGCATTTTATATCTAACAAGATCAACACCAGACCCATTGACCACCACAGTTTTTGCTAACGAATGAATAAGCTTTCGATTTAAAAACAATCTCTGATCATCTGAGTTTTGAAAGAATACTTTATTCGCACCCCTAAGTGCCAACCTATAAAGACCTTGAACTAAAGTGCGGAGAAAATTCCGACTTCCTTTTTTTGTGCTATTACCTTGAAAAGAATAACCGAGACCAGTAATAAGAGCAAAGCGCTTCGGAACCCAAGCCAAACGCGCAGCCAACAATCCGTATATAACTGGCTTTATTGTATAACCCAAAAAAACATCAGGCTTAATCCGCAGCATCAAACGCCACAAACTCCAGAGAGTAAGAACATCAGATAGCGGATTCATTCCCACTCGCCTGAGTGGAATCTCGTGCACCTGGAGTCCAGCCTCTTCAAGGTCTTTTCGTACAGCGCTACCTAATGACAAGTTCGGCGCCGCGATATGAACAATAAAACCACGCCGGAGCAGAGCCTTAATTAACTCACCACGAAATACCATTATAGATTCAGGAAAGCTAGCAACCAGTAAAAATCTCATAAACCTTCCGCCCAACAATCTTTATAGATATAAACTACAGAGAATATTTTCACTAGACTAGTTCGGAAGCGCCCAAACCAACCCTACAAACAGCCAGCGTAACTCTATTAATCGAAATCAGTGTATAGCTAGCACCTAACATACTCCAACTGATACCAAGAGACTTTTACGCTTGACTTATACAGATATATTTAGCCTAAGCGAGCTTATTCCTAACTATCATCTAAACTCAGATGATCATACAATGATTTGAACCTCAACTTGACGCAGCTCATAGTAAAATTTTCGTGGATTCGGCGCTGCGCTTTTTTACCTAAATCTAAACGGAATGTCTCTCCGGCAACAACCAGATATCTCAATGCTTCGGCTAATGCTAATGCGTTATGGGGCTCTACTACCGTGCCAGTGTCACCGATCAAAAAGGACGCATCGCCTACATCGGTAGTTACACAGGGCAACCCCATGGTCATTGCCTCTCCTAAAACGTTTGGAAAACCTTCGGTCTGAGAATGTAAGCAGAAAATATCCATAGCTTTCAAGCAGCGAGCGACATCGTGCCGTTCACCCAGTAACACAAAGCGATCAGAGTAACCGGTTTCTCTGATTCGCTTCATAACGACCTCATTTTCTAGATCCAACTCCCGACCGACCAGCAAAAACTTTAAGTTTGGATAATCTTTTGCCAAAAAAGCCGCAGCAGTAATGAAATTATCATGATCTTTAGCAGGGTTGTATCTGCCGAGGCTACCTACAACCAAATCACTCTCAGAAAAACCCGCGGCAGTGCGGATTTGCATTCTATCCTCAAGCGTTGCAGTCAATAATTTTGTGTCAAATCCGTTGGGTATAACCGTCATTCGCCGTTGACTATAACCTATACGCACATGGGCCTTTCTCGATGCCTCAGCAGCACAAACAATTAACTTAGGTATTACATATGAAAAGAAGACGCATAATATACGAATCCCCCTCGTTACCTTACTGACTCCTCGATGGATATTAGTGCTACGAACTCCCCATATTATATTCTTGATACCGGAAAATCGAGCAACGATACCGCCAATAAGATCAGCATGGTACATCCAAGTTTGAACGATATCAGGTTTTCTCAAACGGAAAATTTGCCATAGCTTATATGATACCCGCGGGACATCTAATATATTCCGCATACCCAACGCTGTAACGCTCACCCCCTTACTCGTAAGTATCGGTCCAAGCTTCCCATAGTCCGTCAAGGATATAACCGAATGCTCTTGATCATCATCACCATTTAATGCTTCAGAGAGCCGAAAAAGCATGAGTTCAGCTCCTCCCAAATTCAAACCAATGATCACATGTATAACTTTCATAACCCCTGCACCATTAGTTCGCTTTCAGTCACCTGAAAAAAAGAAGACCAGTCCATCTAGATATAATTTTCCACGCCCCAACCGAAGCCTGGCTGCGATAATCTAGGAAGCCACTGCATGATAAAGTAAAAACAAAAAAGCAGGTAATAAAGAGCCCGCCGCCAGGAAGTTAGGCGAAGACCAGATAGCAGGACCAAAATTAGCGCACTTTCAAAAATACGACCTGATACAGGCAGAAAGAAATAAACAGCCAAGTAGAAAACCAGCATTCCTACCTGAAAACTGTTTTCCTTTAAAAAAGTCTTCCCTTGCAAAAAATAAACCGTGGCGATCGCTGACCAATATATAAAACCTAATCCACTAATATCTAAGTCATTCTGACTATAGGCTTCTGCTTGGCGCGCTCCCAAACTGGAGGCTAGCCAAAGAGCAGAAAAAGCAGCCGTGCCACCCGCTAGCGCAAAAAGAGCGACTCGCAAACCGGATGAAAATCTGAGCAGCGCAAACACCACGCTGCAATAATATATCACCACAACAAAAAAGAATGATGCATGTATAAAAGGAGTCAAAAGAATCAGCACATTACGTGCTGCTCCTCCTCTGGAGAACCATCCAAGTAAAAAAACAGCGACGGCCAAGCCTTGACGAAGGTGAACAACATAATTTTTTAAAACTTGAGGAAGAATCAAGAAAAGCAACAAAATAAAAAAAAACTTACTATCGACTCTCAACAATAGATAAGCTGACAAGAGAGACGATATAAATACCACCATCCTTACCACATCTTCGTCTTCACAGAAGAACGAAAGCATTACATTGATCAGCAGCCATACTGGTTCATTTGTAACAATGTAAGCAGGTCCTTCCCCGAATCCTCGAGCGAAAATCTCCGCTGCGCTAGAGGCATAACGTAGATAGTTATCTCTATCAACAAAAGCGTCGACTGGGAGCGACGCCAGAGCGAAAGCAAATATCAGCGCCAGAATTAAGCAGCCGCAGGCATAACGAGGTGTAGAGTTAAATTGATAAATATTTGCATCCACCACAATAAAAAACACCCTATGAAAAAGAACAATATTTTCAGTAACGATTAATCAGTCAACAGACCTCACCACCTGACTTAACTTACGTCCCTTAAGCCTCCAGAGCAGGGAAAAAAAAACTACGCTGCTAGTATATAAAAAACGGAAGAAGAGAGAAGACTTTTTCCGCAATGGTGAGTTCAGCATAGCAGAAGGCTTGACCTGCTCGAAATTCTCCACACACGTATCTACAGAAAACATCTCAGCTTTTTTTACATGTGCCTCACTCAGAATCAACTTATCAACTTCATTATAAGAACTAAAATCAACAAGTATATCCACCGCACTTCTCTTTGGATAAAGGCCGTCTTCATTGTAAGAGAAGCCCGGTATCTCACTCAAAAATCCGTATGTGGTCGCTTCATTAGAGTTTTCGATCCCAATAATTGATGGAACACCTAGCCCCGCCGCTTCAACCAATGCAGTACCCGACCCGACAAATATATCGAACTCAGATACGATTTTAGAAAATTCAGAATAATCAAGACTCCCTCTCAGGAAAACAATATCTTCGAGATGTAGATCTCTTATTTTGTCAGCTATAGTTTCCTCTGTCGGTCCATACCCATAGATATCGTATCTGACAGTAAGGCCCAACCTCCTAAGCTCATTAACGACATCCAGCATCCATAAATTGTAAGATTTAAAATCCACAAGGCGTCCAACAGAGCCTAAGTTAAGAAACGGACTAAACCGCTTGGATGGTAACGTTGAAATTCCTTCCACAACCCCCAGCGGAAACAAGCCGACGTTACTAAAATCTTTTCCGGAAAGCTTTGAATATAAATCTACCGTCTTCTCATTAAAGAACATTAAGGCTTGTACCGCATGTAAATAATAGAAAAGCTGACGATTACTTCTTTCAAAGAAAGGTAACCGGGGAAGACGCGCGCCCCAAGAAAACTCCATCGAGTGATAAAGCCCCATTGTGAGACCTAAATCGATTTTCAAGACCGACGCCAAGCGCAACACCATGTGTGCACAAAAGCCGTTTGAGACATGGGCACAGTTAATTCCGTTAAAAATCTTTTGCAACACTGAGCGTCTTAATGGATAAATCAAAGAAAACTGATAAATAATTGCGCTAGAGGGAAGCGTGAAGGGTGATCGTATTATCTCATCGAGGAAATATACTTCTGCACAAGCCTTAGCTCGACTCACAAGCTCAGGATGACTTTTACTCTCAGCTGAAAGTATTAAAAACTTAGTTACCAGCCCGCGTTTTTTCCTACCTTGAGCCATTCTTACATAAAAAGTCTCAACGCCACCGAGCGCCAAAGAACCGTGCACAAATAACATTTATATTCGACCTCTTATAAAACCGTACAACAATCTCACCTGCGCCTTGTATCCCAATATACACAAACACAACGCTGCTACCCAAGCGACATAGAGCCCATAACCCAAGGCTTCACCAACCAGCGCACTTATTACACACAGCGCGACAACGGAAGAGGAGAAAATATAAAATTTCGCATTTGAAAAAGAAACCCAAACTCTATTAGAAACCTCCGTCTTAAGTATTAGGTATAGAGAAAAAGCAAGAGCAGTGGATGCTGCTGCTCCTCCAGCACCAAATGTCGGTATCAAAAAATAGTTAAAGCCCAAGTTTACCAGCACACAGACAAGAGTAATGACCGGGAGAAATTTAGTTCTCTTTGAGATACTTATTCCAATACCAGAGACCTCAGTTATCATTATATGCAAAGGAGGAACCATACAAGCGGGAAGCATGTATCTAGCTGAAACGTACGCCTCTGGAAGAACATAGATTACAACAAACGAGCACAGCGCAATTATGCAAATCAGGACTAGTGAAAATAACTGAACAGACTCATTTATATTCTTCAACTTTACTTCGGCAGCGCCCTCGGAGACCCACTTGTAAATTACCGGATGCCACATAGTAGTGAATATCTGTTGGAACAATATTGCAGCCCCCGCCAAAGTTGACGCCACGGCATAAACACCCAACTCAGACAATGACGAAAGCTCTTTAAGCATTATTCGATCTAGAAAGCTAAGCCCCCAAAAGGCAATACCATTCAACATCAATGGAAAACCAAAATAGAAGAGCTCTCGCGTAGCCCTGAACTCAAAAACAAGCTTTTTATTTTTTAAATATTCATCTTTCAGATAGCACAGCATAATTAACACAACCAATAACCAGCAGAGGCTCTGCATACCGGCTAAAAGAACAAAGCTTTTCTGGGCGGGGAACAAAAAAACCCCAAAAACAAATATCAGAAATAATAGCTTAGGGAATACTCGAGTCAAACTGTACGCGAATGACAACTCTTTCATCCTAATAAAAACGGAAAAAAAACGCTCTAGATACAAAACAACCACAGCGAACGAAAATATCCCGTAAAGCAATAAACTATCCAAATCGAACAGCCAGTAAGACAACTGCTTTGCATACATACCGACTAGGGCCACGCCTATTAGTAATGCGAAAAATCCCGGCATCATACAGATTCGAGCAAGATTTACTTTATCCTCTACCTCATTAAAATTTCGAACATATGATTGATCAAGACCGAAGGAAAAAAATACTACTATCAGCGACAAGGAGAGCTGAAACAAGGAAACCCTACCCACATCCTCAGGCGGAAATAGCCATGCAAGTATAGGTAAAGTAATAAGACTTAATGCAGCTCCAAGAGCAATCCCTACCGCATAAACAGAGACCGTTCGGAAGTTCAACGAAAGAACCTCTGAATAGCATCAATCACCTGGGCGACATCGCTCTCTGGGATGCCGTACCAAATAGGTAAGCGAATAAGTTGCTCGCTCCCTTGCGTGGTTTGCACATCTTCTCCATGAAAACGGCTGTAACGCTCCCCGCAAATGGCTGAATGAAGGGGAACATAATGGAAAACCGCATGAACACCTTGCTTCGCGAGATACTCTAGCAAACTGGTCCTGACTTCCAAACCAGCTACTTTCAAGTAAAACATATGAGCATTATGCTCGCATCCAAGAGGAACTTCTGGAAGAGAAATTTTACCTTCAGCTGCTAGAGATTGAAGCCCTGCACTGTACTGAGCCCACGTCGTCAATCGATTTTCTTTAATAGCAATAGATTTTTCCAACTGCCCCCAGAGAAACGCCGCTTGGATATCTGAAGGTAAATAACTACTTCCGATATCTACCCAGCTATATTTATCAACCATTCCGCGGAAAAATTGGCTTCTATTTGTACCTTTTTCGCGAATGATTTCGGCACGACTGACAAACTGCTGATCGTTGATTATCAACAGTCCTCCCTCGCCACCACTTGTATAGTTTTTTGTCTCATGGAAGCTGTACGCTCCCAAATGACCAATACTTCCGAGTGCCCGACCTTTATAGGTAGATCCTTGACCTTGAGCCGCGTCTTCAATAACGTAAAGTTTATGCCGCGCGGCAATATCCATAATAGTGTCCATTTCGCAAGAGATGCCGGCATAATGAACGGGCACTATTGCTCTTGTTTTTTCTGTGATAGCACATTCAATGAGACGCTCGTCGATATTCATGGTATCTGGTCTGATATCCACAAATACTATCGTTGCCCCTCTCAAAGCAAAGGCATTTGCTGTGCTGACAAATGTATAGCTAGGCATTATAACTTCGTCGCCCGGCTGGATCCCCACGAGTATTGCGGCCATTTCCAATGCATGGGTGCAGGACGGAGTCAACAAAGCCTTCGCACAAGAAAGTTCTTTCTCGAACCATTGGTGGCATAGACCGCTATAATGGCCATCTCCTGAAATTTTAGTGCTACGCATAGCGGTCAATACGTGCTTCTCTTCATTTCCGGTATAGGGAGGCTTATTAAACGAAATCATACTTTGCCCATTAATTAATTTAAGTTAGCTATCCGCAACATTCAAAATACACAACGTTTTTTTGACAGGCAAACAATCCGCCATTTCAAGACTTTACCCACTCGCTTAAATCCCAGCGCCTGCAATTCAACAGAATTAAGATAAACCATGATAATAATATTTAGGTAATGATCACTTTAAAAAACTGATATACCAAGGCATGGCATGCGCGATACCTCGTTCAATATCAAACTTTGGTTGATAACCCAATAATTCGGTGATTTTACTAATATCCGCTTGAGAGTGCCGTACATCGCCCTTACGAAAATCGCGATATATTGCACTCTTACTGTAATTTACATCATTTTTTTTCAGTTCGCTTTGAAGCACAGTGAATAGTAGGTTCAGATCAGTACGCCCACTAACAGCAACGTTATACACTTGATTTAATGAATCTTTATTAGCAGTGGTGGCTGCCAACAAATTAGCTTGGACTGTATTTTCTATAAAGCAAAAATCACGACTGGTTTTCCCGTCACCGTTGATAAAAACGTCGTCATTTCTTATCATCGACGACGTCCACTTCGGAATTACTGCCGCGTAAGCGCCCGCCGGATCTTGGCGCTTTCCGAATACATTGAAATAACGTAGACCGATACTGTTGAACCCATAGCAACGTGCAAAAACGTCGGCATATAGTTCGTTCACATACTTAGTCACGGCGTAAGGTGACAATGGTTTGCCAATCACATCCTCAATCTTAGGTAGACCTGGATGATCACCGTAAGTAGAACTGCTTGCAGCATAGGTAAAACTCTCAACCTTAGCGTCTCTGGCTGCCACCAGCATATTTAAGAAGCCATCTATATTAGTGGCATTTGTAGTAATGGGGTCGTTTAGCGAACGAGGTACCGACCCAAGAGCTGCTTGATGCAGTACATAGTCCACACCGGAACAGGCTTGCTCACAGCTCTTAAGATCCCGTATATCTCCCTCAACAAATCTAAACCGCTCCCATTGCTGAGCCGTCACTTCACGCTTAACTTCATCAAGGTTGTGCTGATGGCCGGTTGCAAAATTATCCAGACCGATCACACACTGATCAAGTTTTAGTAGTGTTTCCAGCAGGTTTGATCCGATGAATCCGGCAACCCCCGTAATCAGCCATTGCTTTGGAGATAACGGGAGAGTTTTCAGCAAGGTTTCATAGCGAGTCATAAAATTCGATTCATAGTTAGAAAGTGTACAACACCCGAGCATCCCCGGGCATTGGCCTATTTGAATTTTATTTAAAGGCGAATATCGGAATCCGAGCTAGCCAGCAAATATTTAAGGTCATATAGAATATGTTCAGTCTTACCAAAACTGCGAATGGTTTCAGCCCCCATATCCCGAAACTCATTATGTGCGACCGCGACAACAATACCATCGTAGGTGTTAGTCATCGGTTCGGATATTGGGGTGATAGCATATTCATGCTCAGCTTCAGCAACGCTGACCCACGGATCGTAGACATCTACCGCAATATTGTACTCCGCCAGTTCAGCAACAATATCGACGATACGCGTATTGCGTAGATCCGGGCAGTTCTCCTTAAATGTCAAGCCCATGATCAAAACACGGGCGCCATCCACATGAATTCGGCGTTTTAACATCGCTTTCACCAGTTGGGAAACAACATACGCTCCCATGCTGTCGTTAAGTCGACGGCCAGCAAGAATGATTTCAGGGTGATAGCCGATAGCTTGGGCCTTGTGCGTCAAGTAGTACGGGTCGACACCAATGCAATGACCACCCACTAGACCGGGCCGGAAAGGTAGGAAATTCCATTTAGTACCGGCAGCTTGAAGAACGGCCTCTGTGTCAATCCCCATTTTGTTGAAGATAATTGCAAGTTCGTTTATAAGAGCGATATTGAGATCACGTTGCGTGTTTTCGATAACCTTCGCAGCCTCTGCGACTTTGATACTGCTGGCCTTGTGGGTGCCGGCAGTGATTATCTGATTATAAAGCGCATCCACCAGATCAGCTATTTCCGGGGTAGAACCGGAAGTCACCTTTTTTATTGTAGTAACACGATGCTCTTTATCACCTGGATTTATACGCTCCGGGCTGTACCCCACAAAAAAGTCGACATTAAAGACAAGACCTGAAACTCGCTCCAACACAGGAACACATTCTTCCTCCGTTGCGCCTGGATAAACAGTGGATTCGTAAATGACAATATCATTTTTCTTAAGCACTTTACCGATAGTCTCGGAAGACTTGATCAGCGGGGTAAGATCCGGCTGATTATATTGATCAATTGGCGTGGGCACAGTCACTATAAAAGTGTTGCACTCACCTAACTCACTTACAATAGAGCTATAGCCTAGATATTTGGATTGATTTAGTTCAGCATCGCTAACTTCAAGCGTAGAGTCATGTCCGGATTTCAGAGCGTCTATACGAGGTTGGTTGATATCAAACCCAACCACCGGGCGAAACTTTCCAAACTCTACAGCAAGCGGTAACCCCACATAACCCAGGCCAATAATAGCAAGTTTAATATCGTTCAATTGATGCATAGTCAAAGCCTAAATTATCGAATGAATGAGTCTGGTCAAACTAAAACATGCTTCTATGCATGCTACCGTCCTAGGGTTAACCGTCGACGCCCTAGTGCGCTGATTCATGCTTTCCACGCCCGAATCCGTTCAGGTGATCCGGTTATATAGCTATGTATAATGATGACTTATCGATTGCTCCTGTCGATTCAAGCAATTTACGAGCATGACCATTCGCTCTTTACCGTCCGCAGCCACCATAATAATATCAAGCTCAATGCAAGTTGGTTCGAGAGATTGAGCACGCTCTGAGCACGTGACATGAAAGTTACTCATCAACTCATCGCGGTGTTGTAATTTCAGGACGACAGAGTTAGCTAGCCGCAGCGGTCGCCCTCCAAAACTCACAATACGACTAACCCCATGGGTCGAACGCAAAGGAGACCAATCGGTATCGGCAGGAAGATTTATGAATGGGTATCTTGGAAATCGTGACTCTTGGACGATCCGGGGCTGTCCTCGTACGATTCGAACACGACGGCACATGGGACGAGTACACGCATAGCCCTTCCGCTGCAGATTTTCTTCAGCTCGATGATCCTGCCTGGATTTACACTGCGCCCGATACCAAGCCTTCCGCCGCTTGCAGAGGGTGGATTCGCTGATTGCATTGCGAATATTCATGTCCATACTCTAATCACTAACGCTCAACATCCACCCACCACTCATTGCGGAACGCCCTTCACTGGCTGGGCTGGAGGGACCAGCTCTCCAGCTTGCTTGCTCTAAACCATCGAGCAAGACCTCAACCAAGCGCGTTGAACCTTCAGATGAATAGATTATACAACTAAAGGGGAAAAATCCTTAGCCACAATCATCTGCGCGCAGAGCTTCCTATCCAACGATAGGTGAATTCCTTGCTTCGGTACGCGCTTAAGCCGAGATATGGGGGAGGAAATGAACATCGCATTCACTGCAGATCGCCATCAGGCAAAATTATAGGAGAACGCTAAAGGATAGGCACAGCATGCCTACACGAATTTGATTTGATCAAAGAGACAGGCGGTCCTAGCAGGACACAAACGCTCCTTGTAGTGGTCAACTGATCCCGGACACGACGTTAAGTTTTTTCTCGGCCTGAGCCGGTGGCAGCCCACCATTAAATTGGGTGGAACAGCAGATCCTGAGGCTTCCCTCGCTGCTCGTAAGCCATGTCCAAGGCCTTGATGACCAAGTCGGCATCCGGCTTTCCCGACAACGCCCAGCCCACAACACGGCGGGCAAAAATATCTAGCACAACCGCCAGATACTGCTATTTCCCTTGAGCCCAGATGTAAGTGATATCGCCACACCAGACGTGGTCAGGAGCGGGCACATCAAACACCCGGTTCAAAATATTAGGGATGTCGGGCCGCTCGACCGTCGCCTTTTTGTAAGCATGCAATCCCGGTTGTTTGCTGACCAACTCCAGCTCGCGCATCAGGCTGCGCACCTTGAATCGCCCGATCTGCTCACCGTCGTCCTGCATCATGGCCATGATGCTACGGCTATCGGGAGCACTGCGGCCCTGGGTGAACAACTCGTTCACCCGACTGCGCAATCGAAGGCGTTCTAAATCCGGTGTGCGGCGCCTGAGACGCCGAGCGTAGTAGCACGAGCGGGTCACTTCAAACACCTTGCACAGCCAATCAACCGGCTCGTGGATGCTCAACTGGTCAATCAGCGCGAACGCTCGAGATCTTCAGACATCAAGAGCGCGGTAGCCTTTTTTAAGATCGATTTTTCCCGCTCAAGGCGAGCAATTCGGGCTTCCAGCTCTTGGATTTTCTGCTGCTCCGGGGTCAGCGCTTTGCTCTGCTGGGTGACGCCCGTGCGTTCTTGCTGCACTTGGTCGACCCATCGGCGCAAAGCCGACTCGCCGACACCAAGCGAGCGGCTGGCCTCAATGAAGCTGTAATCCTGCTTAAGAACGAGGTCGGCAGCCTCGCGTTTGAATTCAGCGGAAAAGGTACGGCGTTGTTTGGTCATCTGACACCTCTATGTGGCGATATTCTCGCCCAAATGGGTGTCCGGTTTCATTAGACCACTCCACCTCGCCTACAGAGATCGCAGCCCCCCTCCCCTAACCTAGCTGGCGCACCTTCCAAGCGGATATCTGGAGTAGGTTCGATTTTGCGGGAAACATGAAAAACATAGCTTAAGAAGTTGCACCTCAATCCGCGATAATCGCCTCAAGAGGAAGTCGGCTATTTACTATCAGCTACGAACGAGCAGCTACTACACCCGACGCTGTTGATAGCCGAATGACCAAAAATCGAATCAATGCGATAAATCCACCTAATACCAGCCCAGAAATAAAACCCACTACAAGAATAAAAAGTTTTCTTGGCCTTATCGGACTCTCCGGCACTTCAATACTACCATCCTGCCGATAAACCGAAATCCTTTCAGGATCAACATTCAACTTACGATATAAACCGTACTGCATCTGCAGCGGCCGTAAATCAGTAATAAATGCATCATCAGAAGACCTGGACTCCAGCGCATTGATTTCCGCCGCCAATGCTTTGCTACCCCGCTGGTAATCCATTTTATCGCCGGTATCTACCGTGATATCCACCGCCGCAGAAGAGTTGATTCTCGGCGAGGTCAAACCGATCGCTTCAGCGATCTTCAACGCCTCCCGCAGCTGCTGAATGCGGTCCTCGCGAACGCGCTGCGCAGTCTCGCGCAAGCTCACAATTTGCTGCTCAAGGTTACGCGCATTTACCGACGCCTCGGTGCTCACGTTCTTGACCAGCTCCGACTCAGCAGCTTCGCTGGCGTGTTGGACGTAGATCTTTGCCCATTCAGTGGCCCGGACAGGGTCCCCACCTTGAACGGCCACCGAAAAGCGATCTGGCGTATCTTTTCCCGGCCCTTTGATCACCAGTTCCCGGGAAAAGCGCGCGTACAAACGGTCGAGCGCGCCCTGTCGCTGAGACTCATCGAGGGAGGGAAGATAAATCTCATTGAAGAACTTCTGACGCAGGGACTCGCCTTGAAGGTTTCTGGCAAAAACGTCATAAACATACTTGATCGAATAAGGTTCCAGCTCAGTGCTTTTCCCACGACCAAAATTCAGCTCGGCTATATCATTCTGCGTTGGCGGCATGATGAAAAGCTTGGACTCATAGACCGGCTTACTGAGAAACGCATACGCAGCCGCGCCTACCGTGACTAAAAGAGTCACACCAATGATCAACCATTTTTGGGACCAAAGACCCTGAGCGAGGGCAATAAGGTCAATCTCATCAGAGCGATGGGTTTCGACTGGATTATTTTGCATCTGAGGCCTCATGTCCTTTTTTTGACATGACACCCGCACACAAACTGGACACGCTAAAAGGCAGAACGATCAGCCCCTCGGCGGATACCGCAACAAACTGAGTTAAATTAAACACGATCAAAACGCACCCAAACGCCAGAAAAAAGTTGCAGACAGTGATCCTTTTACACAAAGACTTCCGGGCTCACACATCCATTATTTAAACCGTCGGCGCAGGCCCATGAACCATGCGAGTAACGGGCCCAACATCATACCAGCGAGAAACGCCAACAGCACGAAAACCGAAACAGGAACCTGCGGCGTCGACCAGCCCAAGAACAACAATGCGACAGAGTGGGTATTTTCAAGCACAAACAGAACGATGACTGCAGCCACTAGCAACGCGAGCAAGACGAGGGCAAAACGTTTAAAGCGGTGCATGAATTTCCCCTTGCATAAACGCCTCCTTACAGGTCATCCCCCTCCTCCTCATTGACGCGATCCCTGAGTTCCTTGCCCGGCTTGAAATGCGGAACAAATTTACCGTCCAGGCTCACGGATTGGCCGGTTTTGGGATTGCGACCGACACGCGGCGCACGGTAATGGAGAGAGAAGCTGCCGAAGCCACGGATCTCGATGCGGTCTCCGGTCGCCAGGCACTGGGACATTTGCTCAAGCATGGTCTTGATGGCCAGCTCCACATCTTTAGATGAGAGTAGCCCTTGATGGGTGACAATTCGTTCGATCAACTCCGACTTCGTCATATTTTTCCCTTCTTTTTCAAGCAGCTAGGAAAATCGCTTGAAAAGGTTTTAGCATGACCGGAAGAATTTGAACAGCCCAAGTCTTGACATATCTTCATCCTGTCGTATTTGCCCCGCTTCTGCACAAGCCTTGCACTTGAGCGCATTCAACGACAAATGACCAACATCGTGCGGGTCAGGTAGCCTGCCGGATTGAAGCCGAATGGATACTGATCTTCATCCTTGGCATCATCGGAGCGAGTGATGACTTTGTACCCTGCGCCCTTGCACTCCTTCGCAGCGCGCTTGTGGCATTTTTCCCAGCCCGATCCCAGGCCGGAACAATCGACCTCGATGCCACTGACGCCACGCACTGCATGGGTCTTGGCACTTGTGGTGCAACCTGCCAAGGTCAATACTGCGAATACCAGGATGAGCCTGTTCATTAATCTCCTTGAATATGCAGCACCCGACGGGGTGGTGTTTGATCTGGCGCTATCGCGAGCAGGCTCGCTCCCACATTGGCCCAGGGGAGCATCCGCAGTCTAGCCCTGAATAGGTGATTGATCTGCTTAAAGAAAGAGACAGTTAGGTTGCAGGATTGGTTTCACTGCCGAGTCAGACAGAGGAGCCAACTTACAAACAGGCCAGTTTTCCCGAATCACGCCCACAAAAAAGGGCGACCGAAGTCGCCCTTTTTTATGGTCTGACAGAACTCAGTTCTGCTTTTCCATCTGTGCACGCAGCAGGTCGCCCAGAGTGGTAGGACCAGCAGCAATGTCAGAGGTAGCTGGCTTGTCGCGCAGGCTCTGGATTGCTTCTTTCTCTTCAGCATCGTCTTTCGACTTGATGGAGAGCTGGATTACGCGGCTCTTGCGGTCAACGCTGATGATCTTGGCTTCTACTTCTTCGCCTTCTTTCAGAACGTTGCGCGCGTCTTCAACGCGGTCACGGCTGATTTCGGAGGCCTTCAGAGTCGCTTCGATATCGTCGGCCAGGGTGATGATGGCGCCTTTAGCGTCAACTTCTTTCACGATGCCCTTAACGATTGCGCCTTTATCGTTCTCTTGAACGTACTCGGAGAACGGATCGCTTTCCAGTTGCTTGATGCCCAGGGAGATGCGCTCGCGCTCTGGGTCAACCGACAGGATAACGGTGTCCAGCTCGTCGCCCTTCTTGAAGCGGCGTACGGCTTCTTCGCCCACTTCGTTCCAGGAGATGTCGGACAGGTGAACCAGACCGTCGATGCCGCCATCCAGACCAATGAAGATACCGAAATCGGTGATCGACTTGATGGTGCCGGAGATTTTATCGCCCTTGTTGAACTGGCCAGAGAAATCTTCCCATGGGTTAGATTTGCACTGCTTGATGCCCAGGGAGATACGACGACGCTCTTCGTCGATGTCCAGAACCATAACTTCCACTTCGTCGCCGACTTGTACGACTTTCGAAGGGTGGATGTTCTTGTTGGTCCAGTCCATTTCGGAAACGTGTACCAGACCTTCAACGCCTTCTTCCAGCTCAGCGAAGCAGCCGTAGTCGGTGAGGTTGGTAACACGAGCGGTGACGCGGGTGCTTTCTGGGTAACGGGCTTTGATAGCAACCCATGGATCTTCACCCAGTTGCTTGAGGCCCAGGGAAACACGATTGCGCTCGCGATCGTACTTCAGAACCTTGACATCGATCTCGTCGCCAACGTTGACGATTTCCGAAGGATGCTTGATACGCTTCCAGGCCATGTCGGTGATGTGCAGCAGGCCATCGACGCCACCCAGATCGACGAATGCGCCGTAATCGGTGAGGTTCTTGACGATACCCTTGACCTGCTGGCCTTCCTGCAGCGATTCCAGCAGAGCTTCACGCTCGGCGGAGTTCTCGGCTTCCAGGACACTGCGACGGGAAACGACAACGTTGTTGCGCTTCTGGTCCAGCTTGATGACCTTGAATTCCAGCTCTTTGCCTTCCAGGTGCGTGGTGTCGCGCACTGGACGGACGTCAACCAGGGAACCTGGCAGGAACGCACGGATGCCGTTAACGTCGACAGTGAAGCCGCCTTTAACCTTACCGTTGATAACGCCCTTGACCACTTCCTCAGCTGCGAAAGCCGCTTCCAGAACGATCCAGCATTCAGCGCGCTTGGCTTTTTCACGGGACAGCTTGGTTTCACCGAAGCCATCTTCAACCGAGTCCAGCGCAACGTGAACTTCGTCACCGACGTTGATGTTCAGTTCGCCAGCGTCGTTGTAGAACTGCTCAAGCGGGATGAGTGCTTCAGACTTCAGACCAGCGTGAACGGTTACCCAGCGAGCTTGGTAATCGATATCAACGATAACACCGGTGATGATGGAGCCTGCCTGAAGGTTCAGGGTTTTCAGGCTTTCTTCAAAGAGTTCCGCAAAGCTTTCGCTCATTTTAATTCCTGTTGATTAGGGCGAAGAATACGCCCGCCTCCACACCCCAGACGGTGTGGGTTAGTTTCATATAAAAGAAGCACCGCAGGACTATGACTGGTCCCCTGCGGAGCTTCCTGGTCACCCGGCGATATCGCGGATGGCGATTTCGCTCATGATGCGTTGCAACACCTGATCGATGGACAACTCCGTGGAATCCAGCTGTATCGCGTCAGCCGCCGGCTTGAGCGGGGCTACTGCGCGCTGGGTGTCACGCTCGTCGCGTGCACGGATCTCATCTAGCAGACTCGACAGACTAACATCCTCGCCTTTGCCCTTCAACTGCAAATATCGGCGACGAGCCCTCTCCTCAGCACTGGCGGTGAGGAAAATCTTCAGCGGGGCATCGGGAAACACCACGGTCCCCATGTCGCGCCCATCGGCCACCAATCCGGGCGGCTCCTGGAAAGCGCGCTGGCGCTGCAGCAACGCCTCGCGCACCGCCGGCAGCGCGGCGACCTGGGAGGCCCCGGCCCCGACGCTTTCGGTACGAATGACATTGCTGACTTCGTCACCCTCCAGAATGATGCGCTGCAGCTGACCGTCGGTCGCCGCGATGAACTGCACGTCCAGATGCGCAGCCAGGGCCTTGAGCAGCTCTTCGTTGGTCAGATCGACGCCATGATTGGCCGCGGCGAACGCCAGCAGACGATACAAGGCGCCCGAATCAAGCAGGTTCCAGCCCAATTGTTTGGCCAGTATTCCGGCGATGGTGCCCTTGCCCGAACCGCTTGGGCCATCGATGGTGATAACCGGTGCCTTGATGTTCACGACTGTGCCTCTTGTGCTACTCGAATACCGACCTGGGCACACAGCGCCAGGAAGTTCGGGAACGACGTCGCGACGTTGGCGCAATCATGGATGCGGATCGGCGCACTGGCGCGCAAAGACGCAACACTGAAGGCCATGGCGATACGGTGATCACCGTGACCATGGACTTCGCCACCGCCGATCTGGCCGCCGTCGATAATGATGCCGTCCGGCGTCGGCTGGCATTTCACGCCCAACGCGATCAGGCCGTCAGCCATCACCTGGATACGATCCGACTCCTTGACCCGAAGTTCTTCAGCGCCGGTCAGCACGGTGCGCCCTTCGGCACAGGCCGCCGCCACGAACAACACCGGGAATTCGTCGATGGCCAGTGGCACCAGCGCTTCGGGAATCTCGATACCCTTGAGTTTAGCTGCTCGTACGCGCAGGTCTGCAACCGGCTCGCCGCCCACTTCACGCTGGTTTTCCAGGGTGATGTCAGCGCCCATCAGGCGCAGGATGTCGATCACACCGGTACGGGTCGGGTTGATGCCCACATGCTCAAGCACCAGCTCGGAGCCTTCGGCAATCGAGGCGGCCACAAGGAAGAACGCCGAGGACGAGATATCGCCCGGCACCTCAATGTGGGTCGCGGTCAGTTTGCTGCCGGACTCGACGGAGGCCGTGGCACCGTTGACCGTGACCGGGTAGCCGAAGCCGCGCAGCATGCGCTCGGTGTGGTCGCGGGTCGGGGCCGGCTCGGTGACAGTGGTCTTGCCTTCGGCATAGAGACCGGCCAACAGCAGGCAGGATTTCACCTGGGCGCTGGCCATCGGCATGGTGTAGGTCAGGCCCTTGAGCTTGTTGCCACCGCGAATGGTCATTGGCGGACGACCTTCGGCCGCCGTCTCGATCACCGCACCCATTTCCCGCAGGGGGTTGGCCACGCGATTCATCGGCCGCTTGGACAGCGAAGCGTCACCGGTCAGGGTGCTGTCGAAGTCCTGGGCGGCCAGCAGTCCGGACAGCAGGCGCATCGACGTGCCGGAGTTGCCCAGGTAGATCGGCCCCGGAGCCGGCTTGAGGCCGTGCAGGCCGACACCATGAATGGTCACGCGACCGTGATGCGGGCCTTCGATGACCACGCCCATGTCGCGGAACGCTTGCAGCGTCGCCAGGGCGTCTTCACCTTCGAGAAAGCCTTCCACTTCGGTCACGCCTTCAGCCAGGGAGCCGAGCATGATCGAACGATGGGAAATCGATTTATCGCCCGGTACACGAATACGCCCACTCAGGGAGCCACCAGGTTGTGCCAGGAAAATCAGATCGTTGGAGTTCATAGCGTCCACATAGGCCCGACGGGCCAGGATTTTACTGAAATGCTCGCGGGCCACCCTGGCGCGTGTGAAAACGCCCAGCAATTGGTGCCCGTCCCCTGCATCGACCGCGTCGCGCAAGGCGTCGAGGTCGCTGCGAAATGTATCGAGTGTGCGCAGGACAGCTTCGCGGTTGGCGAGGAAGATGTCGTGCCACATGACCGGGTCGCTACCGGCGATTCTCGTGAAATCGCGGAAACCGCCGGCAGCGTAACGGAAGATCTCAAGATTTTCATTGCGTTTGGCCAATGAATCCACCAGACCGAACGCCAACAGGTGTGGCAAATGGCTGGTGGCGGCCAATACTTCATCGTGGCGCTCGACCTGCATGTGCTCGACGTCCGCACCCAGCTCGCGCCACAGGCGATCCACCACTGCCAGCGCAGCCGGATCGGTCTGGTCCAGTGGCGTCAATATTACTTTGTGACGACGAAACAGTTCGGCGTTGGAGGCTTCCACCCCGCTCTGCTCGGAACCGGCAATCGGATGACCCGGCACAAAGCGCGCCGGCATCCCGCCGAAGGCTTCGGTGGCCGCCCGCACGACATTGCCCTTGGCACTGCCGACGTCCGTGAGAATCGCCTGCCCCAGGTCCATGGTCGCCAGGCGTGCCAGCAGCTTCTCCATGGCCAGGATCGGCACGGCCAACTGGATCACGTCCGCACCCTGGCAAGCAATCGCCAGGTCGTCCTCGCAGCGATCCACCACTCCCAGTTCCACCGCCAGCCGACGCGACTGCGGGTCCAGATCGACACCCACCACTTCACGACACAGACCGCTTTCGCGCAGGCCTTTGGCGAAAGAGCCGCCGATCAATCCCAGACCGACCACCACCAGGCGACCGATCATAGGTGCAGCAGATTGCAGTGAAGTGACATCAACCACGAGCCAGAACCTTGCTCAACGCCTCGAGAAAGCGGCTGTTTTCCGCTGGCAGGCCAATGGTGACGCGCAGGTGGTTCGGCATGCCGTAGTTGGCCACCGGACGCACGATCACACCCTCGCGCAGCAAGCCCTGGAACACCGGGGCAGCGACACGGCCCAGGTCGACGCAGATGAAGTTGCCTTTGGATGGAATCCAGCTCAGGCCCAACTCACGGAACCCGGCTTCCAACTGCTGCATGCCAGCCTCGTTCAGGCGGCGACTTTCGGCCAGGTAGGCGTCGTCCCCGAGCGCAGCACAGGCAGCGGCCAGGGCAAAGCTGTTGACGTTGAACGGCTGACGCACGCGGTTGAGCACATCGGCCACCACGGCGGTGGACAGGCCGTAACCAACCCGCAGCGATGCCAGGCCATAGGCCTTGGAGAACGTGCGCGAGACCAGCAGGTTCGGGTAGGCGGCGAGAAAATCCAGGCCATCGGGCAAATCGCTGCCTTCGGCGTATTCGATGTAGGCCTCATCCAGCACCACCAGCACGTGCTCGGGCACGTCCTGCAGGAAGTCGTCCAACGCCTGGGCGTCGAACCAGGTGCCGGTCGGGTTGTTTGGATTGGCGATGAAGACGACCCGCGTGTTGGCGTCGATGGCCGCCAACATGGCGGGCAGGTCATGCCCCCAATCCTTGGCCGGCACCACATGGGCGTCGGCGCCGACGGCCTGGGTGGCGATCGGGTAGACCGCAAACGCATGCTCGCTGAACACGGCATTGAGGCCCGGCGCC
Source organism: Pseudomonas rhizophila (assembly GCF_003033885.1). NCBI lineage: Bacteria > Pseudomonadati > Pseudomonadota > Gammaproteobacteria > Pseudomonadales > Pseudomonadaceae > Pseudomonas > Pseudomonas rhizophila. The sequence goes on along the minus strand of NZ_CP024081.1, from coordinate 2,824,890 downwards.
AGGTAGGCACGCGCCACCAGCTCGAGAATGTCATTGGAACCGTTGCCCAGGGTGACCTGGCTCAACTCCACGCCACAGCGCTCGGCCAGCAGGCTCTTGAGGGCGAAACCGTTGCCGTCGGGATAACGGGTCAGCTCGGCCAGCTCGTCCCGGATCGCCTCCAGCGCCTTGGGGCTCGCCCCCAAAGGGTTTTCGTTGCTTGCCAGCTTGACGATGCTGGCCGGGTCCAGATCCAGCTCGCGGGCCAATTCGTCCACCGGCTTGCCTGGAACGTAAGGCGAGAGTTGTTGCACGCCTGGCTGCGCCAGAGCGAGGAAGTTGCCACTCATTAGCTATCCGCCCTTAAAGAACTGCTTTGGGGTAGGAACCCAGCACCTTGAGTGCCACTGCTTCCTGACTGATTTTTTCCAGCACACCTTTTACCAGTGGATCGCGGTGGTGGCCGACAAAATCGATGAAAAACACGTAGGTCCATTTACCGCTGCGCGACGGACGGGTCTCGATCCGTGTCAGATCGATGCCATTGTCATGGAACGGCACCAGCAGCTCATGGAGCGCGCCGGGTTTGTTGCTCATGGAGACGATGATCGACGTCTTGTCGTCGCCGGTGGGCGGCACTTCCTGGCTGCCAATCATCAGGAATCGCGTGGAGTTGTCCGGACGATCCTCGATTTTTTCCGCCAGGCGGGTCAGGCCATAGAGGCCGGCCGCCATGTCGCCGGCAATCGCCGCCGAGTTCCATTCACCCTTGACCCGCTTGGCCGCCTCGGCGTTGCTGGACACCGCCACGCGCTCGACATTCGGGTAATGGGCATCCAGCCACTTGCGGCACTGGGCCAGGGACTGGGCGTGGGAGTAGATCCGGCTGATGCTGTCGGTCTTGGTGTTCTCCCCCACCAGCAGGTGATGGTGGATGCGCAGCTCGACTTCGCCGCAGATCACCATGTCGTGCTCAAGGAAGCTGTCCAGCGTGTGGTTGACCGCGCCTTCGGTGGAGTTTTCCACCGGCACCACGCCGAAGTTCACCGCGCCCGCCGCCACTTCACGGAAGACTTCGTCGATGGCCGCCATTGGCTTGCTGATCACGGCGTGGCCGAAATGCTTCATGGCGGCAGCCTGGGTGAAGGTGCCTTCAGGGCCCAGGTAAGCGACTTTCAAAGGCTGCTCAAGGGCCAGGCACGAAGACATGATCTCGCGGAACAACCGCGCCATTTCTTCGTTGCCCAGAGGGCCCTTGTTGCGCTCCATGACGCGCTTGAGTACCTGCGCCTCACGTTCCGGGCGATAGAACACTGGTACTTCGCCTTCGGCCAAGGAGGCCATTTTCACCCGTGCCACTTCCTGGGCGCAGCGCGCGCGCTCGCTGATCAGCTCCAGGACCTTTTCGTCCAGGGCATCGATGCGCAGGCGCAGCGCCTTGAGTTCTTGCTCAGACATCAACCATGTTCCTTCTCGAACTCTGCCATGTAGGAAATCAACGCATTGACCGCGTTGATATCGACGGCGTTGTAGATGGAAGCGCGCATGCCGCCGACCGAACGGTGGCCCTTGAGGTTCAGCAACCCGCGCTCGTCGGCACCGGCCAGGAACGGCTTATCGAGACGATCGTCGGCCAGGCGGAACGGTACGTTCATCCACGAACGATCAGTCTTGTTGATCGGGTTGCTGTAGAGGCCGCTGGCGTCAATGAAGTCATAGAGCGTGCGCTGCTTCACTTCGTTGAGCTTGCCGATAGCCTCGACACCGCCCTGTTCTTTGAGCCACTCGAATACCAGGCCGGACAGGTACCAGGCCAGGGTCGGCGGGGTGTTGTACATCGAGCCGTTGTCGGCGGCGACCTTGTAGTTGAGCATGGTCGGGCACAAGGAACGGGCGCGTCCCAGCAGGTCTTCGCGAATGATGCTGACCAGGATGCCACTGGGACCGATGTTCTTCTGGGCGCCGGCGTAGATCATGCCGAAACGGGAGATGTCCACCGGGCGCGACAGGATGTCCGAAGACATGTCAGCCACCAGGGGCACGTCGCCGGTTTCCGGAATCCAGTTGAATTCCAGGCCGCCGATGGTTTCGTTCGGCGCGTAATGAACGTAGGCCGCGTCCTTGGACAGGTTCCACTCGTTCTGGCCGGGAATGGCGAAATAGTCGTAGGGCTTGGCAGTGGCCGCGACATTGACGTGGCCGTAGCGCGAGGCTTCTTCGATGGCTTTCTGCGACCAGATCCCGGTGTCGATGTAGTCGGCCTTGCCGCTTTCGGGCAGCAGGTTCAGCGGGATCTGCGCAAACTGCTGGCTGGCGCCGCCCTGCAGGAACAGCACCTTGTAGTTGGAGGGGATGTTCAGCAGATCACGCAAGTCCTGCTCGGCCTTGGTGGCAATGGACACGAACTCATCGCTGCGATGGCTCATTTCCATGACGGACAGGCCCTTGCCATGCCAGTCGAGAAGTTCACCTTGGGCACGCTTCAGGACCGCTTCAGGAAGCGCCGCCGGGCCGGCACAGAAGTTATAGGCTCTCTTGCTCACATCCAATCTCGCTCTGATCTGGTGGTCACATCAATCTTCAATCAACACATGACCCAAATGTGGGAGCGAGCCTGCTCGCGATAGCGATGTAACAGTCAGCATCCATGTTGAATGTCAGTCCGTCATCGCGAGCAGGCTCGCTCCCACAGTTGCGCGTCATGTGCAGTGTCGCAAATTTTCAAACGGGACAAACAACAAGGGGGCGAATCTTCATCCGCCCCCTGCATGTCCGCTTAGTCCTGCGGTTCTTCTTCGTCTGCGGCAGCGTCGAGCGGTTGGTCGCCGGTCATGTCGTCAACGTCGGTAGCAAGAGTGCCGTCGAACGCCACGCCCTCCTCGCCTTCCAGCTCCTCGCCTTCGACTTCCGATGGCTCCTGCACCCGCTCAAGCCCGACCAGCGTTTCGTCGCTGGCCAGCTTGATCAACGTCACACCCTGGGTGTTACGACCCAGGCTCGACACTTCGGCCACCCGCGTGCGCACCAAGGTGCCCTGGTCGGAGATCAACATGATCTCCTCGCCATCGAGCACCTGGACAGCGCCGACCAGACGACCGTTACGGTCGTTGCTGACCATGGCGATCACGCCCTGGCCGCCACGCTTGTACTCAGGGAATTCGCTGATGGCCGTGCGCTTGCCATATCCACGCGCCGAAGCGGTGAGGATCTGGCTGCCTTCTTCGGGGATCAGCATGGAAATCAGCTTCTGGCCTTCCGGCAGGCGCATGCCGCGCACACCGCGGGCGGTACGGCCCATGGCGCGAACGTCGGATTCCTTGAAACGAGTAACCTTGCCGCCGTCGGAGAACAGCATGACCTCACGCTCACCGTCGGTGATGGCAGCGGAAATCAGTACGTCACCTTCGTCCAGCTCCAGGGCGATCAGGCCAACACTGCGCTGACGGCTGAAGGATTCCAGCGGAGTCTTCTTCACGGTGCCCTTGGCGGTGGCCATGAAGATGTAATGACCTTCGGTGTATTCCTCCACCGGCAGCATGGTAGTGATGTACTCATCGCTATCGAGCGGCAGCAGGTTGACCAGCGGACGACCACGGGCGGCACGGGACGCTTCGGGGATTTCGTAGGTCTTGAGCCAGTACACCTTGCCCTTGCTGGAGAACAGCAACAGCGTGGTGTGGCTGTTGGCAACCAGCAGGTGAGCGATGTAGTCCTCGTCCTTGACGCCTGTGGCCGACTTGCCTTTACCACCGCGACGCTGGGCCTGATAGGCGGCCAACGGCTGGGTCTTGGCGTAGCCGCCGTGGGAAATGGTCACCACGCGCTCTTCTTCCGGGATCATGTCACCCAGGGTCAGGTCCAGGCGCGCATCGAGAATCTCAGTGCGGCGCACGTCGCCGTATTCGGCGCGGATCACTTCCAGTTCTTCGCGGATCACTTCCATCAGGCGCGTGGCGCTGTTGAGGATGCGGATCAGCTCGCCGATCTGGTTGAGGATTTCCTGGTATTCAGCCAGCAGCTTCTCGTGTTCCAGGCCGGTCAGGCGGTGCAGACGCAGTTCCAGGATGGCTTGCGCCTGTTCCGGGGACAGGAAGTACTTGCCATCGCGCAGGCCGTATTGCGGGTCGAGGTTTTCCGGACGGCACGAGTCGGCGCCGGCACGCTCGACCATCGCCACTACCGCGGTGGATTCCCAAGGCGTGCTGATCAGCGCTTCCTTGGCTTCCGACGGGGTTGGCGAGGCCTTGATCAGAGCGATGACCGGGTCGATGTTCGACAGGGCAACGGCCTGGCCTTCGAGGATATGACCACGCTCGCGGGCCTTGCGCAGCTCGAACACGGTGCGGCGGGTGACCACTTCGCGACGGTGACGCACGAAGGCTTCCAGCAGATCCTTGAGGTTCAGGATCCTCGGACGGCCGTCGATCAGCGCCACGATGTTGATGCCGAACACCGCTTGCAGCTGGGTCTGGGCATAGAGGTTGTTGAGGATCACCTCGGGCACTTCGCCGCGACGCAGTTCGATCACGACGCGCATGCCGTCCTTGTCGGACTCGTCCCGCAGCTCGGTGATGCCTTCAAGCTTCTTCTCTTTCACCAGCTCGGCGATCTTCTCGATCAGACGGGCCTTGTTCAGCTGGTACGGGAGTTCGGTGATGACGATCTGCTGGCGACCACCGACCTTGTCGATGTCTTCGATGGTCGAGCGGGCGCGCATGTAAATGCGGCCGCGACCGGTGCGGTAGGCTTCGATGATACCGGCGCGACCGTTGATGATCGCAGCGGTCGGGAAGTCAGGACCAGGGATGTACTGCATCAACTCATCGACCGTCAGCTCGGGATTGTCGATGAGGGCCAGGCAACCGTCGATGACTTCACCGAGGTTGTGCGGCGGGATGTTGGTCGCCATGCCCACGGCGATACCGCTGGAGCCGTTGACCAGCAGGTTCGGGATACGGGTCGGCATGACCGCCGGGATCATTTCGGTGCCGTCGTAGTTCGGCACCCAGTCCACGGTTTCCTTATGCAGGTCGGCCAGCAGTTCGTGGGCCAGCTTGGTCATGCGCACTTCGGTGTATCGCATGGCCGCGGCGTTGTCGCCGTCCACGGAACCAAAGTTGCCCTGGCCGTCTACCAGCAAGTAGCGCAGGGAGAATGGCTGGGCCATCCGGACGATGGTGTCGTACACGGCGGTGTCACCGTGGGGGTGATACTTACCGATCACATCACCGACGACACGGGCTGATTTCTTGTACGGCTTGTTGAAGTCGTTGCCCAGCTCGCTCATCGCGAACAGCACGCGCCGGTGCACGGGCTTCAAGCCATCGCGCGCATCCGGCAGCGCCCGCCCGACGATTACGCTCATTGCGTAGTCGAGGTAGGACTGTTTCAGCTCGTCTTCGATATTGACCGGGAGGATTTCTTTGGCCAGTTCGCCCATGAGAAGCCTGATTCCTTTTTCTGGTGAAACCTCGTCACATCCAGATGGGACGAACGAAGCTCGCCGCTGCAGAACAAGTGCCATGCAGCGACTTACGACAAATCAACGAGTTATGCCATGGATCTGCGCAGTAAAGGCCACCTCGTGAGGCAGCCCTGGAAACCGCCGGATGTTATCACAAGAGCCGCCACGCACCTATCCCCCTGATGCGCATGGAGCATAGTTAGTTGACCGGTGACAGGCTGATATGGGACGAGAGGGGCTTAGAGGCTTGCCGAAAGCAGATTTGAGGTTCAATTCAGGCTCATTTGCTGACTTTCAGGGCCTCATCGCGAGCGGGCTCGCTCCCACGGGGGATCTGTGTATGCCGAAGATTCCGGCCACAACACCGATCCAATGTGGGAGCGAGCCCGCTCGCGATAGCGGCAGACCCGCCACTCAAAGCCTTCAGTGCAACCGCTTGCGACACATCAACTGCGCCATCTTCGCCGTATCCGGGCGCTCGACGATGCCTTTCTCGGTGACAATGGCGTCGATCAGGTCCGCCGGGGTGACGTCGAACACCGGGTTGAAGGCATCCACCTCCGCCCCGACCCGCTTGCCGCCAACCTCCAGCAGTTCGCGCCCGTCGCGCTCTTCAATCGGAATGTCTTCGCCGCTGGCCAGGTTCATGTCGATGGTCGAACTCGGCGCCACCACCATGAAGCGCACGCCATGGTGCATGGCGCAGACCGCCAGTTGATAGGTGCCGATCTTGTTCGCCACGTCGCCATTGGCCGTGATGCGGTCGGCGCCGACGATGACCCAGGTCACGCCCTTGGTCTTCATGATGTGGGCGGCGGCGGAATCGGCATTGAGGGTCACCGGAATGCCTTCATTGGCCAACTCCCACGCGGTGAGGCGCGAGCCTTGCAGCCACGGACGGGTTTCGTCGGCGTAGACGCGCTCGACCATGCCCTCGAGGAATGCCCCCCGGATCACGCCAAGGGCCGTGCCAAAGCCGCCGGTGGCCAGGGCGCCGGTATTGCAATGGGTCAGGATGGCCTGGGCGTTGCCCTGATGCTTGCGGATCAGGTCGACACCCAACTGAGCCATGGTCAGGTTGGCTTCGCGGTCGCTTTCATGGATTGCGATGGCTTCGGCCTCAAGGGCCGCCAGCGGTTCGGCGTGCTCTTTCAAGCGCCCCAGCCGGTCGCGCATCCGGTCAAGCGCCCAAAACAGGTTCACTGCCGTCGGCCGGGAGTCGGCCAGCAGGGCAAAATCAGCCTCCAGCGCCGCCTGCCAGTCCCCGCCCTCGGCCACCCGCGCCCGCGCTGCCAGCACTACGCCATAGGCCGCACTGATGCCGATGGCCGGCGCGCCCCGCACCACCATCGAGCGAATGGCCTCGGCCACGCCGGCCGCCGAGGTATAGGCGATCCAGGTTTCCTCGAACGGCAAAATACGCTGATCCAACAGATAGAGGGCGCCATCACGCCAATCGATGGCCTTCACCTTCTCCGCAGCCAACAGTCGATCGCGCATCCCACACCCCGCACTCATGAACAAAAGCCGCCGATTATAGCGATCCCTCCGCGAAGACGCTCGGGTATACTTCGCCATCCTTTATACGCCATGGAACCGTTCCACGATGCCCAAGCCTGCCGTTGCGCTCGACTTATTACTGCTGCCGACCTGGTTGGTGCCTGTCGAACCCGCCGGTGTCGTGCTCAAGGATCATGGCCTGGGCATCCGCGACGGCTGCATCGTGCTCATCGGTCCACGGGCAGAAGCCCTCAAGTGTGACGCAGCCCAGGTCCGCGAACTGCCGGGCATGCTCCTGAGCCCCGGATTGATCAACGCCCACGGCCATGCGGCGATGACCCTGTTCCGCGGGCTGGCCGACGACCTGCCCTTGATGACCTGGCTTGAACAACACATCTGGCCGGCCGAGGGCAAATGGGTCGACGAAGATTTTGTTCGCGACGGCACTGACCTGGCGATCGCCGAGCAGCTCAAGGGCGGCATCACGTGTTTCTCGGACATGTATTTCTACCCCAAGGTTGCCAGCGAGCGTGTGCATAACAGCGGTATCCGCGCACAAATCGCCATTCCGATCCTCGATTTTCCGATCCCCGGTGCCGCCAGCGCCGACGATGCCATTCGTCAGGGCATCGAATTGTTTGGCGACCTCAAGCATCATCCACGGATCAAAGTGGCATTCGGCCCCCATGCGCCCTACACCGTCGGCGACGAGAACCTGGAAAAAATCCGGGTAATCGCCGAAGAACTGGACGCGGCCATTCATATGCATGTTCACGAAACCGCCTTCGAAGTACAGCAGGCTGTGGATAACACCGGTGAGCGACCCATGGCCCGGCTTGGGCGACTGGGCCTGCTGGGGCCACGCTTTCAGGCGGTGCACATGACTCAGGTCAGCGATGAAGACCAGGCGTTGCTGGTAGAAAGCAACTGTAGCGTGATCCACTGCCCGGAATCGAACATGAAGCTGGCCAGCGGGTTCTGCCCGGTGGAGCGCTTGTGGCAGGCCGGGGTCAATGTCGCGGTCGGCACTGACGGGGCGGCGAGCAACAACGATCTGGACCTGTTGGGCGAGACGCGTACCGCCGCATTGCTGGCCAAGGCCGTCGCCGGTTCGGCCACGGCCCTGGACGCCCACCGGGCGTTGCGCATGGCCACGCTCAATGGCGCCCGGGCGCTGGGCATCGAAGCGACGGTCGGCTCGCTGGAAGTCGGCAAGGCCGCCGACCTGGTGGCCTTTGACTTGTCGGGACTGGCCCAGCAGCCGGTCTATGACCCGGTGTCGCAACTGATCTACGCCACCGGTCGCGACTGCGTGAAACATCTGTGGGTGGCCGGCAAGCCCTTGCTTGAGGACGGCCGCCTGACCCGCCTGGACGAATCGCAGCTCAGTGCCACGGCACAGGCATGGGGTCGTCGCATCAGCGGCCACAACGAATAACCAGGCCCCTTGAGCCACGGCTCGGGCCCTACGATTTTTCAAGTTTTTCGAGGATCTGCACATGAGCAACGTCGACCACGCTGAAATCGCCAAATTCGAAGCCCTGGCCCATCGCTGGTGGGACCGTGAAAGCGAATTCAAACCGCTGCACGATATCAACCCGCTGCGGGTCAACTGGATTGACGAGCGAGTCAGCCTGGCTGGCAAGAAGGTGCTCGATGTCGGCTGCGGCGGCGGCATCCTCAGCGAAGCCATGGCCCAGCGCGGAGCGACGGTGATGGGCATCGACATGGGCGAAGCACCGCTGGCGGTTGCGCAACTGCATCAACTGGAATCCGGCGTCAGCGTGGAATACCGGCAGACCACCGCCGAAGCCCTGGCCGAGGAAATGCCCGAGCAGTTCGATGTGGTCACTTGCCTGGAAATGCTTGAACACGTACCGGATCCATCATCAGTCATCCGCGCGTGCTTTCGCATGGTCAAGCCCGGTGGTCAGGTGTTCTTCTCCACCATCAACCGCAATCCGAAGGCCTACCTGTTCGCCATCATCGGCGCCGAATACATCATGAAGCTGTTGCCACGTGGCACTCACGACTTCAAGAAATTCATCCGGCCTTCGGAGCTGGGGGCCTGGAGCCGCATGGCCGGGCTGACCGTCAAGGACATCATCGGCCTGACGTACAACCCGCTGACCAAGCACTACAAGCTGGCCGCCGACGTTGATGTCAACTACATGATCCAGACCTTGCGCGAGGAGTAAGTCGATGCGTCTCAAAGCGGTTCTCTTCGACATGGACGGCACGCTGCTCGACACCGCGCCGGACTTCATCGCCATCTGCCAGGCCATGCGTGCCGACCGTGGCCTGCCACCGATGAACACGCAGCATATTCGCGACGAAATTTCCGGCGGCGCCCGGGCGATGGTCGCGGTGACCTTCTCCATGGACCCGGAGTCGCCGGGTTTCGAGGAACTGCGCCAGGAATTCCTCGACCGCTACCTCAAGGGCTGCGCGGTGCACAGCCACCTGTTTGACGGCATGGCCCAGGTGCTGGCCGACATTGAGGCCGCCAACCTGATCTGGGGGGTGGTCACCAACAAACCGGTGCGCTTTGCCGAGCCGATCATGCAGCAGCTAGGCCTGGCCGAACGCTCGAAAGTGCTGATCTGCCCCGACCATGTAAAGAACAGCAAGCCGGACCCCGAACCGCTGACTCTGGCGTGCAAGATGCTCGACCTGGATCCGGCCAGCGTATTGTTCGTGGGCGACGACCTGCGGGACATCGAGTCTGGCCGCAGCGCCGGCACCAGGACCTGCGCGGTGACCTACGGCTACATTCACCCGGACGACAACCCGAACCATTGGGGCGCAGATGTGGTGATCGATCACCCCTCGGCGCTGCGTGAAGTGCTGGATAACGCGTTGTGCAGTTGCTGAGCTGACCGTACTCACTGTTGTCGATGCTTTTGTGGCGAGGGGATTTATCCCCGCTGAGGCGCGAAGCGCCTCTCCTACAGCATCAGGCCAACCTGCAAAAACTTGGGGCTGCTTCGCAGCCCAGCGGGGATAAATCCCCTCGCCACAGATCAATCCCTTCGCCACACGTGCGCATCACCACGCATTTGTTCTGTTTCGTGAGGTTTTTTTATGTTTGAGTATTCCGCCCGCCCCGACCTGCTCAATGGCCGGGTCATCCTGGTCACCGGCGCTGGTCGCGGCATCGGCGCCGCAGCCGCCAAGGCCTATGCCGCCCACGGCGCTACTGTATTGCTGCTGGGCAAGACCGAAGCCAACCTGACCCAGGTCTACGATGAAATCGAAGCGGCCGGGCATCCACAGCCGGTGGTAATCCCGTTCAACCTCGAAACCGCCCTGCCCCATCAGTACGATGAACTGGCGGCGATGATTGAAACCGAATTCGGCCATCTGGACGGCCTGCTGCACAACGCCTCGATCATCGGCCCGCGTACGCCGCTGGAGCAGTTGTCCGGCGAGAACTTCATGCGGGTGATGCAGGTGAACGTCAACGCCATGTTCATGCTCACCAGCACCTTGCTGCCGCTGCTCAAGCTGTCCAAGGACGCGTCCGTGGTGTTCACCTCCAGCAGCGTCGGGCGTAAGGGACGGGCTTACTGGGGGGCTTATGGTGTCTCCAAGTTTGCCACCGAGGGGCTGATGCAAACCCTGGCCGACGAAGTCGAGACCGTCGCACCCATGCGCGCCAACAGCATCAACCCCGGCGCCACCCGCACCAGCATGCGCGCCCAGGCCTATCCGGGGGAAAACCCGCTCAACAACCCTACGCCTGAAGAAATCATGCCGGTCTACCTGTACCTCATGGGGCCGGATAGCACAGGCGTCAACGGTCAGGCGTTCAACGCCCAATAATTGTTCACCTTCGCGTCGCGTCGGTTTACCGTCGCGACGTCCCTGCGCCCGATACGTAGCCAGGCGAACCGCCAAGTCCATGTCGCCCCATGCCGACGACGCGCTCGCCGTTTGTAGTCAATACATTGATTTACAATCGGTTTTTATTCTACTGAACCGAATGGCACGACTTTCGCTCTAAAGATCCTCAAACACGCCATGTTCGGCGGGTAATGGATGTTGAGATGAGACTTATGCCTGCCAGGTAAAGCGGACTAAACTCAAATCAGATGTCCTACGGGACTGAAGGACCAGTACGACGCGCCGCCCAAAGCCGCCTCACCCAACCTGTCAGGACAGATTTGCTTAGGGGCTCACGCCATATGAAAACGCCAACCCAGATCAACGCGATTGATTTCGACAGCGCCAAACTGCAGCGCCTGGGCTTTGGCCAGCCGTCACCGCTGGTGGCACGCTCTGTCAATCTTTCGCAGTTGCGTCAGCAGCTGAGCCAGCAATTGCAGACCAGCCTGGAGCCGCAACGGATCCTGGGGCTGTTTTTTCGTGAGGTTCAGCGGCTGGTGCCGCTGGACGCGCTGATCTACCGCCACAGCCCCAGCGATCTGCGCCTGGAGCTGGGGCAACGCGGGCATCACACCCTCACCTACAACCTCAGCCATGAAAGCGAGTACTTGGGCGAGCTGGTGTTTCGCCGCAATCAACGCTTCACCGAGACCGAACAAGCCGACCTTGAGTCTGTGTTGTCGACGCTGCTGTTTCCGTTGCGCAATGCTCTGCTCTACCGCGCCGCGACCCAAAGCGCCCTGCGTGACCCACTGACCGGCACCGGCAACCGCATCGCCATGGACCAGACGCTGATCCGTGAAATTGATATGGCCAAGCGTCATTTGCAACCGCTGTCACTGTTGATGCTGGACATCGATCATTTCAAGCGCGTCAACGACAGTCATGGGCACGGTATCGGCGATGAGGTGTTGAAGGGCGTAGCCGAGGCCATCAAGAATCAGCTGCGCAATGTGGACATGGTGTTCAGGTTCGGCGGCGAAGAATTCCTGATTCTGCTCTCGAACACCAGCCGGGACGCCGCGGCCTTGGTCGGAGAACGACTGCGTCATGCCGCCCAGGCGCAGGATTATTTTGCCGCAGGCACCAGAATCGAACTGACGGTCAGCCTGGGTTGCGCGACGTTGCTGCCGGGTGAGTCAGTCGAAAGCCTGCTGCGCAGGGCCGACAACGCGTTGTACGTGGCCAAGCGCGAGGGCCGCAACCGGCTGGCGATGGCGGGTTGAAAACCAGCAATGACAGATTCTGTGAACACCGTCGAAAAATGTGGGAGCGAGCGTGCTCGCGATGGCGATCAGGCAATCAACCTCCCCGTTGACTGTCCTGACCCCTTCGCGAGCACGCTCGCTCCCACCTGGGTTGGCTATCGGGTATCAGCTCCCGGCCAACGCCAGGCGCTCACGGGGCGATGAGGTTTTCCCCACCGATTCCGATTGCTCCAGTTGCATGCAGCGCTCCAGGAAGAGGTACATGTAGTCGTAGCTCTTGCAGACAGCCTGGCGCAGTTCGATCTGCAAGGCCTTGCTCGGGTTCATGCCCGCCAGGGTGCAGATGATTTCCAGGGCTTCCCAGGGATGGGCATCATCGTACTGGGCGTGCATCTTCAGCCACTTCATGGCTCGCTTGCGGTCTTCCTCGGCGAAAGCCGCCGCGTAGATACCGCTGGAACACACCAGTGCCGACCACTCCCCGGTTGCCCCCTCGATGGCATAGTTGGTCGCGGCGATGGCCACGATCAGCGAGTCCGAAGAACTCGTATGCCAGCACCAGTGGCTCAGCGCATGGAGTTCGGGTGGCACTTGCTGCGCTTGCAGATCTTCCAGGGTCACGCCATGGGCGGCGCTCCAGTTGACCCAGTAATCGGCATGGTTGAGTTCGACACGAATGTTGCGCATCAGCCAGCGACGCGCCATGTCCTCGCCGGGATGGCGGGCAAAGCGTGTCTTGGTGAGGTTCTGTGCCATGTATAAGGCGAACTGTTCAACGACCGGCCAACCACCAATAAGGTAGTGGCGCATGGTCTTGGCACTGAGCTTGTTATCGCGCATGCGTTGATACAGCTCGTGTTCGACAACCCGGCGCTTGCTCTCGCTGCAATCGGTAATGAGCTGTTGTGCCCATTTCGGATAGCTTGTGGCGTCCATGAGCGGGCCTGTTCGGTTGAATGTGTCGATCACTGTCGGGCTCCTTTTGATTGTGATTTTTTCCGGATCAACAAGAGGTTCAGCGGAACGTGCCGGGGGCCTTGAATAACAGCGGCTGCGGCCGGGCCGGCCTGCATTGCAACGTATCACAGGTAAACAACTGCGGGCGTTCAATCACATACCCTTGAGCGTAGTCCACCCCAATCTCCAGCAACGCCTGCTCGATCTGGGTAGTTTCAACAAACTCGGCAATCGTGCGCTTACCCATGACGTGGCCGATGTGATTGATCACCTCGACCATTGCACGGTTAATCGGGTCGTCCAGCATATCCTTTACGAAACTCCCGTCGATCTTCAGGAAGTCTACAGGTAAATGTTTCAGGTAAGCGAATGAAGACATTCCGGCACAAAAGTCATCGAGCGAAAAGTAACAACCCAAGCTCTTGAGTTCATTGATAAAGCGGATGGCGCTGCCCAAATTCGAAATAGCACTGGTCTCGGTTATTTCAAAACAAATCATTTCTGGTGGAATCGAGTAGGCCGCGAACTGTTTACGCAGGAAATCAAGGAATGCCTGATCTCCGATAGTTGTGCCTGACAGATTAATCGCACACATGGCCATCGGTCCCTGTCGCGAATCGTTCAGGCACTGGCGGATGATCTTGAAGACGTTTTCCACCACCCAGCGATCCAGGGAAGTCATCAAACCATAGCGTTCTGCCGCGGGAATGAAACTGTCCGGCAGAATCATCCTTCCGGCTTCATCATGCAGGCGCAACAGGATCTCGATATGCCCGCCGCCATGGTCGCCCGGACCCAGCGCGGCGATTTCCTGGGCATAAAGACAGAAGCGATTCTCCTCCAGGGCCATGTGCAAGCGCTGGACCCAAGCCATCTCGCCAAAGCGCAGGGACAGCTCCGAGTCGTCGGCGTGATAGACCTGGACGCGGTTGCGGCCCTTTTCCTTGGCCATGTAACAGGCCATATCGGCGGCACGCAGGGACGCCTCCAGCGTCGTCGGGCTTTGAGCGATATGCACCAGACCGATGCTCACGGTGGTCACGAATGGCCGGCCCTTCCAGACAAAATGCAGGTTCTGTACGGTCTGGCGCAGCCCTTCGGCGATCTTTTCCGCGGCCTCCGGCGAGCAGTTCTCCAGCAAGATACCGAACTCATCGCCCCCCAGTCGGGCCAGGGTGTCGTTTTCCCGCAGCCCCGATTGCAACAGTGCGCATATATGCCGCAACAGTTCGTCACCCGCCGCATGGCCACAGGTGTCATTGACCAGCTTGAATTGGTCCAGGTCGAGGAACATCAATGCATGGCGCCCCACCTGGCGCGTCAGATTGTGCAGGGCTTGCTCAAGGCGATATTCAAATTCCCGGCGATTGGCCAGGCCGGTCAGCGCATCATGGGTGGCTTGCCACGACAGGTTGGCGATGTATTGGCGTTCCTGGGTCATGTCGTGCAACACCAGCACCGCTCCGCTGACCTTGCCGGCATGGCGGATCGGCGCACCTACGAGCGTGACGGACACAGTGCTGCCATCCAGGCGCTGGATCAGTTTGGAATGCTCGCTGCCGCCACCGAGCCGGCCGCTGAGAATATGTTCGATCAGGGTCAGGCCTTCACTCTGGGCGTTGTCATCGAGCAAATTGAACAGGGCGGCCAGAGGCAGTCCCGTGGCGTGCTCGGCCTTCCAGTGAGTCATCGCTTCGGCGGCGGGATTCATGTAGGCAATTGCCCCTTCCACATCGGTGGTGATCACGCCGTCGCCAATGGACTGCA